>JBEVOI010000325.1:0-9384 GCA_040507665.1 Burkholderiales bacterium
TCGGGATTGATGCTGAGGGCGATCAGTGGCGGCGAATACGAGACCTGCGTGATCCAGGCCGCCGTAAACGCATTCCGTTTTTCCCCGTGCGCGACGCCGATGACGTAGACACCGGTGGTGATCCGGGTGAGGAGTTGAGGGAGCGAGGCGGGCGTCATGCCTACGCGGGCGGTCCTGGGGGGTGTTCAGCAGGTGAAATCAGAGAATCTCCGCTGCGTGATCCGCGAGACGCGAGCGCTCGCCCCTTTGCAGCGTGACGTGCCCGCTGTGGATCCACCCCTTGAATCGATCCACCACGTAGGTGAGTCCGGAGCTGCCCTCGGTGAGGTACGGCGTGTCGATCTGGGAGATGTTGCCCAGGCATACCACCTTGGTGCCCGGTCCGGCGCGGGTGATCAGCGTCTTCATCTGCTTCGGCGTCAGGTTCTGGCACTCGTCGATGATCAGGAACTTGTTGATGAAGGTGCGGCCGCGCATGAAGTTGAGCGACTTCACCTTGATGCGCGAGCGGATCAGGTCACGGGTCGCCGCCCGGCCCCACTCTCCTGCGTCGTCGTCGGACTTGTTGAGCACGTCGAGGTTGTCCTCCAGCGCGCCCATCCACGGCGTCATCTTCTCTTCCTCGGTGCCCGGCAGAAAACCGATGTCCTCCCCGACCGGCACCGTGACCCGGGTCATGATGATCTCGGAGTAGACCTTCAGCTCGAGCGTCTGGGTAAGGCCGGCCGCGAGCGTGAGCAGCGTCTTGCCGGTGCCGGCCTGCCCGACGAGGCTCACAAAATCCACCTCTGGATTCATCAGTACGTTGAGCGCGAAATTCTGCTCGCGGTTGCGGGCGGTGATCCCCCACACGTTATTGCGCTGATGGGAATATTCCTTGAGCGTCTGCAGGATCGCGGTCTTGCCGGACAGCTCCTTCACGATCGCATAGAACGGCTTGTCGCTCTCCTGGTAGACGAACTCGTTGACTAGGAAGTGCGAGCAGAGCGGCCCGCGCACGCGGTAGAACGTCTGGCCGGACTGCTGCCAGGATTCCATCTCCTTGCCGTGCTGCTCCCAGAAATCCTCCGGCAGCTCGCGCACGCCGGTGTAGAGGAGGTCCGTGTCCTCCAGCACCTTGTCGCTGAAATAGTCCTCGGCGGCAAGGCCCAGCGCGCGGGCCTTGATGCGCATGTTGATGTCTTTCGACACCAGGATCACCTGCCGCCGCTCGAAGGATTCCTGAAGGTAGTTCACCACGCCGAGGATCTGGTTGTCGGCTTTTCCGCTCGCGAGTCGCGCCGGCAGCTCGCCGTTGATGGCCTCGGTCTGGAGGTAGAGCCGTCCCGTCGCCTGCTTGGTGCCGTGCGTCTCCAGCGAAATGCCTTCCTCGATGGTCGCTCCCGAGTGGGTGACGATCTCGTCCAGAAAACGGCTCGCCTGGCGCGCGTTGCGTGATACTTCCGACATGCCCCGCTTGTTATTGTCGAGCTCCTCCAGCGTTGCCATCGGCACGTAGATGTCGTGCTCCTCGAAGCGGAACAGGCTCGTCGGGTCGTGCATGAGCACGTTGGTATCGAGCACGAAAAGCTTGGCACTGGCTCGCAGCCGGGTTACGACCGGCACGGTCTTCTGTTTGGTCATCGGGGCCCCTTACTTGAGGGTCTTCACGAAATCGAGCACCTCCTGCGCATGGCCGGGCACCTTCACCCCGCGCCACTCCTTCCGGACTACGCCCTTGGCGTCGACGACGAAGGTGCTGCGCTCGATGCCGCGCACCTGCTTGCCGTACATGTTCTTCATCTTGATCACACCGAACAGCCCGCAGGCGTCCTCATCCTCGTCCGAAAGCAGGTCGAAAGGAAAATCCATTTTCGCCTTGAAGCTCTCGTGGGACTTCAGGCTATCGCGGGAGACACCGAAGATGGAGCACCCCAGCTTGCGGAACTGCGGATGCAGATCGCGAAATTGCTGACCCTCCGAGGTGCAGCCCGGCGTGTTGTCCTTGGGGTAAAAGTAGATCACGAACGGCTTGCCCTTCTGCGCGGCGCCACTGAAGTGCTTGCCGCCCGTGGACGCGAGGGAGAAGTCGGGTAGGGGTTTGTCCTGCATTTGCGCGCGTGCCTCCTCAGGTCAGGGTGCATCTATTGTCGGGAGAAACCAAAGCTTTCCGCAAGCCGGCGCGGGATGACATCGCTTTACAGGGCAACGGCCGCGCCCTGCAGCGCCAGTGTGCCAGAGCGCCCTGGCACACCGCCGAAGGTAACTGCATGCCGTGGCAGCCGCGTGACATCGAGCGTTTCGAAATACGCGCGGGTCGACGTGAGCTTGAATCCCTGCTGCGACCAGCCGGCGAGCAGTTGCTCGAAGACTGGGGCGAGCTTCATGCCCTCCAGCTCCGCGTGCAGCGTGAAGACGTGGTCGGTCAATGCCGAACCGGTCAGCTTCAGCAGATGACCCGTGACACCCTCGGGCTCCATGCCGTCGAGACCGATCAGCTCGTCCAGCGTCGGCAGCGTGGTCGGGAGCTGGGGGCACGCCACGACTTTCCCATCGCACACGGGCAGGAAGGGTGCGCTCCCACGGGTGTCGGAGCAGTAGTCGAAGCGGAGCTCCGCTTCCAGGCGGTAGGCGTGTGCGTTCATCTGCCAGCCTGCCGCACCGTGGGTGCGCGCGGCGACGTGGAATATCTCGCCGAAGCGGTCGACGGCTCGCTGCATTTCGCGGCGCGTCCATGCCTCGTCTCGATCCTGCACGTAATCCTGCCAGCGCACGTGATCCCAGGTGTGGATACCGACCTCGAACCCGCGATCGGCGATACCGCGCATCAGGCCCGCGCAGCGCCGCCCGATATCCGGCCCGGGCAAGAGCGTGCCATACAGCAGTTGCTTCACCCCATAGTGCTCGACCACCGAAGTGCGCGAGACCTTGCTGACGAAGCCGGGACGGAACACGCGCTTGATCGCGCGTCCGGTGTGGTCGGGACCGAGGCTGAACAGAAAGGTCGCGCCAGCCCCGTGCTTCTCCAGCATGTCCGCCAGTCGCGGCACGCCCTCCTGCGTCCCGCGCAGCGTGTCGACGTCGATTTTCAGTGCGACGTGCATCACCGCGGGCGGCGGGAAAAGGGAGGCGAGGGGAAACCCCGCTGCTTTAACGTCATCGAAAAATACCTCCCTCCATGTCGGACTCTGTCAGTCCACCAGCCCGCGGGCTTCCGCCACGTGGGTCCGGTACGAATCGAAGATCCGCTTGAGTGCCTCGTCCATGGGCACCTGCGGCGCCCATTCGAGGTCGCGGCAGGTGTTCTCGATCTTCGGCACGCGGTTCTGCACGTCCTGATAGCCCGGGCCGTAATAGTCCGCCGAGGTGGTCTCCACCAGCCTCACCTGTTGCGCGGAGTCGCGGTACTCCGGGTAGGTCAGTGCGAGGTCGAGCATCATGCGCGCAACCTCGCGCACCGAGAAGTTGTTGGCGGGGTTGCCGATGTTGTAGATCTGCCCACTCGCCACCTCCTTCGGGTTCGCGATGATCTGCACCAGCGCGTTGATGCCGTCGTCGATGTGCGTGAAGGCGCGCTTCTGGCTGCCACCGTCGACGAGCTTGATGTCCTCGCCGCGCACGATGTGACCCAGAAACTGGGTAATCACGCGCGAGCTGCCTTCCTTCGCCGTGTAGATGGAATCGAGCCCGGCGCCGATCCAGTTGAACGGGCGGAATAGCGTGAAGTCGAGCTCGCCGCTCATCCCGTACCCCCAGATCACACGGTCCATCAGCTGCTTCGAGCAGGCGTAGATCCAGCGCGGCTTGTTGATCGGGCCGAGGATCAGCTCCGAATTGTCGGGATCGAACTCGGCGTCCCGGCACATTCCGTACACCTCGGACGTGGATGGAAATACGAGTCGCTTCCGGTACTTCACGCAGGAGCGCACGATCGGCAGGTTCGCCTCGAAGTCGAGCTCGAATACCCGAAGCGGCTCGCGTACGTAGGTGGCTGGCGTCGCGATCGCGACCAGGGGCAGGATCGTGTCGCACTTGCGGATGTGGTATTCGATCCACTCCTTGTTGATCGTGATGTCGCCCTCGAAGAAGTGGAAGCGCTTGTGCGCGAGAAGGTCGGCCACGCGGTCGCTCTGCATGTCCATGCCGAAGACTTCCCAGTCCGTGGTCTCCAGAATGCGCTGGGAGAGGTGATGCCCGATGAAACCATTGACGCCGAGGATGCAGATTTTCTTCATGAGGTTGTCGAGCGCGAGTTATTGGTCTGCGAGCGGAACGGGGTCGGGGCCGAGCGACTGCAGCAGGACACGGGCGTCCGCCGGCGCGCCGTCAAGCTCGAAGTCGACCAGCCGCAGCCATTCGCCGTCGCCGCACTCGACGCAGCCCCGATCGCCGATCAGGTGCAGCGCCGCGCGCCCCGCGGACGGTCGCGGCGGCGCAATGCGCGCGGTGCGCAGAACCCGCAGCCGGTGCCTGGTCTTCGTGCAGAATGCACCGGGGTAGGGCGGGGCGACGCCACGCACCAGATTGTGAATGGCCGCGGCCGGCCGGCTCCAGTCGATCATCCCGTCCTCGGGGCGGCGACCGCCAAAATAGCTGCCGCGCGCGAGATCCTGCGGGATGCGCGGAGCCGTGCCGGCTATGAGCTTCGGCAGCGAACGATGCAGCACCAGTTCTGCCGCGACCGTGACCTTGCGGAAAACGTCGATCGCGAGGTCGTCAGGAAGGATCGGAACAGCAAACTGGTCGACGAGATCCCCTTGGTCGGGCTTGGCCGTCATGTAGTGCAGGCTCGCGCCGGTCTCGACCTCACCATGGATCACGGCCCAGTTCACAGGCACGCGGCCGCGGTATTTCGGAAGCAGAGAGCCGTGCATGTTGAGCGCGCCCCGCTTCGGAATGTCCAGCAGCCCGGGTCCGAGCATGCGCCGATAGTAGAACGAAAAGAAGTAGTCCGGCGCGATACGCTGGATCTTCCGCACGATGTCCGCTTCGTTCGGGTCATCGGGCTTGATGACCGGGATGTCGTGGGCTCCAGCCAGGTCCGCGACGCTCTCGAACCAGATATCCTCGCCCGGCGTATCCTCGTGGGTGAGGACCAGCGGCACGTCGATGCCGTGGGCGAGGAGCACCTGGAGACACCGGCAGCCTACGTTGTGATACGCGAACGCGACCGCGCTTGTCATCTTGAGGGTGGCGTGACGGCGGAGGTACGCGGCGAATCGAGTCGCGCGACGTTCTCGTCTCCGCTCCTGACATCCGCTGCCTCGCGGGCTTCCAGCACCGCTTCCACCAGATACCGCGGGCGATGTCGCACCTGCTGATAGATGCGCCCCACATATTCGCCGAGCAGCCCGACCGAGAAGAGCAGGATGCCGAGCAGAAAGAAGGCGATCCCGAACAGGGTGAACAACCCTTCAGCTTCTGGACCCAGCACGAGACGCCGGATCGCAAGAAACACGACGAAGAGGCCGGAGATGATCGAGAGCGCGATGCCGCCCATCGAGACGAGCTGCAGGGGGAGCAGCGAGAAACCGGTCATGAGGTCGAAGTTGAGCCGGATCAGCGCATAGAGCGAGTACTTGGACGAGCCGGCTGCACGCTCCTCGTGGGCGACTTCGATCTCGGCAGGGCGCTGCGCGAAGGTGTAGGCGAGGGCGGGAATGAACGTGCTCACCTCGCGGCAGCTGTTGATCGAATCGACGATCGAACGGCTGTAGGCGCGGAGCATGCAACCCTGATCCGTGATGTGAATGCGGGTCGAGCGCTCCCGGGCCCAGTTGAGAAAGCGCGATGCGTAGCGGCGGAAAAAGCTGTCCTGCCGCAGGCGGCGGATGGTCCCGACGTAGTCGTAGCCTTCCTCCATCTTCGCCAGCAGCTTGGGGATCTCCTCGGGCGGGTTCTGCAGGTCGGCATCGAGGGTAACGACAATCTGCCCCCGGCACTGCTCGAAGCCAGCCATGATCGCCATGTGCTGGCCGAAATTGGCGGCGAACAGAATGACTCGCGTTACGTCGGGGCGCTTCTGGAACTGCGCGCGCAAGAGGGCGGCGGAACGGTCGCGGCTGCCGTCATTCACGAACACGATCTCATAGCGGCGACCCATCTCGTCGAGTGCGGGGTAGAGCCGATCGAAGAGCGTTTGCAAGCCCGGTTCCTCGTTGTAAACCGGGACGATGACAGAAACCTCGGGTGCGGATAGCGGACGCTGCATGGGTCGCTAGTTGGGACGCAGGATGTCGCGCAGGGTCGCGCAGACGCGCTCGACGTCGGCTTCGGTCATCGCTGGAAATAGCGGTAGCGTGACGATGCTCCGGCCGACGCGTTCGGCATTGGGGAATTGTCCCTCGCGCCAGCCCAGTCCGCGATACAGCTTGAACAGGTGGATGGCCGGGTAGTGCACTCCGCTCCCGATGCCGTTCTCGTGCATGGCACGCATGAAATCGCCCCGTGTCATCGCCATGCGCTCCAACGGCAGCAATAGCTGGAACATGTGCCAGTTGGAATTCGTGAAGTCGGGGAGCGGAAGCTCGCAACCGAGGTCGCGGTCGAAGCAGGCGAAGTAGTGCTTTGCGAGTTTCACGCGACACGCAGTGAACTCTTTCACGCGCGCGAGCTGGCCAATCCCGATGCGCGCAACGAGGTCCGTCATGTTGAGCTTTGCGCCCGCAACCTCGACCTCCTGCTCGCCGTCGGGCAAGCGGATCACGCCCTGAAGGCGCAGCCGCTCGCAACGCAGCGCTTCATCGTCGTCGTTTAGCACGAGGCAGCCGCCTTCGGCAGTGGTGAGGTTTTTGTTCGCGTGGAAGCTGACGCAGATCAGGTCGCCGAAGCTGCCGATACGCTTGCCGTGCCACGAAGCCCCCATGCTCTGCGCGGCGTCCTCGATCACGCGCAACCGATGGCGGCGCGCGATCTCGTAGAGACGATCGCGGTCCACCGGCAGCCCGGCAAGATCGACAGGGAGAATAGCGCGGGTCTTGCCGGTAACCGCCGCCTCGACGAGACCGAGGTCGATGTTGCGTGTCGCCCGATCGATGTCTACGAACACCGGGCGCGCGCCCGCGCGCACCACGACGTTCGCCGTAGCGACCCACGAGAGCGGGGTGGTGATCACCTCATCGCCCGGCCCGATCCCCGCGATTTCCAGCGCCAGTTCCAGTGCGCCGGTACCGGACGCGAGGGCGCGCACGGGACGCCCACCGAAGTACGCGGAAAGCTCCGCCTCGAACTGCTTCGCCTTCGGCCCGCTCGTGATCCACCCGGAGCGCAGCACCTCGACCACGCCCGCGATCGTCTCTTCATCGATGCTCGGGCGAGTGAACGGAAGATAGGGTACTGGCGGCGACTCCGGAGCGAAGGCGGCTGCGGGTTTGCGGGTTGCAGTCATCAGCTGCGGGCGACGATGTACACGCCTAGGATGATGATGCCGATGCCCGCGAGCCGCGTCACCGACACCGCTTCGCCGAAGAGGTACCACGCGGCGATCGCGTTGACAACGTATCCCACCGACAGCATTGGGTACGCGATGCTCACTTCGACGCGGGACAAGGCCATGATCCAGACCACAACGCTGACCCCGTAGCAGATGAGGCCGCCGAGGATGTGGGGCTCGGTGGCCAGCTTCCAGCCGACCGGCGCAGCATTCTCGAGGCTGAAGGCGAAGGTGCCCACGCTGTTCGTGCCGGCCTTCAGCAGGAGCTGCGCGGCTGCATTCAGCAAGACGCCGATCATTACGAGGCCGAAGCTGGCAGGCGTCATCGGGTCGTTCTCAGGGTCGCGTCACGACGATCCGCTGCTCGTCCCGAGCCACCACGCGCATCGGCAATCCCTGCTTCTCGAAGATCTCGAAGTACATCGGTCGCATGATTGCGACCGCGCCGGGCTGCGCACGCCACCTGGGCTCGAACTCCAACGGGTTCCGGATCCATAGCTGCGGCTCGTGCTCCAGTCCGAAGGCCATCTCCTCCGCACTGCCAACCAGCGTCGTTGTGCGTCCGAGATAGAAGGGTAGGGTCTGTTCGTACATGCCGAAGCTGTATAAGGGTGTCTCCGGCCCGAGCAGGGGGGCGACCTTTACCGCGAGATCATACCCGGATCGCCGCGGGGACAGGCTTTCCGCCCCAGTATTGCCGAGTTGGGACGCTACCAGGGCCGCGAGTGAAGTTCCGATGAGCGCTGGACGAGCCTTTCCCAACCCCGCCTGCACGATCCCGAAGATGCCACCCACGATCAGCACGGCACCAGCGCATTGGAGCCAAGGGGCGAATTCCGGGGGAAGCGGCGCCACACCGAGTTCGGCGCCGAAACCCTGCAAGAGGGGCGCGACCGCCAGCACCGCTAGCCCGGCGAGAACGGCGACAGCAAGATGCCAACGCAGGCTACTCGGCTCCAGCCTAGCCACATGGTCGCCAAGAAGCAGCGCCAGGGCAGGTAGCATTGGCAGCACGTATGCCTCCAGCTTCGAGCTCGACGCGGAGAAGAAGACCAGCAGGAAGGTCGCATAGGCGAGCAGAAAGCGACGCGGGCGAAAATCTTTCAACTCCGCGTCCTGGCGCCACGCCCGCGCCAGCGCGGGGGGAACCAGCGTGGTCCACGGCAACAGGCCCAGGATGAGGACAGGAAGGAAATACCACCAAGGTTGATAGCGGAAGTGGACCGTGGTTAGGAAACGCTGGAAATGCTCGTGGATGAAGAAGAAGCGCGGAAATTCCGGGTTCGCGAGCGACACCAGAATGAACCAGGGCGCGGCGAGCGCAAGAAACAGCAGAATGCCGGTCACGAGGTGGAGCTTGCGCCAGACCGCCCAGTCCCGCGCCAGCAGCGTGTAGGCGACCAGCCCACCCGCCGGCAGGACGGCGCCGACGAGCCCCTTGCTCAGTACCGCCGCCGCCGCCGCCGCCCAGGCCACGTGCATCCAGAGCGAGTTTTCTCGCGGCGCGGCCCCGTTCCGCTGTGCGAACAGGAACGCCACTACTGCGAATGTCAAAAAGAACGACAAACCCATGTCAAGGGTGTTGATGTGCCCGGCGAGGACAAAACCCGCGCTGCTCACCAACATGAGCGCCCCGTACAGACCTGCTTCCATGCCGAACAGGCGGACCCCGGCAGCATAGACCAGCAACACCGTGAGAAATCCGGTGAGCGCGGTCCAAAGGCGAGAAGTCCACTGCGCCGTGCCGAAGCCCTCAAAGGCGAGGGCGGTGGCCCAGTACTGCAAAGGTGGCTTCTCGAAATACTTGATGCCGTTAAGACGCGGGGTTACCCAGTCCGCGCTCACCACCATCTCTCGCGGAATCTCTGCGTAGCGTCCTTCGTCGGGATGGAACAGCTTGCGATATTCGAGGTTGCCGAACCAGATGGCGGCGACGGCGATCAGCAGGAGGAGCAGTTGGGAGCGGGCAATCG
>JBEVOI010000334.1:0-4640 GCA_040507665.1 Burkholderiales bacterium
CGTGTGAGAACCGGGCCAGAATAAGGAGACCGGCGCTGCGCGCAACGCGCGGCGCCAACTACGTGCTCCTCGTGCACGGAGAGGGTCCAAAACGACGTGCACCCTGCGCCCGGTCAGGTTACCTTATGGCGTAGCCGATAGCACAGCGCCCGCCCCTTCGCCCGCTTCCGTGAGATGAACGACACATCGACCGAGGTCTCCAGTACCGAGCGCACCGAACACGGACCCTGGAATCCGGGCATTCACTCCGACCTGCCGTCAGGGCTTGTCCCACTGTCGACGATCTTCAGACCGGAGCACGTCTTCAGTACGGTCGAGCACGTTCGGGAGTTGCGCGATCTGACGGGGCTCGGTGTCGAAGAGCTCGTGGTCTTTCGGCCCGAACGGCTTGTGGTGCACGAGGTGCTGATTCGCGTGACCGGCGACCTTTCCGTGCCCGACGGCTCCGAAGTCGACGACCTCGGAGTGAATTTCCGGCGCATGACCCACAGAATCCTCACGCGGCACATCGCGCCGCACATAAATGAGATCGTCACCGCCTACCACGACGTCGAGCAGAAGCTCTCGGCCCTGATCAACGCGGAGCTTTCGGCTGTCTTCCGCCCCCCGGCGGCACCCGTGGACAAACCGTCCGGAAGGCTCGATTTCCTGCGCTGGTTCCGTGGCAGCAGGGAAAGCCGACCGCACGCAGAGGACGATCGCGAGCGCGAAGAACGCGTCCTGGGCGAGTGGGCGGCAAAGGCGCAGTCGAGCGAGGACCCGCTGGCCAAGGCTGCCTACGACGCGTTGATCAAAGTGGTGTCAGCCGTGCGTACAAAGTACGGCCGCATGTGGGGCGACGCGAACCTGCTCGCCCCGATCGCCACCGGCATGGCCTGCAACGACCACGGGGCCGAGGTCATCGGCCGGCTCGTCGAGCCGCGGTTCCGCAAGGCTGCACAGGAAGAAGACTACACATTGCTGCCCGTGCAGCAGCGGCCGGTTGTGTTGAACACCAAAGGGTCGTCCGCTTCCGGCAAGAGCACGATGCGTCCGTTTCAGAAGAAGCTCGCGGGTGAG
Source organism: Burkholderiales bacterium (assembly GCA_040507665.1). Lineage (GTDB taxonomy): Bacteria > Pseudomonadota > Gammaproteobacteria > Burkholderiales > JAEUMW01 > JAEUMW01. The sequence goes on from JBEVOI010000334.1 coordinate 1,060, forward strand.
ATTGGCGTCGACTGGAGCGAATTCGCGCTCATCAGTCCCGACATCTGGCGACAATATCTGCTCGACTATCACGCCCTCGGCGAGAACTACAAGTATGCCGGGATGCTCACCGGCCGGGAGCTCGCCATCATCGACCGCAAGCTGGACCGCTACATGGGGCGAAAAGGGGAGCGCGTGGGCATTTCGCATCTGCTGATCGACCGCTTCCGCTTCGACAGTTTTGCCCCTGACATCGACGAGGCAAACACCAAAACGATGACGCGGTTCGGTCATCTCGTTTACCTTTTCTTCATGATCACGCCGCCGCACGCTACCGTCGAACGCGCTTGGCAGCGCGGGCTACGGGTCGGACGCTACAAGGCTGTCGACGATCTGCTGGCCCATAACATCGAGGCCTTCACTGGCATGCCCAATCTGTTCTTCACCTGGGCATTGCGAACCAAAAAACTGGTCCATTACGAGTTTCTCGACAACAGCGTACCGTTCGGAGAGAGGCCGACAACGATCGCCTTCGGGTGGAACCGGGAGATGAATATTCTGGACGTCAAGTGCATGCTCGACATCGATCGGTACCGGAAGATCAACGTCGACGCCAAGCGCCCGGAAGACGTCTATCCGGACCACGAGATCATGACGCCCGAAAAAAGCACGCAGTTCCTCGAGAGGTGCGCGCGCCTGCTGTCCACCGTCAACTTTGCGAACCGCGAAACGGGCCGCGTCTACGCGCGGCTGGAGTCGGGACAGCTCGCGTGGACCGATCCCGAGGGCCTCGCGGAAGCGATGAAGGACCCGGAGACCCGCGCCGGCATCCTTGCCGTCGCGCCTGGAGCGCTGAGCTTTACGCGCAAGTCCGATGATGACGCGGGACGTTCGGCCAGGACGTTAGAGGCGGAGCGCTTTTATACCCTGGGAAAGTGGGCGCAGAGGTAAGGCCGATTCGAGAAAGTCAGCCACGACGAAGACCGATCATTTCGGAGGTAGGGGCACCGCAGAGGAATGGTGATCGACGATCACCCATTTGTTCCCGCGCTTGACGTAAACAAAGCTGTAGCGCGCAGGAATCGCCTTGGTCTCACCGTCCTTGACGTAGGACACCGTGTAGTATCCGGTATTGATCGCTGTGTTGCCGTATACGCGTATCAACTGTTCGCCGAAGGTAACCTTGTGGCCGGGAAGAGCCTTGTACGTATTCTCGAAATACTGCCGGATCAGCTCTGGGGTGTTCCGGACCGTAGGTGAAAACGTGCCCCACAGCACGGCATCCTTGCCGTAGAGGGCATTATCACGTCGGGATTGTCGTCGACGAAGAGCTCACCCCATTTCGCGGTAGCAGCCGCGACCTGTTCCTTGGGCCCGGACCTGGCCTGTGCCAGTGGAGCACCGAGCAGGGCTAACGTCAGCAACAGGGACATGAAACGGTTCAAGACGACACCGGCCGAAGCGTTCATTTGTTTCCTCCTTATTGACTTGGGCTGGGCAACGGCCATACCGGATCTCGCGGTCCGATTAGGCGTGCCCAGTCCCCGTCTAATCCCGATCGGGAGGAAAGTCAAGGATCTGGCAAAAGCGCCGAACAGAGCAGCTAGGGAAACGTGGCGCTTTGCACCATACCGCTGGACGGTGCAGCCCGCAGGCAGCTTCACGAGCTGGTGTGGCGCTTGTCGCGCAGATGGTACGGGGTGGGCTAGTTCGCGCGATCAAAAGCCAGGGTGCTTCTCCCGTTGCCTCGGCTCCTCCACCAGAACAGCACGGGCAGAAGCAGGAACGATCCGGGGAGGATCAGCAGCAGGAGCCAAAGTACCCATTGCGCGAGCGATCGCGCGGCGGGAGACGCCCGGAATGCGTGTCGGTCCGGAGCATGCGCCGCGGAGCGCTCCCGGGCGGGGAGCGGAATCGACGCAGTCGCAAGACTCGTCGCGCGGTGCAGGAAGAAATCCACGTTGTGGTCTCCTTGGTTGATATTCCGGGGCGCCCGGGGGGGACTTGGAATGCAGTTTGAGCGGCGCGTTTCACGTCCTGCTCACGGAGAGTTCAAGAATCCGTCGCGGGTACCTCGTCAGGCCGCGCTCGGCGGCGCATCCAGTACTGCAGCGGCCGCTTCGTCGCGGGTGTAGAACTTCCCGAAGCGGACAAAGCCCGACACCAGCGATCCCTTGACGGCGGTGACGCGCCCCGACTCGCTGCGGCCGACGACCACCTCGTCGGGCAGGCCGTCGAGCAGATGAAAAGGTGCGGGCGTCCCGTCGGGGAAGCGCGCGCGGTGGACGATGCCCGTCTCCTCGTCGAGGAACGCAGGCCGGAATCCATAGCTTCCGTTTTCCTTGCTGCAGCCACCGGTGCCGCGGTAGGAGTCCGATAGCATACGCAGGTCAGTGCAACTCCAGGGGCGCCGGGAACGACCGCGGAAACGATGACGAAGAAGCGACGGGGTTTGCTCGCGGATCGGGTTCATGACTGCCTCCTGTTCCTTGTACGTTCAGGAGGCAGTGTGCGGATGCGGGATCACCCGGTGATCAAGAAAAGATCAAGATTTTGTCCGCTTGCAGATGGCGGGAACGCCGTGCGGATCGAGGGCAAGGCCGGTCAGAAGCCCCATCCCCTGCCGCACCCGGATCCTGTCGATCGCGATTGCCGTAGCACGGGACGAAGGCACCGTACCCGGTTTGCTCCACCTCGCCAGCGCGTCCCGCAGCCCTGACGTCAGGTTTGATATTGCAAATACCTCAGCAACGTGATCGAATTGGATCGGCGAGCGATCAAGCAATGAACGAGCGCCGAATGGCGCTCAATAGGTCTGCAATTACCCAGCAGGTCCAAATGGATCAGCTGGCGTTGGATGCGGTCCTGTGCAGAAAGCTACCGCGTAGGAGGCGGCAAATCCCGGGGATCGGGTTGGCACAGGACTCATTCGGAGCTTACCGTCGAGCATCCCCCAGATTCGCCGGAATCCCGACTCGAAAAACTCGAACCCCCGTTCTCCGCGACAACTCGGTAGCTTCCAAGCCCCTTCTCTGTCGCGTTTGCGGGGCAGGAATGTCTGTTGCTAAACAAGGTGTCCATGAAAGCGGGTCAACTTTTTCTCCAGTTTGTGCCTTCTCGTTCGACCCGAAAAGCCGAAAGCGTTCGCAAGGATAACCACACCGGGCCTTTTGCGCCCAAGCCAGCTCTATACATCCTCATTCTTCTCTGCAGCGTTCTGGCCGCATTCGGCTACAAGTTGCGCAGTCAGAGTATTCTCGCCTGTCCAGCCGACGGATATGCCTCCAACCATTATCTGGCCTACTGTCATGCGACCGGCTTCGGAGATTACGACCGGGGTGCCTTCTGGTTCGACCTCGAGCCTGAGGCTCAGCGCAGTGCCGCTGATGCTGAAGTGCTGTTCCTCGGAAGCAGCCGGATGGAGTTCGCGTTCTCCGCAGCAGCGACTGACAACTGGTTCTCGTCACGCGCAATTCGCTATTACTTGTTAGGCTTCGCCGACTTCGAGAATGCCGTGTTTGCCGGGCCACTACTCTCAAAATTGAAGCCGCGGGCAAAGGTCTACGTCATCAATGTCGATCGCTTCTTCGATGACGACGCGA
>JBEVOI010000350.1:0-9105 GCA_040507665.1 Burkholderiales bacterium
GATGAGGATGTTGTGCTCCTCCGGCACAATCAGCGACGGCACTTCCGCTAGCAGCGTCGCCTTCCCGTGAGCCCAAGCGGACCCCCAGTTTATCGAGACTTTGCCGGCCGGTTCGGCATCCCAGCCAATGTGATGCGCCGGATCGAACCCGACGCGTGAGTCCCACAGCGCCATCGGGATTCGAATTTGCACGAGATAACGGTTGAGCGGCAGCGCATCTCCGCTGCTCAAGTGCACCACTGTCTCCAGACAAGCCAGAGCGCGCGAGACCGACGTGTAGATCAGAGGGGTGCCCTTGCGATTCCAGCGTCCGCCGGTTTGCTCCGCGCCCTTTCCGGAGAGATCGTGCGCTTCGTAATCCGGGGTCTCAGCAGCGATGCGCCAGACGTCGATATCCGCGCTCAAGCGTAGGCGCCTGACTGCATTCGAGCGATCAGGTCGGACACGATGCTGCGGCCGTCGGAGGTGTCCATCAGCTCGGCTGGGCGCTTGCCTCCCAGAGCCGGCTGGGGTCTGTCGAGCCAAGCTGCGACCCACTTGGCGGCATCGAAGCCGCCGGGATTGCCGGACTCCTTCACAATCGTGTCCACCTGACCGACCAGACGTGCGATGCCAAGGACACGCTCGCTTTCGTCCTGACTCAGGACCTGCCGGTCGCGGAGCTTACGGTTGACGGTGGCGCGCGCCAAGCCGATGGTGGCATAGAGCTTGTCCTTGGTGATCGCCATGTCCTCAGAGATCAGCACGAGCAGGTCGGCGGGCACACCCTCCTTGACCAGCTCGACCCTTTCGATGGCATCGAACGGGTAAAGGGAGGCGAGCGGCAGGCGCCGGCTGAGGAGGTCGCGCCAGAGTTTGTCGCGCCGCGCGCCTCGCGCCGGCGAGGCCCTCAGCGGGCTCGTCGTCTTCATATCGAGATCCTATTCGGTTGGCTCATTTGAGCCAACATTATGGCTCACTCGGGCGAACAGATCAACCGACGACCAGAGATGCCATGGCAGGGGCCACGGCTCGTCGCGCCGTCAACCTGCCTGCTATAGACTACCAGGACACAGAGCCTCCTACCTTCAAGGACTCCTCGCCGTGACGGACGTTCATTCCGCCGCCCTTCGAGGCTTCTCCGAAGAAGCCGAAAAGTATGCGCGCGGCCGTCCGGACTATCCAGACGAAATCCTGGACTGGCTCAGAACCAAGCTGGAGTTGAGCGCCGGCAAGACCGCTGTGGATCTCGGCGCCGGGACGGGCAAGTTCACGCGGTTGCTCGTCCAGACCGGTGCCGGCATCGTTGCCGTCGAGCCTGTCGGTGCGATGAGGGAACATCTGATCCGTGCCCTTCCAGGCGTTCAGGCCGTGGCGGGCACAGCCCAGGACATGCCTCTTGGCAGTGCGTCAGCCGATGCGCTGACCTGCGCTCAATCCTTTCACTGGTTTGCGACAGAGGAAGCGCTCGAAGAAATCCACCGCGTGCTCAAACCTGCGGGCAAGCTCGGCCTCGTTTGGAACGTTCGCGACGAAACGGTCGACTGGGTGGCCGCGATCACCGAGATCATTACACCGCACGAGGGCGATGCCCCGCGCTTCTACAAGGGCGACTGGCGCCGCCCCTTCGCGGGCGAGCTATTTGCGGATCTGGAGGAGACGTCTTTTGTCTACCAGCACGTGGGAAGTGCGCAGGAGGTGATCGTGGACCGATTTCTCTCGGTCAGCTTCATCGCGGCGCTGCCAGCGGAAACGAAGGCGGACGTCGCCGCACAGCTGAATGCATTGATCGCATCGCACCCGGCACTCCGAGGGCGTCACCCCATCCGCTTTCCGTACCGGACCCGTGCCTACCGTTGCATCAGCAACCCGAGGCCTGGGGCTTCGACGTAGCGACGGGCAGCGGCCCCTCTCGGAATCCGCCTAACGCGGCCGCCGCACGAGCTTCGCCGGCGTCGCCGCCTTCGTCGCCTTCGCGGTCCGTGTGGGCTTCACCGGCTTCTTTGCCGTTGCTCACTTCGTCGCCTTCGCAGCGCTCTTCGGCTTCGCTACCTTGGCTGCCTTCTTCCCCAGTTTCCTCGCCCTTCGTGACCTTCGTGCCGCTAAACTGGGCAATGGAATCACCTTGAAGTGCCTGCCGACCTTGCCCGCATGCCACGCTTCCAGGTATTCCTCGGCGACCTCCGGCATGTACGCACCAACCTCGTAATCCTCGTCGTCGAGGTTCGCGAGCGACACCCGCACTGACCCATGGTGGCCCGCAGAAGCCGAAGAGACGATGAGCTCGGGGGAGATTAGCAAACGCCCCGGGTTGCCACAACCGCAAGGCATGCACCGGTGAAGCCGCGCGTTTGAGCTGTCAGGATCCGCACCGGACTACAATGACGAATGTTCCGGATTTCGACCTACAACGCGGCGGAGCCCTTCGTGACGAAGGATGGCTCGCTCATCCGCGAACTCATGCACCCGGAAAAGCACGCGAGCCGGGTCCAGAGTCTCGCGGAGGCAACCGTACCCATCGGCTGCGAAACGCTGCTCCATCTGCATCGCGCGAGCGAGGAGCTGTACCACTTCACCCGCGGTGAGGGACGCATGACCCTGGGTGCGGAGACGTTCGAAGTTCGGCCGGGCGATACCGTCTGCATCCCGCCCGGCACGCCGCATCGCTTGGAGAACACCGGGACGGAGCCCCTCGTGTTGCTGTGCTGTTCGAGCCCCGCGTATTCGCACGAAGACACGGAACTGCTCGGCTAAGCCGCCAGCCGCGCTGGTCTACCGGCGGGGAGTCAATACGACCGTCAAGCTGCGCACGCCCTGCGCGCCCTGGATCAGAATACCCTCGATGTCCGCCGTCGCGGAGGGTCCGGTCATCAGCACCGCGTATCGCGCTTGGCGGAATCCGGCGTCCTGGTAGGCGTGATGCAGGTTGCCGACGATGTCGTTCGGGTCGAGCAGGATGACGAAGTGCTGCGACAGGAAGCCGATCGCATTCACCCCGAGCTCCGTCTCACTCAGATAGACCGAACCCGTTTCGGCGACCCCGAATCGCGCCCGCACGATGCCCACGTCGACATCTTCCAGCTCGGCCGGGCGGCGCACCGACGCGAGGTTTCGATCGCCGGTCACTTCCGGCGTCGCCGAGCAGAAGACCTTGGCGTCCGGGAAGCGATGGCGGATGGACTCAGTGAGGTCCGCACCCTTGGGCAAATCAACCACTTTGCCGCCCATGCGCGTGAGGCTCGCCTTGAACGTCTCCAGCGCGGGCGGCAATCCGGCGTCGAACAACGGCACGTCCGGCAGCGGGAGCGGCTCCGGCTGGTTTTTCCTGATGGTGGCGAGGATGGCTTCGCGGCTGCTCATGATTTGGTCTTTCCCTTGGCCTTTGCCCCGCGGTTCTTCACGTACCACTGCCGGAAGGTCTGCGTCGGCGCGTCCGGTACCTCGCGCTGCCGGCCCCAGGCATTGAAGCGCGAATACATCATGAAGCGCGGCAGGTGCGTGCTCGCGACGTTGGTGCCCTCCACCGCGGCGCGGTAGAGCTTCGGGCTGGCCAGCACCTTGCCCGCAGCTTGCATCGCCTGTTCCTTCACAAACGGAAGTTGACCGCGCGCCGCGATCACTTGCCGCCACTTGTAGATCTGCTCGTGGATGTTGATCTTGACCGGGCACACATTGGTGCAGCTGCCATTCAATGTAGATGCAAAAGGCAAGTTGCTGTACTTCCGCAGGTTGAACGTGGGATCGATGATGACGCCGATCGGCCCGGAGTACGTCGCGCCATAGCTCAAACCGCCGCTGCGCCGATACACCGGACAGGTGTTCATGCAGGCGCCGCAGCGGATGCACTTCAGTGAATACCAGAAATCCTTCATCCCGAGCCGCTCGCTGCGGCCGTTGTCGACAAGCACGAAGTGCATCTCGGTGCCGGGACGTGGGGCGCGCAGGTGGGTCGTGTACTGCGTGATCGGCGAGCCGAGTGCATTACGCGAAAGCATGCGGACGAAGACGCCCAGATCCTGCACGCGCGGGATGAGCTTCTCGATGCCGATCGACGCAATGAAGAGCGGAGGCAGGTTGGCGCTCAAGTCCGCATTGCCTTCGTTGGTGCAGACGACGACGCTGCCGGTTTCGGCGACGGCGAAGTTGCAGCCGGTCATGCCGGCCTCGGCGCGCACGAAGTACGGACGCGTGTCCTGGCGCTGGCTCTCGGCGAGGTAATGCGGGTCGCTGTTGTTGGCGTCGGTGCCGATCGTGCGCGCGAAGACTTTCGCCACGTCCTGGCGCAGCTTGTGGACCGACGGCACCACGATATGGCTCGGCGGCTCGTCGTCCAGCTGCTGGATGCGCTCGGCGAGATCGGTCTCCATCACCGTGATGCCGCGCCGCTCGAGGTAGGGGCGCATCTCGCATTCCTCGGTGAGCATCGACTTCGCCTTGACGAGCGTCTTCGCGCCGCGCGAACGCAGGATGTCGAGCACAATCTCGTTATGCTCGTCGCCATCCACCGCCCAATGCACCCGGATTCCGTTTGCGATGGCGTTACGCTCGAACTCCTCGAGGTAATCGGCGAGGTGCGAGAGCGTGTTTTCCTTGATCGCGGAGGCGATGGAGCGCAGCTCTTCCCATTCGCCGATCGACTCCGTTTCGCGGTCCCGCTTCTTGCGCAGGTCCCAGAGGCGGTGGTCGTGAAAGTCGACGTGCTCCTTCGAGGCGATGACTTCGGATGCAGCCTCCGCATGATCGACGCGCTTCACTCTCATTCGTGTGCTCCGTTGAGGATCTGAGCGATGTGGATGAACCGGATGTCGAGCCCCAGGCGCCCGGCGCACCCCTTCTGGTGCATCAGGCACGACGAATCCGCGGAGACGATGTACTCGGCTCCCGCGTTCTTGTGATCGGCCACCTTGTCGTAGCCCATTTTCGCCGACACGGGCTCTTCGAAAACCGAAAACGTGCCACCGAAGCCGCAGCATTCGTCCGGCCGCTTCGGGGTGACGAACTCGATCCCCTTGACCTTGTTCAGGAGGTCCATCGGCTTCGAGAAGTACGGCTCGTTGATCTCCGACATCTTCGCCGTGCGCAACGCGCGCAGGGTCCCGCAGCTATTGTGCAGCCCGATCTTGTGTGGGAACTCGGCCCACGGAAACGCATCGACCTTCAGCACGTCGTGCAGGAACTCGACGAGCTCGTACGCGTTCGCCCGCACCCGCTTCACCTCTTCGGTCTGTTCGATCGCCGTGAAGTGATCACGCACGTGGTGGATGCAACTGCCGGACGGGGCGACGATGTAGTCGTAGCCGGTAAAGTTCTTCACGAACAGCGCCTCGGCTCCCGCGGCGTCCTCCTCGCAGCCGTTGTTGGCCATGGGCTGGCCGCAACAGGTCTGGTCGAGCGGGTAGACCACCTCGCACCCGAAACGCTCGAGCAGCTCGAGCGTGGCGATGCCGACTTCCGGAAAGAACGCGTCGATAAAGCAGGGAATGAACAGCGCGACTTTCAATGGGACCTCCTCCTGCAGGCTACGGCGTCCGGCGGCCGCTTCGCGGCTCTCTCGCGGCACAATAGCCCGAAACCGCCGGTATTACCAGCGCGACCGCGCGGCTGCGTTACTCTCTCCACGGCTAGCGCAGGGGGCGCGGGTCTACGACTTCGGTGGAAGCGTCCTGCGTGGCACAATAGCGCTCCTCCGTCGTGCCCGGTCGAGTCGGTGCGGACGGATGTCCGCTAGGCTTTGAGCGAATACCCGGCTGCGCGATATGAGAAAAAGACTCAACCACAGACTGTCCCGACTGGTTCTGATCCGCCACGGGGAAACCGCCTGGAACTCCGACGGCCGGCTGCAAGGACACGAGGATGTTCCCCTCAACGATGTCGGCCGCACCCAAGCCGACGCGCTCGGCGCGCGCCTTGCCGGGGAACCGATCCACGCGCTCTATTCGAGCGATCTCGTGCGAGCCTTCGAGACCGCGCAGCGCATCGGCGCGGTCACCGGCCACGCGGTCGCGAGGGATGCGCGACTGCGCGAGCGCCATCTGGGCGTGCTGCAGGGCGTGAGCAAGGCCGTGGCCCACGAGACGCTGGCTGAGGTCTACGCGGGATACAAGTCTGATGATCCGGACTACGTGCTTCCTGGCGGTGAAAGCACACGCCAGTTCGCCGCGCGCGTACTGGCCTGCATCGACGAGCTGGTGCGCCGCCACGCAGGGGAGTGCGCCGTGGTGGTAGCCCACGGAGGGGTGCTGGACCAGGTCTACCGTCACGCCGCCGGGCTGCCGCTTTGCGGGCCGCGCGCGTTCACACTGCTCAATGCGAGCGTCAATCACCTCTGCTTCGGGGCCGGGCAGTGGCACCTTGGGGAGTGGGGAGACGTGCGCCACTTGGAGCAGTCGGTGACCCTCGACGAGAACTGACGGAGTCTGCCTTCGCAGGCTGGCTCGGTGAGCGCGGAGTAAGGGTGCCACGCTCGCGGAACTGCATCCCGCGTGCCCGCCGCGCTACAATGCACGGCGTTCTCGCGCCCTGAAGCGTCGGGCTTCTCTACCTTCATCCCATGCACATCCATATCCTCGGCATCTGCGGCACTTTCATGGGCGGACTTGCGCTGATCGCGCGCGCGGCTGGCCATCGCGTCACCGGCTGCGATAGTGGAATCTATCCGCCCATGAGCACTCAGCTCGACGAGCAAGGGATCGAACTCGTCGAAGGCTTTGGCGCCGACCAGGTCGCGCTCAAGCCTGACCTGTTCGTGGTCGGCAACGTTGTCACGCGCGGCAACCCGCTGATGGAGGCAATCCTGGACCAGGCGCTACGCTTTACTTCGGGTCCACAGTGGCTTGCAGAAAACATCCTGCACGAAAGGTGGGTGCTGGGGGTCGCGGGCACTCACGGCAAGACCTCTACGTCGTCCATGCTGGCGTGGATGCTCGAATACGCGGGGTTGCGGCCCGGGTTCCTTATCGGCGGCATCCCGCAGAACTTCGGCGTCTCGGCGCGCGTCGGTCCGGGTGCTTCCCCTTTCTTCGTGATCGAGGCAGATGAGTACGACACTGCCTTCTTCGACAAGCGCTCCAAGTTCCTCCACTACCGTCCGCGTACCACCGTGCTCAACAATCTGGAGTTCGACCACGCAGACATCTTTCCGGACCTCGCGGCCATCGAGACCCAGTTCCACCACCTCGTGCGTACCCTACCCTCGAACGGACTCGTGGTCTCGAACGGCCGCGATGCCAACCTGGATCGCGTGCTTACCCGCGGCTGCTGGACGCCGGTGGAGCGCTTCGGGATCGAGACGAGCTGGAGCGCGCGCGAAACCAGGGGCGGCTTCGACGTTCTGATTGGCGGGGCGCTTCAGGGAACCGCCATCTGGGACGTGCCGGGTGAACACAACCGGATGAATGCCCTGGCCGCGCTCGTTGCCGCGAGACACGCAGGCGTGCCGGTGGCTCGTGGCATCGAGGCGCTTGCAACCTTCCGCAATGTGAAGCGACGGCTCGAGATGCGCGGGGTCGTGAACGGCATCACCGTGTACGACGACTTCGCCCACCATCCCACCGCGATCGACGCCACGATCGATGCGTTGCGAAGCCGGGTCGACGGGGCACGCATCGTCGCTGTACTGGAGCCGCGCTCCAACACCATGAAGCTGGGGGTATGGACGGACAGCCTCGCGGCGAGCCTCGGCCGCGCCGAACGTGTGTTCTGCTATACAGCGAACCTCGGCTGGGATGCCCCGTCCGCGCTCGCATCATTGGGCGCAAAGTGCTCGACGGCGGACGATATCGGCGTGCTGGTGGAAGCGATCGCGCGGGAAGCACGGTCGGGCGACCACGTGCTCATCATGAGCAATGGCGGCTTCGGCGGCATCCATGAAAAGCTGCTGGCCCGCCTCGCGCGGCCATGAACCGCCGGAGCGATCATGATCATTTATGTCCACGGCTTTCTCAGCGCTCCGCAGTCGTTCAAGGCGCGGCTCATCGCCGCGCGCCTCGCGGAGCTTGGCTTGGGAGGGGCATTCGAGTGTCCGAAGCTGCCCGGTGACCCCAAGGCAGCGGTGGCGGCAGTAGACGCGATCGTACGGGACGCGAACGGCGACGTGGCGCTTATCGGCAGCTCGCTCGGCGGGTACTACGCAACGCACGTGGCCGAGCGCTATGGTCTGAGGACCGTCCTGCTCAATCCCGTCGTGCGGCCCTACGACCTGTTGGACGATTACGTCGGCAGCCACCGCAATCTATACACGGGCGAGGAGATCGTGGTCGAAGCGCATCATCTCGGTGAGCTACGGTCGCTCGAGGTGGACCGGCTCGCGGATCCGTCACGCTATTTCCTGATCGCGACCACCGGCGACGAAGTTCTCGACTACCAGCAGGCGGTGGAGAAGTATCGAGGTGCGCGCCAGCTCGTGATTGCGGGGGGTGACCACAGCCTCAATACCTTTCCTGCACATCTCGACGACGCGCTCCGCTTTTGCGGCGTCGCGGTGCCCGCGTCCAACGGGGTATAATTCGCGCTTCCTGACGGGGCGGCGGCGCACGATCGCCCCGGCCCCACGTCCTCCAAATGGCGGACGCAAACGTCTCGCAACGCCACCATGCACGTATTCTACGAGGAAGAAGGCAGCTTCCGCGTCGGCACGATACTCGCCGACAACAACGCCTCGCTGCAGATCGAGACCGCTCACGGCAAGCGCGCGAAGGTCAAGTCATCGAACGTGCTGTTCCGCTTCGGCGAGCCCGGCATGCACGGTTTCATGGACCGCGCGCACGGGCTTGCGGCAGACATCGACATCGATTTCCTCTGGCAGTGCTGCGGACCGGAGGAGTTCGCCTTCGATGCGCTCGGCCGCGATTACTTCGGTCATGCGCCGGGGCCGCTCGAATCTGCGGCGCTACTGGTGCGTCTACATGAATCGCCGATCCACTTCTACAAGAAGGGGCGCGGCCGCTACAAGGCCGCCCCGGCGGACGCCCTCAAGGCGGCGCTGGCAAGCTTGGAGCGCAAGCGCCTGCAGGCGCTGCAGCAGGAGCGTTATGTGGCGCAGCTCGCTCGCTTCGAGCTTCCGCCCGAATTCGCCCCGGTGCTGCCGATGCTCCTCTACCGGCCGGACCGCACCACGGTCGAGGTGAA
>JBEVOI010000354.1:0-2554 GCA_040507665.1 Burkholderiales bacterium
CCAAACCGCGGCTCGCAGCTTGCGGTTCGCGGCTCGCTACTCGCGGCTCGCAAAAAAATTCAGATCTCAATCGGCCGACGAGGATCAGAAAAGCCTTTCGAGCCGCGAACTGCGAGCCGCGAGCCGCGGAACACGAGCGGCGAACAGCGAGTGCCTACACGAACCGCCTCAGTTCATCGATTCGCTCTTCCAGCTCCTCTGGCGTCAGGTCACGGAATCGCTGCGGAAGAAAGCGCACGTCCGTACACTCCTTCACCGCCACGAGGTCCATGTACTCCAGTTTCCTCGTATGCGGGTTCGGCCGCACCTCACGCAGGAGCTCCGCCAGCACGTCTCTGACGGGGCGCTTGGGCTCGGGACTTAATTCATGGGTTCGTAATGCTCTGACGAGGACACCCTCCAGCTCGTTCCCCCCGAGGCGGAGGTCATCGGCAAACGGTGGTAGATCCCCGGCCGCCAGAGGAAACTTCAGCTTTCTGGCAATCGCGAGGAGCAGCGCTTCGCGTTCGGCGGGCGTTTCCGGCGGAAAGAGGGGAATGTGCACGTCCAGGCGCCCCTGCCGCTTGAGGTCGACCTCGAGCAGGTCCGGTCGTGACGTCGCAAAGACCCAGATGATCCGGCCGCGGTTGCGGGTGTCTGACATCTCCTTGGCGAGCATGGAGTAGACGCGGCCCGACAGCCCGCTGTCGCCGTCGCCGCCTTCGCGTTTGCCAGCGGCCTGGTCAGCTTCGTCGACAAATACCACCACCTGTCCGAGCGCGCGCAGGATCGCGAAAATCTTCTCCAGATTCGACTCGGTCGCACCGACCCACCGATCGCGGAAGTTCTTGAAGACGACGCAGGGAATCCCCAGCTCGCCTGCCCAGCATTGGACCAGGAAGGTCTTCCCCGTGCCGATCCGTCCGCAGATCAAGTACCCCATCGGCAGCGCCCGCAGCGCGCCCTTCTTCAGCAGCTCCGTGTCTTCGCGCAGCCACGCTTTGACGGGTTCCATGCCGGCGACGTGATCCATCGTGAACGGGGATTCCACAAAGTCGAGCAGCCCCTGACATTCGCGCTCGATGAGCTCCTTCTTGATCTGGCCGAGCCAGGCGGAGGTAACCCGCTTGTCGTTCCCCAGCGCCAGCGCGATCGCCGTCCGTGCGCCGACCCGGCTGAGCCCGGTCAACCGCGCCGCCAGCGTCTCGATTGGCACGTCGCACTTTGCCATCAGATCAGGAAACTGCGTCGTCGAAAGCGCGGTCAGATACGCCAGCATGTCGGTTTCGTTGGGCAGCGGGAGATGCAGCGCCGCTGCGTGGGGATTCTCGACGACGAGCGCGTTGAGATCGTGCAGCCCCTCGCTGAGGAGCACGGTGACGATGTTGGATTGGACGACGGCGGGGTCGTTGGCCCAGCCGAGGACCTTGACCGTGTTGGCGGCAAACGGTCCGCCGAGTTGCAGTGCATCGCCTCGGGGCACCACGAACTCGGCGAACTCGATAATCACGGCGATTCGCTTCGGCTTGCCGGCAGCGCCGCCGGGAAGCGCCTGCAGGTTGAGGGTGCGCAGGAGATACCGATCGATGAGCTCGAGCGCCGAACCCGGTTCGCGCATCAGCGTCTGGGTCGCGGCTTCGCGCCCGAGCGCGTTCTGAAGCCAGTCGCCCCAGTCCTCGCCGCCACGCGTGGCGCGCACGCCGCGGCTGCGGTCGTAGCGCAGCACCACGTCGTAGCTCGCGAACATGACCTGCTCGAGAAAGGCCGGGACCGAGAGCAGCTTGCCACCGTGCGGCACGACGTCGAAGACGCTGCCGTGCAGCAGGAATTGCGCGGCCGACCCCGATCGGAAGAGGTCGCGCATTTCGCCGGCCCAGGCCGGGAGGTTGTTAGTGTCGGGCATTTGTCTCCGATATTCGAGCGCTTGTCATCTCACGACCGCCATTCGCTGAACCAAAGCCCTTCACCGCTGAGCACGCAGAGCACGCAGAGAAAAACCAATAAGCTCTGGCGTTCTCAGCGTCCTCTGCGTGAGAAGCTCTTGGCGTGTGGACCCGTGGCTCCTGTCTCGGTCACTGACTCTCCCTCGCGCGCGCGTCCGGCGCGAGCGGAGGTGGATCGGTGAGCAGATCTTCCATCGCGCCGTAGACCTGCTGCTGATCGCGTATCCACTGGCCGGTGGTACCGAGCGTTGCCGTGATCTCGTCGATGCGCTGCGAGAGGAGTTCCGGGTCGGTCGAAAGCGCGGCCTGTTCGCGGATCAACTCGACCTGCTGCTGGATTCGTTCGAGCTCGGCGTCGATGTAGGTCAGCTTTCGTTCCGCCTCGGTACGCTGGAGAAGGCGTTGCTTGAGAATATCGAGCTGACCACCGAGGCTTCGGCGGAGCTCTTCGGTCAGCGAGGCGTCGGCTTGCTGCCGTTCGAGCGCGGACAGCCGCTTGCGAAGGTCCGTACCGTCGCCCGATTCACCAATGACCTGCTGGATGGTGCGTCGAGCTACCAGCAGACGCAGGAACATCCAGGACAAGCGTCCAAGCCCGTCGGCTTGAGATTCGAGACCACCGGGTACGGTGG
>JBEVOI010000010.1:0-5242 GCA_040507665.1 Burkholderiales bacterium
TAGATCCACTTGAGGATGAGATCCCGATCGACAAGGGAGTCGAGATCGGGAAACGCATCTTGGGCGGGTCGCAAACTGGCCATGTCCTCTCCCCTATTCTTCTGGCGGACCAATTGTTTCTGCGTCGTTGTCCCGAGCCCGGTGGCGCAGGAATCCGTCGCGCCTCACCTTGCCGCGGAACCCACTAGCGTGGCCCGCCGTGTTACAGCGCTCTAGTACCGTCCCGGGTCGAGTTTGGAGTTCCGGTTGGACCAGTAGATGTAGGCTTCGAGGGCTTTCATCGCCCTGCCGTTGGGGTCGATCTTCTCGCCTTCGTTCGGCTTCTCGATGCACCAGTTGATCATGTCGCGCAGCGCCGCGAACTCGCTCATCTGCGACTGGTACTTGGGAAACTCCTGGGGATGGGTGTCAGAAGCGAACGGGTGGCACATGGCGCACGCCATCCCGGTCTTGGACAGGCTCACCCCGAGTTTCTTCTCGGTCGCCGCATCGCCATGGAACAGCAGATCCCCGATGATGACCTCTTCCACGAAGGCATCCTGGAAGGCCTGCAATTGCTCAGGGGTGGTCGGGTCCTTGTGCGCCCAGACCCGATCGCCGCCGGAACAGACGATCCCGAGCAAGGCGGCCCCTGCGACGGGCAGGGCATAACGGGCGCGATTGGCGTTCATGGTCATCTCTCCTCTTTGGCGTTGTTATGGACGGTCGGCGATGCGGGGAGTCAGGATCTGGTTGCCGTTGTCGCCGGTCCCGGAATCCCAGGGATTCTCGGCAAAGACCTGCTTGCGCCACATCATGTAGGTGTTGTTCACGGTGCCCGTGGACGCCATTTCGAGCTTGGACCAGCCCACCCCGTCGAACGGATCACCGGGATCGGCCCGGATCATGGCCTTGGTGAGCGCCGGTACCCCCTCGGGGGCATAGGGCCATGGCCAGGAGGTGGCGAGCATGCCGATCGAGCGCATCTTGCCGATCTGGTTGTAGAGCACCTGATGGGTGTGGCCGTGGATGTTGGTGACCCGGCTGTAGGGCTTGAGGGTCTCTTGCACCTCGCGGTAGTCGCGCACCCAGAAATTCCACGGCGGGTAGTAGTCGTAGAGCGGGTTGTGGGTGAAGACGACGATCGGCTTGTCCTTGCCCCAGCTCGCGAGCGCGCTGTTCAACCACACCAGCTGTTCGCGCCCCACCGCCGCCCAAGGCCCGCCCAAGGTGCCGTCCAGGGTCGCCATGTGGCCCATGCGCTCTTTCGCGCTCATCTTCCGGGAGGTCCAGAAATCGGGGGCGCGGCTGACGGTGTCGAGCCCGATGAAGCGTACGCCCTTGTGATCGAAGCTCCAGGGGCTGGCGCCGAACATCTTCACCCACAGCGCCCCCATGTCCAGATACCAGTCGTGCTCGCCGGGGATGAATACCTGCTTGATCTTGACCTCCTTCAGCAACTCCGCCCCCAGCTGCAGCTCCACCGGATCGCCCAGCTGCGAAAGATCACCCCCGAAGATCAAGAAGTCAGCCGGCGGATTCATCGCCTGTACTTCCTTGAACGCTCGCGTGGCCTTCTCCACGAAGCGCGAGTTGACGTTCTTCGGATACAGATGGGTGTCGGACACCCAGGCGAACTTGAACGCCTGGGCATCGGTAGCTCCGAACGCAAGATCGATGGTGTTGAGGAGCGGGAACCAGCCGAAGCTCGCCGCTCCGGCCGTCCCGTACACGAGCGATTTGTGCAGGAAGGTGCGCCGGGTAATGCGCATCGGTTGATCGGTGTGCTCGGGACAGGATCCCTTGTTTCCTTCGTCTCTGATCCGTTCGGTCATTTGCGTTCCCCTCCTTTGAGAAACCTGTCACCGAAACACCGGGGGACGACCCCGCTGCTCCCCTGCTACTTCTTCTTCAGTTCGATCGCAAGCTTCACCGTCTCCTTGGGCTTGACCGTGACCGGCGTCTCGGTCTCGCCGGTGTAATCCTGGATGGCGACCAAGGTGTACTCGCCTGGAGGCACATCGGTCAGGCTGAAGCTGCCATCCTTGCCGGTCACCGCGTAATACGGGCTGTCGGCTACATATACCCAGGCCAGCATCCAGCCGTGGGAGTCGCATTCGATGCGCACCTGCCCCGGCTTGTCCAAACTCTTGGTGATCTTGTCGCCCTCGTTCGGCAACGCCAGGTTGAACGCGGTGCGCTTGCCGTAGAAACCATGGGTGTTGTGCAGTGCAGGATCCGAATTCAGGATGTCGATCGGTCCGGCGCGAATGACCTGAACCGTCGGTTCGAATCTGCAGTTCTTGTTGTTGATCTGCGGATGCTTGTCCTCCTTTCCCCACGCCTTGCCCTTCGGCACCTCCCTCAGATACACGACCGCGTCCTGCACCCCCTTGTCCGCCCCAACGAGCATCACCGGATCCTCCCGCACACCCCCACATACCTCCTTGTCCTTGTTCGGAATGATCTTCTTCGTCGGCACGGCACCTTGAAACGTGACCTTGCCTTCAATCTTGCCACCGTCAGAAACCGTCACGACCTCGTACGCGGATGCGGTGGTGCCGAGAAACGCGATGGGGATGGCACACAAGAGATTTGCACTGCGGCGGGTGATCTTCATTGGTAGTGTTTTCCCGTGGTTTCGCCTGGATGTGACGCGACGACTCATGAGCGGTCCTTCCGCATCGGAAAACGTCTTCGCCTCAACTCCTAATAAAGCAACAGGCTGGTCAGACCGCAAATTCAATGTTTCAATAATGGATATCGTTCATGCGATGGACGTGGAATCGCACGTGTTCGTCGATAACCGATATTGATTTCAGCAAATGCGCCAGCAAGTGGCATCAAGCACGAGATAGTCATGCAGGAGAGGAGGAGCCATGACGCTGAAGGAGCTGCAGTACCTGGTAGCGCTTGCCGATCAGGGGCGATTCGGTCGCGCTGCGGTGGCCTGCCATGTGGGGCAGCCGACGCTCAGTACGCAGCTGAAAAAGCTGGAAGACTATCTGGGCGTCACGCTATTCGAGCGCAACAAGCACTACCTCATACCGACGCCGATCGGCGAACAGATCATCGAGCGGGCGCGAATCGCGCTCAAGGTGGTCGAGGACATCCGGCAGCTCGCCCGTCAGGGCGACGACCCGATGGAGGGATCCCTGCGCCTCGGTGTGATCCCTACCCTGGGCCCGTACCTGGTGCCGCACCTGCTGCCCACGATCCGGCACACCTATCCCAAGCTCCACCTGTTCCTGCGTGAGGACCTGACGGCCAACCTTCTGGAGCGACTGCGGCAGGGCCGGCTCGATGCGCTGCTCCTGGCGCTACCCATCCCCGGCGACGACATCCAGACGATGGCGCTGTTTCGCGAACCCTTCTGCACCGCGCTTCCGGTCGGTCATCCGCTGGAACACAAGCACGAGATCGAGCAGAAGGAGCTTGCCGGGCAAAACGTCCTGTTGCTCGAGGAGGGGCACTGTATGCGCGATCAGGCGCTGGCCATCTGCGGGTCCACAGCATCGGAGGAGCGGGAAGAGCTCAAGGCCACGAGCCTCGAGACACTGCGCCAGATGGTGGCGGCAGGGATAGGGTGCACCCTGTTACCGGCGCTCGCGGCGCTCCCGGGCGTGGGTTCCGTAAACGGCAACCTGGTGCACATTCGCCCGTTTGCGCCCCCAGCCCCGACCCGCGTGATCGGCATGGCATGGCGCTACCGCTATCCCCGTGAAAAGACGGTGAAGCGTCTGGCGGAGGTCATCCTCGCGAGTCTTCCCTCCGTAGTGGAGCCCGTTTTCGCACCTTCGGAACTCTCTGCATCGAAAGCAGCGAAGTCGAGACCGCCCCGTGCACCGGCCGTTCCGGCTGGCGCATAGGCGCTGCGATCAGTGCGAGCGGTGAATAGACGGACGAGATTGGTGCGGGGCGCCGGATGACATCGAAGTCACGGACACGTCTCCGTTGTCGGCTTGTTGTTCTTCGTCACCGCCGTGTTCTTCTGCAATGAAAAGAACGGGTCGCAGGTGGGCGGCGTTTTCGCCGTGACAATTGCAACCTCTCCTGAATCCGCGCTCTCCTTGTTCGCCGAGCTCACTGCCCTGACCACATAGAAATACTTTGTGGTCGGGTCGACCTTGTAGTCGACAAAGACAGTGCGAGCCACCGGCTGCGCGCTCACCCGTTGCGCCTCACCGTAGGGCCCGCCGGCCGCTGTGCTTCGGTACACGTTGTAACCGGCAGCCCCGGCGACAGAATCCCAGCGCAATCCGACCTGCTGATGGGTGAAGTCGCCGACGACGAGGCCCGTCGGTGCGCCGGATGCGGAAGTAGTTGCACTCGCTGGCGTAACCGCCGACTGTTTCGCGCTCAACCGATCCAGCATGCCGCGGATGGCGGCGATCTGCAGGCCCTGCTTCGTCGCGTAACGTCCCGAGGGATGGAAAGGACTGTCGTTGTAGCCCCACCAGTCCCAGCAGCCCTGGGGATTGGTCGGCAGAACGCCGAGCAGCAACGTGGCCTGCGTCTGCGGATAGAGGATGATGAGATGATTGTTGTCCGCCCACTCGTTGTAGCCGGCGTGCTCGTAGAACGCGTTGCCGATCTTGTCGGCGGATTGCAGACAGCCGTGCAATGCGACGTGCACGCGGCAGGGCTCCCCCTTGCTGCACGCATCGGGAACATACACGTACCCATCCTCCGCCATCGCAATGCGGATTGGCAGAGCCGCGCCGGTGCCATCTCGCGCGAACTCGCGCTGCGAAAATCGGATAATCTTCCCCGCCGGCTCGTTGGTGGTGTTCTTCGGTTCCAGACTGCCGTAGAAGTGCTGCAGCATGCTGCCGACCGCATCATAGGACACGTTGCTCGCGCCTTCCTGGCACTGGTTCAGGAAGTTTCCGCCTGTGTGTGGGCACAGGTTGCACACCGATTGCCCCTCGCCGCAATCATCGGTGATCTGCGCGTGGCCGGCTTTCAGATTGTCCTTGTAGAAGATCTGGCTCGGGTCGATAAAGCGCATGTAGTAATCGTATGCCGCGTTGCTCACCGGATACTTGACGACGCCGTCGTTGTATCCGTGGAAAAGCCAGATCCGTTGCTTTTTCAGATTGGAAGTTGCGTCGATCCTGCCCGAGCGCGCCCACGCGTTGGTGGCCTTCACCATTGCGTCCAGTTGCGCCTTGGTGATCGCCCGCTTGGGGTAGGCCGGGTCGCCCTGCATGCAGCGCGCAATCACGTTACCGATGGCTCCGCGCAGCGAAGGCACGTCGTC
>JBEVOI010000027.1:0-2812 GCA_040507665.1 Burkholderiales bacterium
GCGACCAGGATCACCCCGACGAACACCTCCGTCATGCCGAATGACTTCGCCGTCGCCACCACCGCGCCCACCAGGAACTCGCTCATCAGGGCGACAAACGCCGTAGCGATCAAGAGCACCAGCAGTGATTTACCCGTCGACCAGCCTTCCGTTCCCATGGCCTCGTCGGCGTCCTCCCCATGGTCGCCGCAGTACAGATGCCTGTGCGTTCTGAGCGTAAACACCAGGCTAAGTACGTAGGTGGTTATCAGAATGATCGAAATCTCGAGGCTCAGATCCTGCTCGGCAACGACCGGGCCGCCCGCTACGACAAAATGAAAGATGGCGGGCACCACCAGACCGATCGCCGCCAACGTCAGCATCGTCGTGCCCAAGTTGGCTGCGGTCTTGTTGAACGTCTGAACCGGGAAACGCGCGCCGCCGATAAGCGCGCTCAAGCCGAACACAAGCAGGATGTTGCCGATGATTGAGCCGGTGAGTGACGCCTTCACCACGTCATACAGACCTGCCCGCAACGCCACAATTGCGATAATGAGTTCCGCCGCGTTTCCGAACGTGGCATTGAGAAGACCGCCAATCCCTTCGCCAACGTGCTCAGCAAGGTGCTCCGTCGCCTTGCCCATGAGGCCAGCCAGGGGGATGATCGCGAGACACGAGGTTACGAAGATCCACTCGGCGCGGGCGTGCACGACGTACTCGAGCACGATCGCGATCGGCACAAAGATCAAAAATACATTGAGAATGTTTTGCGCCGAAAGTAACTTGCCCATTTGTTTGCCTTCTGCCCAGCCTCAGGATGCATTGTGCGAGGAAACTGATCTGAAGTGAACGCAACTCACCTGGGCGCACTGTAGCGATCTTGCGGAAGCGGTTGTAGTGCTGATTTTCCCGGACTACCGTTCCGCTTCAGCGGGTCAAACGCGCTTGCACTGTATTCATCGGCTCCTTGCGTTTTAGTCGCCGGTCCCCCATCTCTGTCGCATGCAGTTCGACGTTCCAGACCCGCGCTATACCGCCTCTGCCCGCTCGCGTGCGCTGCTCGCGCTTGCGATCTGGCTTTCGCTCGGCTTCGTGATCCTGCTCTGGCTCATTCATGTCATGAACTGGGGACTGGATCTCGATCCGTCGCCGTTTGGCTTGCGGCCGCGCGAGTGGAGCGGCCTCGTCGGAATCGTCACTGCCCCGCTGGTGCACAGCGACTTTGGGCACCTGTTCGCAAACTCGGTGCCGCTCGCGACAGTCGGGGCCGCGATGCTCTATCTCTATCCGCAGTCGACGCTGCGCGTACTGCCGGCGGTGTACCTGGGTTCTGGCCTGCTGGTGTGGCTGTTCGGTCGCAGTTCGGTGCACCTGGGCGCGAGCGGACTCGTCTATGGCCTGGTCGGATATGTGTTCGTCGCAGGACTGCTTCGTCGCGACCGTCGCGCGATCGCCGCCGCGCTGCTGGTCGTGTTCATGTATGGCTCGCTGGCGTGGGGCCTGCTGCCGATCCAACCCGGTGTCTCGTGGGAAACGCACTTGTCGGCGGCTGGAATTGGAGCGCTGCTTGCGCTTGCGCTGCGCAGCTTGGATGTGCCTCCGCGCAAGCGCTATGAGTGGGAGGATCCGTCGGAGGAGGAAGACGTCGACGACGAACTCGCGCGAGCCAGCGGTGAATCTGATCCGCAACCGTTGAGACTCGACCCTTGAGCTTCCGGGTCGGACGGTCGTGGGTCCCCACCCCAATGGATGATTTGAAAGCGCCCGATGAACCGTTGAAATTCGGGCCATGTTCGCTGGACGCCATTGAGGAAGGATGATGAAAGGCCGGGCTCAGTCTCGTTCAACATTAATGTTGCCTCGCAAATCTCCGGTCGGAAATGCCGGCCAGGGGGCTACGACCGCACCTTCGCAGGCTGCACGGCCAGCTTCGGGACGCACTCCTCCGGTCCTGGAAGACGGATTGAGGCGGGTCCTCGAGAGATTCCTCTGGCCGATGGTCGAAGGGGCGTTCCGAGACACTGGGGATCACGTCGAGGCGCGGTTCTTTCAGCTCGAAGATTTGCAGATCGTCATATCCCGTGCGTCGGCCCGCACTGCGACTCCGGCTGAGCCCGCTCGACGTGTGACGCTGGAGCTGTGGCCGGGTGCGGGGCCCCGCCTGCTTGTGGTCGAATGGAGCGGGCGGCGGCCTTACGTCGTGCATCGCCGCGACGGTGACTGGCTGGAACGACTCCTTCGCCTGGAGCAGCAATCACGGTAAGACAAAGCGGCTATCGAGATGGCCTGGCTGGTCAGCGCGCTTGGTCCTCAACCGATCAGGCTACGAACTTGCACGTAGATGCGGGCGTGCGCGTGTCCATGTTGCGCCCGCGATTCAGGTGATCATCGATCTCTGCGGCGCAGCCCAGCATGCGCGGATAAAGGAAGATCGTGAAGGCGGCCGTTTCCAGCTCGCTTTCGCCAATTTGTC
Source organism: Burkholderiales bacterium (assembly GCA_040507665.1). Classification (GTDB taxonomy): domain Bacteria; phylum Pseudomonadota; class Gammaproteobacteria; order Burkholderiales; family JAEUMW01; genus JAEUMW01. The sequence goes on from JBEVOI010000027.1 coordinate 2,453, forward strand.
CGGCCTGTAGCGGCTTCCACAGCATTTTCAGCAGCAGCGCGGCGATTACGGCGTCGATGTTCACGCAGTAGACATTGCGCGAGACGCCGGCGTCGTAGAGCTGCTGCACGAGCGCGCGGTAGAACTCGTGGAACACATTGGTTTCACCGCGCTCTTCGAAAAGCTTCGCAATGAAGACTTCGCGCGGATCGTGATTGACCGGCTTGTCCTTGAAAACCGGGTGATTCACGCCGGGGAGTTTGGCGATGTCGAGGCTGCCTAGAGTCTTCTTCTGCGCCTTGTACTTCGCATACTGCTCGACCGCCTTCGCGGCTATCGCCATCAGATCGAGGCCATGCGATTTGGCGGAGGGGTCCTTCA
>JBEVOI010000028.1:0-5330 GCA_040507665.1 Burkholderiales bacterium
TGGGGAGGGGCCTGGGTAGAAAATAAACCCGGGAGGCGTGGGGGGACGCGGCCCGGCGGGCGCGCATTGGCGCGCGCGGGATAAACGGGCTCCGCCGGTAGGGCTGCGAGGCTGGTCAGGCCCTCGGCTTGGATCTTATTTCGTCGTGATACCCAGCTCCTCGGGAGAGAGACGGCTATCGCCGTTCGTGTCGAATGCCTTCCAACCCGCGCTCACCTCGGCTGAACGCTTCGCCTCATCGCGGCTGACAAAGCCGTCCTTGTTGGTGTCGAGGGCCTGGAACAGCGAAGAGCCGGGTGCGGCGGGCGCTCCGGCCATGGACGGTTCCGGCGCGGCCTGGTCCGCGGCTACGCTGGGCGCAACCGGAAGCCCGAAATAGAGCGAGAGCGCCGTGAGGGCGAGAAAAGCAGGGCGATGTTTCATGAGGGTTCTCCGGATCTGATTTTGGTGGGTGCTGTGGACGCAGCGAGAACTTCCGCCGCGTGAGCGATTCAGGGCAATGGCCGTGCCCAGGGTCCCAAACCGGAGAGTAATCAGAACGCTAGGGACGAATCGGGCGATCTTCGCGGGTAGCCCCGCGGGGGTGGACCGTCGGGACCAAGCGACACTCACCGTGGTCGCCTTGGCGAAGCCGCTGGATGGAGGTCGAGACCCCTGTCGCCGATGGGCGACAGGGGTCGGCTACTTGACCGCCTCGTTCAGCCCAGGCAGCTCGATCTCGCCTTCCTCGTCGAAGGAGAGCGAGCCCGAATGCGGTTTCTCCAGGTAGACCTTGCCCCGCAGCCGATAGGTGAAATTGGGCGAGCCGCCGCCGGAGAAGCTCTTGAGCTGCCGGAGAATCCCCGTGATGCCGCTGATCACTTCCACGTCCACCACCTCGCTGCTGAAGCGCGGGATGGTCACCTGCTTGTTCGAAAGCCCGGTCGCGAACGACTTGCCATTCAGGTCGAGATTGAAAGTCATGGCCTTGACCTCGAGATCGAAGTCGTTCGGGTTCTGGATCCGGAGCTGCACGAGGAACTTCTGCTCGAACAACGTCATGTCCTGGGGCGTGACATTGGAGACATTCACCCGCGGCGGATTCATTCCGCTCAGGGTTGCGCAGCCACCGCCCAGAAGCACCGCCGCAACGACCATGAACCGGATGAGATTTCTGCGCACTGGTTTCTACCTCGTTGTGGGGCGTTGCCGCCATTATGCTCGCCGCAGTGGCGTCCGACCATGCGGTCGGCCTGGGCGTATCAACCCTCGGTCTGAGCGCCTGCTTGCGCTCATCTTCGGTTTCTTCCCCGGTGATATCGCCGACGCGGTGCGCCGTGCTTGCGGATTTCCCAAACGTCATGCAAGAAAAAGCGGACCCGCAGGTCCGCTTTGTTGTTCCGCAATCCCGAAAGAGGTTATTTCTTTTTCTTTGGCGCCTCGACCGCGATCGCGAGGGCTTCGGTGATGATCATCTCCACCTGCTCGCCCGCCTTGATCTCCTTCAACAACGCCGGATCCTTGACCTTCACGTTCACGGTCTTGCCGCTCGGTCCTTCCAGGGTCACCACTTTCTTCGTGGTGTCCACCTTGGTTACGTTGGCGACGAGGGTCGTCGTGGTAGCGACGGCGCCCGCAGGCTTCGCGCCCAGCGGGGCGCGGGAGGTGGCGGTCTCCGACTCCTTGCTGCGAATGCCCAGGCCCCCTTTCTTGAGCTCGATCGCCACGGACTCGAAGTACTTCGCTACGACGATATCCCCCACCTTCACTTGGGGCAGGTTGCGCACCTCCTCTCCGGCGTGCACATCGAACAAATTGCCCTCCGGACCCTTGAGTGTGACGATGCGCTTTTCCAGGTCGACAGCCTGCACCGTTGCGGTAACGGCGACGACCTTGCCGACTCCGCCCGCCTCCACCATCGTTCCCTGGTGCTTATCGGCATGCGCCGCGCCGCTCAGGATGAGGGTGGCCGCAGCCGCCATCGCCATCACGAATGCTTTCTTCATGTTCGAATCTCCGAGTGTATTGGGGGCGAAGGCGATACGCCTCCGCAGGGCAGCGGATTCTACGCGCCGGACGGTGCACAGGCAAACCACGTCGGAAACGGTCGTGCGCGCGTTCGACGGGTCATGGTGCGTGCAGGGTGAACAGGGATCCTTGCTCCCGGCGATGCCCGCATCGGTTGATCAATTGCGCTGGTTCAGGATCTTGTTGCGCGCACGATCGTATTCCTGCTGATTAATGGCCCCGGAGTCGTACGCCTTCTTCAAGTCTTCGAGCTCCTTGCCGACGCTGGCAGTGTTCGTGGTCTTGGTTACCGTTGCGCCACCGCAGCCTGCGAGCAGGGCCATGGCGACCGCGGCGATTACGAGAGCACTACGGCTCGATATCATCGATGCCTCCTTGCTGTGAATCAAACTTGTGGTCCCGCGGGCAGGAGAAATTCGGTGTCTTAAGTGACCGCCTGGTATTCCACCTGCTCGCCCTTCAGCTCGAACACACTCTTGCGCCACCGTTTGCCTTGATCGTACCAGATCGACCCGGCGAAAAACGGGCTGACGATGCGATAGCGTGCCGCGACGATTGGCTTGCTGCCGACCACGATCTCTTCCTCGCGATCCATCCGGCCCACGATCCCGACGATGCCGCCGTGGTGCGCGTCGACGAGATCCTTCGAGCGCAACGCCATCGGGTTCCAAAGGTTATTGGTAGTGAAGGCGGTTGCCGGGGCGACAGTGGTCCCGTTTGGGGCGGTCACCTTCAGTCCGTCGGAGCCGAGGATACCAGTGACCTCGAAGCGTTCGCCGTTCTCATTGGTGCTGCTCTTCAGCTCCACGAGCCGCTCGTCCTCCCAGCGCTCCTCGCCGCGGTGGGCGAATCGAAAGGCCGAGATGAAGGCGATCTTGACCTCGATATCGATCGCAGTCGACACGCGCAGGCTGTCGCCTGTGCGCTGGAACCCGACGGTGTGGGTGCCGATCTGCTTGCCGTCGCGCATTATCCGGAAACGCAGAGACCCAGGAACGGGCTGCGCGATTGCGAGGGTTGGCAAGGCGGCGCCGAGCGCACTTCCCGCGATGAGCCTGAGCGCGGCGCGGCGCGACGGCATCACGGATTTCGATCCTCGACCAGTCCGCGCTCGTGGAAAAAGCGCAGGGCGCCCGGGTGCAGCGGCGCGATCCCGTGGCTGCGAACCATCTCGCGCGGCTCGATCTCGTTCAGCACCGGATGCAGCTTCGCGAGGATCTCGAAGTTGTCGAAGATCGTGCGCACGAACGCGTACACGTCGTCCTCGGACTGCACCTCGGTCGTCACCAGGGTAGCGGTGACGCCGACGGTGGGCACGTCCTCGGGATTTCCGCGGTAAAGTCCGCCCGGAATGAGGCCCAGGCTGAGCTGTGGATGCTCCGCGATCAGACGCGCGATGCTCGGTCCCGCCACCGGGAGCAGGCGCACCTCGCAGGCGAGGGCGACTTCGGTCACGTGGCCGTTAGGCGAGCCACCGACGAACACGGCGGCGTCGAGGTCGCCGGTGCACAGTCGCTTCACCTGCCCCGGCCCTTTTTCGCGATAGATGCGGAAGTCCTGCCGCGACAACCCTACCGCCGCCAGCACCTCCTCGACGAGCGCGTGCTGCCCCGAGTCCGGGTGGCCGATGTTGATGCGCTTTCCTTTGAGCTGACCGATCTCGCGAATGCCCGAGTCCGCGCGCACGAGCAACGCCATGTATTCGTTGTAGAGGGCGAAGAGCGAGCGCAGTTGCGCGTACGGCCCTTGACCCTGGAACTGACCGCTGCCCAGATACGCTTCCGCCTGGGTGTCGGACTGCACCAGCGCGAGCTGCGCCTCGCCGAGGCGCAGGCTCTCGATGTTCGCGACCGAGCCCCGGGAGCGCAGCGACACGCAGCGCGGCCCTTCGCTCTGCTCCAGGTTGAAGAGCGTGCACAGCGCCGATCCCACCGGATGGTAGACACCGCGCACCGAACCCGTCTTCAGCACCAGGGGGCGCTGTGCGGCGTCGTCCGGTGCGGCGATTGCCGGCTCGGAAAGCGCTGGCGCGGTCACCGGCGCGAGCAGGCAACAGATGACCTGGATGAAAAGGCGCGTTCGGGTCATGGATTTGTGGAGCGAATTCTACTCGATTCGCCATGCGTATCTTGCCTTGGAAGCCTCGAGCGACTGCTGCTCTACCTGCAGGATCAACGCGACATCTTCTACCGGTCGAGATCCAGGTCCTCGTAGGAGCTGTGTTGCTCGACCGGCTCCAGGTGCGCGATGACGGTGGCGTGGGGCACGCTCGCGCGGATTTCTTCCTCGATGTGCTCCATCAGGTCGTGGCCCTTCTCGACCGACCATGCTCCGGGCACCAGTAGATGGAAATACACGAAGCGCCGATGCCCCGACTGCCGTGTTCGCAGCGCGTGGTAGTCGAAGCCTTTCGCGCGCAGTCGCTCGAGGATCACTTTCACCTGCTGCTCCTCCGCGGCTGGCAGGGCGCTGTCCATGAGGCCGCTCACGGAGCGGCGGATCAGGCGCGTCCCAGTGATGCAGATGTGGGCTGCCACTCCCAGGGCGATGAGAGGATCAAGGCGCTGCCAACCCGTCGCCGAGACGAGCAGCAGCGCGACAATGACCCCGGCTGACGTCCACACGTCCGTCATCAGGTGATGGCCGTCCGCCTCGAGGGTGATGCTGTGGTGGGTCTTCCCCGCGCGGATCAGGATCTGGCCGACGACAAGGTTGATGAGCGATGCGAGCACCGAAACGGCGATGCCCCACCCGATCTGCTCCAGCGGCTTCGGGTGAAGCAGCCGCGGCACGGCCGTCACCGCGATGCTCGCTGCCGCGGTGAATATGAGTGCGCCCTCGATGCCGCTCGCGAAATATTCTGCCTTGTCGTGCCCGAAGTTATGCTCGTCATCCGGGGGCAGCGCGGCGACGGTCAGGAGCCAGAGTGCGAGCATCGCCGCCGCAAGATTGACGAACGACTCCAGCGCGTCCGAGAGCATACCGACCGAACCAGTGAGCCACCAGGCGAGCCCCTTGAGCAGGATCGTGGCGACCGCCGCGGCGATTGATAGCCAGGCGTAACGGGTCAGGGAAGAACGTGTCATCGGGTGCCGCGGTGGTACCGTCGTTGGGCTGCGAAGGGCGCTTCACAACTGCGACGGGGAGCCCGCCAGCGCGGGCGCGCACAAAGTGAGCGTTCCTAGGTTCCCTAGTGTCCTGAGTCGTTAGTTCGCGGAATAATCACTCGTGCCCTCGCGATACGTCTGGAAAAGTGGCGAAATCGGCGCCAGACAAGGCGCCCAGCGCAGCAAGGTTGGACACCTTGCGAGCATGGGCAACGC
>JBEVOI010000063.1:0-6880 GCA_040507665.1 Burkholderiales bacterium
AGCTGTGTATCCCGCGTGATTTCCCCTAACCCTATGAACTGTCTTGTAAATGCATAGATGCGTACAAGCCCCACCGGGGTTCCTGGCACGGCTGCAATGCGTTGCCCGTTCCGCAGACGCATAGTCTCCTCGAGCGAAATCACGACCTCGGCCAAAGTCGAGAGCGGGGAGTCGGCCGCGAGCAATTTGGCGCGCCGCCAATCGATCGTCGCCTCCGCCAAATCCGAAAGCGTACAGGCGTTCGCAAGCTGGAATGGACCACTTGCCAATCGCCGCAGTCCTGAAAGGTGGGCCCCGCACCCGAGCCGATCGCCAATGTCCTGCGCGAGGCTTCGGATGTAGGTCCCTTTGCTGCAGGTCACGGTAAAGCGTACAAGGTCACCCTCTCGGCTATCCAAAGTGAGATCAGGTATCGCGACATGCCGGCGCACCCGCGGGACCGTCCCCCCGGACCGCGCATACTCGTAGTACGGTCGACCGTGGTACTTCAGCGCGCTGTAGGCAGGGGGAAGCTGATCATAGCCGCCGACGAAGCTTGTGAGGACCGCGTGCAGCCGGTCGCCGACCACTTCCACCGGTCGCCGGTCGATCACGTCGCCCTCGGCGTCCCCCGTGGTCGTGGTTACGCCGAGCCGAACCTCCGCGGTATAGGTCTTTTGCGCATCAAGGAGTATCCCGGCGAACTTGGTCGCTTCCCCGAAGCAAATGGGCAGCAACCCCGTCGCCCTAGGATCGAGCGTCCCCGCGTGGCCCGCCTTTCTTGCGCCCAGCAGGCGCTTGGCCACCTGAAGGGCCGCATTGGACGTTATGCCCAGCGGTTTGTCCAGCAGAAGAATTCCGTCTACGGTTTCGGCTACCATGGGGGCGCCTGTCGGGCGTTGGAAGGTCAACGCGCTATGAGGCGAATTTGTGGCGCTAGCCCCCGCCCTCGTCCTCGCCGTCCGACGCAGGGTGTACGGCCTCTTCGATCAATCGGGACAAGCGCATGCCACGCTCGACCGATGCGTCGAAGACGAAGTGAAGCTGAGGCACAGTGCGAAGCCGAAGGCGGTGAGACAGCCGCGTGCGCAGGAACCCAGCCGCATGTTGGAGCGCACGCTCGGTCTCTTGCACGAGCGACGCCGATCCGAGCACAGTGAAGAACACTTTTGCATGGGCATAGTCTGCGCCGACCTCGACCCCAGTGAGCGTGACCATCCCGACACGCGGATCCTTCAGCTCAAGGCGCACGAGTTCCGCGATCTCGCGCTGAAGCTGGTCGGCGATTCGCCGCGCGCGCTGTGAATTATGCGGCACGGATGAGGGGTCCACCCACGGATCGCGCGAGCGGCGTCAGAGCGTTCGCGCGATCTCGACCACTTCGAAGAACTCGAGCTGGTCGCCTTCCTTGATATCGTCGTACCCCTTGAGCGAAAGGCCACATTCGAACCCCGCCTTCACCTCGCGCACGTCGTCCTTGAAGCGCTTGAGAGAGTCCAGCTCCCCGGTGTAGATAACCACCCCGTCGCGGAGCAGGCGCGCGCCTGCTCCCCGCTTTACGACTCCGTCGAGGACGTAGCAGCCTGCAACACTGCCGACCTTCGATATACGGAACACCTGTCGAATCTCGACCAACCCGATTACGCTCTCCTTCCTCTCCGGCGCGAGCATGCCGGAGAGCGCCGCCCTGACCTCGTCCACGGCGTCGTAGATGACGTTGTAGTAGCGCACATCGACATTGCTGGTACCTATCAGCTTGCGCGCGGTCGCGTCTGGCCGGGTATTGAACCCGATCACAACCGCGTTCGACGCGAGCGAAAGGTTGATGTCCGACTCCGTGATCGCTCCCACCCCGCTGTGGATGATATTGACCTTCACCTCGTCGGTGGAGAGCCTCTGCAGCGCGTGGGTGAGTGCCTCGTAGGAGCCCTGCACGTCGGCCTTTATTACCAGCGACAGCGTCTTCACTCCCCCCTCGCCCATTTGCTCGAACATGTTCTCAAGCTTGATTGCCTGCTGCTTGGCCAGCTTCACGTCGCGGAACTTACCTTGGCGGAAGAGTGCAATTTCGCGCGCCTTGCGCTCGTCGTTCACGACGACAAACTCCTCTCCGGCCGTGGGGACCTCGGACAGGCCATGAATCTCCACTGGGATCGCTGGGCCGGCGTCTTCCACGCTGTGCGCCGCCTCGTCGAGCATCGCTCGCACGCGACCGTAGGATGCCCCCGCGAGCACGATGTCGCCGCGCCGAAGCGTACCCGACTGAACGAGCACAGTGGCCACTGGACCGCGGCCCTTGTCGAGGCGCGCCTCGATTACGAAGCCCTTGGCCGGGATTTCGTGCGGCGCCTTCAGTTCCAGAACCTCAGCCTGCAGCAGGACACTCTCCAGCAGCCGGTCGATGCCTTGGCCAGTCTTCGCGGACACCTCCACGAACATGGTGTCGCCGCCCCACTCTTCGGGCACGACACCCTGCCCCGACAACTCCTGTCTGATGCGCTCCGGGTTCGACTCCGGTTTGTCGACTTTATTTATCGCCACGACGACAGGCACCTTCGCGGCCTTCGCATGGTGAACCGCTTCTATGGTTTGCGGCATCACGCCGTCGTCGGCCGCGACCACGAGGATCACGAGGTCTGTGACCTTCGCACCACGAGCCCTCATCGCGGTGAACGCCTCGTGGCCTGGCGTGTCAAGAAAGGTGATCATGCCGCGCGGAGTTTCGACGTGGTAGGCACCTATGTGCTGGGTAATGCCGCCGGCTTCGCCGCTCGCAACGCGTGTGCGGCGGACATAATCGAGCAGCGAAGTCTTGCCATGGTCGACGTGCCCCATCACGGTGACGACCGGCGCCCGGCTCGCGAGTGTCACCTCCCTCGCCACTTCCGCTATCGCGAGAAAGGCTTCGGGATCGTCGAGCTTGGCAGGTTTAGCCAGGTGCCCCAGTTCCTCGACCACGATCATCGCCGATTCCTGATCGAGGACCTGGTTGATGGTCACCATCTGGCCGAGCTTCATCAAGGTCTTGATGACCTCGGCTGCCTTCACCGACATCTTCTGCGCCAGCGCCGCCACGGTGATGGTCTCCGGCACAAGTACCTCGTGCACAATAGGCTCGGTCGGCAATGAAAACGCGTGCGAACCCCTCTCCTCCGAGCGCACCTTAACCGCCGCCTTGTGGGCGCGCCAGCCGTCTGCTCCACCGAAGTCACCGCGGGTCTTGATGGCGCGACGTCGCGCGCTGTCGTCGGTCCACGCGACCTGCCGGGTGACCTTCTTTTCGCTCTTCTTTTCCGGCCTTTTCTCACCGGGCTTCAGGGTAGGTTTGTGCAACGTGCCGTCAGTCGTTACCGCAGTGGCCGCTGGCTCAGCCAATGTCCCTGCAGTCTCAACCGACTTTGCCTCGTTCGCCTTTGCTTCGAGCTCCTGCTGCTCCTTGCGCTTGCGCTCCTGCTCGTGCTCCTGCTTGGCTCGCACGTCTTCGCTTTGGCGCGCGATCAGTTCTGCCTCTCTGCGATCCTCTGCCTCGCGCAGTTCAAGCTGTTCTGCGCTGACGACGGGGACCTCGGCATCGGCAGGGGCAGTCGGAACCTCCGCCTCGACGCCGCCCACCGCGGGATCACGCTTGACGAAGACGCGCTTCTTGCGAACTTCGACCTGGATCGTGCGTGACCGACCGGTGCTGTCGGCCTTCTTGATCTCCGTCGTCTGCTTTCGTGTCAGCGTGATCTTCTTGCGCGCCTCTCCGCCGCCGTGCACTTTGTGCAGGTAATCCAGCAGCCTCGTCTTGTCCTGCTCACTGAGCGAGTCCTCGGCAAGCCTCTTGTTGACGCCGGCCGACTGGAGCTGTTCCAGCAGGCGAGCGGGGTCCATCCTCAACTCGCTTGCAAACTGCGCGACGCTCATCTGTGCCATTCGAAACCCCCGGTACTACCGATTCATTCAGCAAACCACGGCGCGCGCGCAGTCATGATGAGCTGCTTCGCGCGCTCGCTATCCATGCCAGTCATTTCGACAAGATCGTCGACCGCGAGATCGGCAAGGTCCTCCTGAGTGGTCACACCCTTCGAGGCGAGCAACCTCGCCGTTGCGCCATCCATGCCCTCTAGGGACAGCAGGTCTTCGGCCACACTCTCCACCACTTCCTCAGAGGCGATCGCCTGAGTCAGAAGGGCATTACGCGCCCGGCTGCGCAACTCATTGACGGTATCCTCGTCGAACGCTTCGATTCCCATCAGCTCGGTAACCGGGACGTACGCAATCTCCTCCAAAGTACTGAAGCCCTCCCTGGCGAGAATGTCAGCCACCTCGTCATCGACGTCCAGCTTCTCCACAAAGAGGTGCTTGATGGCGGTGAGTTCCTCCTCGGTCTTTCGGTGGGACTCCTCCTCCGTCATGATATTGAGCTCCCAGCCAGAGAGCTCGGAGGCCAGCCGCACATTCTGCCCGCTGCGGCCGATTGCCTGGGCCAGGTTTTCCTCGTCCACCACAACGTCCATGCTGTGCCTTTCTTCATCGACTACGATGCCGGATACCTCCGCAGGTGCCAGCGCGTTGATCACAAACTGAGCTGCGTCCGGCGACCAGAGCACGATGTCCACGCGCTCGCCGGCGAGTTCGGCGGTGACCGCCTGAACGCGCGAACCTCGAAGCCCGACGCAGGTCCCGATTGGATCGATGCGCTGGTCGTTGGATTTCACCGCAATTTTCGCCCTTGACCCCGGATCTCGCGCCGCCGCCTTGATCTCGAGCAGGCCCTCTTCGATCTCCGGTACCTCGAGCTCGAACAGCTTGACGAGGAACTCCGGAGCGGTCCGGGAAAGGATGAGATGCGGACCTCGGCTCGTGCGGTCGATCTTCATGAGGAACGCGCGCACGCGATCGCCCACGCGAAGGTTCTCCTTGGGAATCATCTGGTCGCGAGGCAGAACCGCCTCGATGCGGCCAGACTCGATAATCGCGTTGCCGCGCTCCATGCGTTTGATCATTCCGGTGACCAGGTGCTCCTTGCGCGCCAGGAAGTCCTGCAGAATCTGCTCGCGCTCCGCATCGCGGATCTTCTGCAGAATGACCTGCTTCGCAGCCTGCGCGCCGATGCGCCCGAACTCCACCGGCTCGAGCGCCTCCTCGATGTAATCTTCGAGCTGGATGTCTTCGCTCTGCTTGACCGCCTCGCTGATGCCGATCTGCTGCGGCGCAAGCTCGACCGACTCGTCCGGCACTACCAGCCAGCGGCGAAAAGAAAGATAGTCGCCGGTGCTGCGGTCGATTTCGACGCGAACGTCCACGTCTTCACTGAAGCGCTTCTTCGTGGCCGACGCGAGCGCCTGCTCGAGCGCGGCGAACACGACGTCACGGCTCACGTTCTTTTCCCGCGCCAACGCATCAACGAGCAACAAGATTTCCCGACTCATAGCCTTCCTCGACTCAGACGTTGGGAACGAGCCGCGCTCGGTCCAGGTCCTGGAACTGCAGCGACAAGAGCTTTCCGTCTACTTCTATGCTGAGGCTTTCACCTTCTAGTCCGCGTAGAAGACCGACGAAATTCCTGCGCCCAGCGACCGGTGTGCGCAGTTTGATCCGCACCCGCTCGCCCGCAAAACGTGTGAAATCCTCCCGCTTCCTGAGAGGACGATCTAGCCCTGGCGAAGACACCTCGAGGCGCTCGTACTCCACGCTTTCCACCGCAAAAAGCCGCGAGAGGTGGTTGCTCACGCGCACGCAGTCGTCGATATTCACGCCGTCCGGCCTATCGATGAATACGCGCATGAGCCGGCCCCCGTTGGCAAGTTCGACATCGGCAAGCTCGTAACCGAGGCCGGGCAGTATTCTATGCAGCAGTGCACGCACGTCCATTGAATCGATGCCACAAACAAAAAATGGGCTGGCAGCCCATCTTGTTGTCTTTCAAGATCTTGCTAGTTTAGCAAAAGCAGACAGCTAGGCGAAAGCCGTTTTCGGAAGTCCGCGCACGGCGGTTCCTTGTTCGCGATATTCCACCTCCCTCCAGGCTGGTCCCGGGCTCGTATTCGCTCTCGCTTTAGCAGGTGAGCGCAAAGATCGGCAAATTAAAAAGCCTCACCCTTGTTTGGGGTGAGGCTTTTGATGGTTAGCCTGGCGGTGACCTACTTTCGCACGGGTAATCCGCACTATCATCGGCGCGGCGTCGTTTCACGGCCCTGTTGGGGATGGGAAGGGGTGGGGCCAACGCGCTATGGCCGCCAGGCGATTCGGGGGTCGGGTCCCGAGACCAAGCACTGGGCCTGGGGCTTGGGGAGCGACGCATTCGGAAGAAGTAAGGGTTGGGGTCGGATTGCAAGCCGCCTCTCACCCTGATGCGCAGGGTTATAGGATCAAGCCGCACGGGCAATTAGTACCGGTTAGCTCAAGCGATTGCTCGCCTTCCACATCCGGCCTATCAACGTCCTGGTCTAGGACGACCCTTTAGGGAGACCACCTTATTGCGCGCGTTATCGAGCGCCTCTCCCGGGCTGCTGCGATCGAGCAGTCGGGAAACGCCCGCCTTCGCGGGCACGTTTCCCAGTGTGCTTTGTCGCGTCTCGCGCCCTGGCTTTGCGCCAATGCGCTCGGGCGACAAGCCTCCGGGAGTTCGCGCTCGTCTTTCACGCGCACTAAGGTGGTCTCCGGGAAGTCTCATCTTGGGGCATGTTTCCCGCTTAGATGCTTTCAGCGGTTATCACTTCCGCACTTAGCTACCCGGCGCTACGACTGGCGTCATAACCGGTACACCAGCGGTGCGTCCACTCCGGTCCTCTCGTACTAGGAGCAGCCCCCCGCAAACTTCCAACGCCCACTGCAGATAGGGACCAAACTGTCTCACGACGTTTTAAACCCAGCTCACGTACCACTTTAAATGGCGAACAGCCATACCCTTGGGACC
>JBEVOI010000102.1:0-4596 GCA_040507665.1 Burkholderiales bacterium
CCATCTGTGCACGATCGGTGACTTCGACCAATTCTGCGCGAACCACGGTGTGCACGTCATGGAGCGCGCCGTGCTGACCGGCGGCCGGCCGGTGGCCGTCGCGCCGAATCTTCTCGGCGCCCTTGCGGTGTACCGGTTCGACCGCAGCGCTTGACGGATCCTCAGACGATCCTCAGGAGCCCCCACGCGCCCGACGCGGCAATGACGAGCCCCGCCGCTATGCGCACGCGGCGGTCTTGCAGCAACGGCAGGAACCTGCCCGCGAGCAATCCCATGGCCAGGAGATTCGGCAGCGTGCCCACCCCGAATACCGCCATGGTCAGCGCGCCTTGGGCCACGCTCGCGCTGGCCAGTGCAAGCACCACCGCACTGTAGATCAAGCCGCACGGCAGCAATCCCCATAACATGCCGGCGGCCAGCGCCTTGCCGACCGAATCGATGGGGAGGTAGCGCGCGAGCAGCGGCTGCACCCGTCGCCACAGTCCGTACCCGATCCGCTCGACCGCCGCGAAGCGCGAGAAGGCGCCCGCCAGGTAGAGACCCAGCGCAAGCAGCATCAGGCTCGAAGCCGCGAACAGGATTCTCTGGACTGGCAGAGCGTGCTCGAAGACCGTCGTGGCCGCCCCCGTGGCGCCGGCAAGCGCCCCGAGAAGGATGTAAGTTGTGACGCGGCCGAGATTGCAGGAAAGCTGAAGGGACAACGGGCGTCGCCCTTTGGGCAGGCCGAGGGTAAACGCGCTCACGAGGCCGCCGCACATACCCGCACAGTGCACCCCGCCAAGCAGCCCGGCGAGAAAGGCGGAAACGAGGCTAAGCTCGGGCATGCTCCAGCGCCGCGAGGCGACGCCTGAGGTACCACAGCAGAAACAGTCCCGGTAGCGCCACGAGGAAAGTGCAAAAGAAAAACCAGACCCAGCCCACCGCATCGACGATGAAGCCCGAGGGCGGTCCCACGAAAACGCGCCCGACCGCTGCAAGGGCGGACAGCAGCGCGAACTGGGTCGCGGAAAACCGATGGTCGCAGAGCGCCATGAGCAGCGCGACGAATGCAGCGGTGCCCATGCCACCCGCAATGTTCTCGAACGCGACCGCGATCACCATCAACGCGTAGCTCTTGCCGGCCCAGGCGAGCACCATGAAGGAAAGGTTGGAAATCGCCTGCAGCACGCCGAAGAGCAGGAGAGAACGGTAGAGACCCAGCTGCACCATCAGTCCGCCGCCGAACAGCGCCCCGATGATAGTGGCGAAAAGACCGAGGCCTTTGTTGATGGCGCCGACGTCGGTCGGAGTAAACCCGACGCCACGGATCAGAAATGCGGTCGTGAGGCTGCCAGCGAACGCGTCACCCAGCTTGTAGAGCACGATGAGAAGTAGCATCACCACCGCCTCCGGGCGCCCGAAGAACTCTTTCAGCGGCCCGATGACGGCCTCGGAGAGCGAGCGTGGCGGCCGCACGCGCTCCTCTGGCTCAGGCCCCAGCAGGGCAGTGACGATCCCGATCGCCATCAGCGCCGCCATCAGCCAGTAGGTGTTTCGCCACCCGATGTGCTCCGAGAAAATCAGGGCCAGCGCGCCCGAGGTCAGCATCGCGAGCCGGTAACCGAGAACCGACACGGCAGCGCCGAGGCCCCGCTCCTTTTCCCTCAGGACGTCGGTGCGGTAAGCGTCGAACACGATGTCCTGGGACGCCGACGCGAACGCTAGCATTAAGGCGAGCGCGGCAAGGGCAAGGGGGGAAAGTGTAGGATCGACGGTCCCCATGAATGCGATCAGCCCCGCCACGGCGAGCTGGGTGAGGGCGATCCAGCCGCGCCTCCGGCCGAGGAAAGCGGGGGCGTAGCGGTCCATCACCGGCGCCCACAGGAACTTGAGTGTGTAGGGTAGCCCGACCAGCGAAAAGAGGCCGATGGTCTTGATGTCGACGCCTGCGACCGTCATCCACGCCTGCAGCGTGCCGCTGGAGAGGGCAAGCGGCAAACCGGAAGCGAAGCCGAGAAAGAGGACAGCGGCGACGCGGGGGCTGCGGAAAACTTCCAGGTAAGGGGTCAGATTCAATTCGATGCCGACTGGACGGATGGGGGCCCGGGGCAATGCAGAAAGGATTCCAGGGACAGCCGGTCAATCCAATGTAACGGCGCTCGCCTCAGGTGAAAACAGGCGCAATGATTCAACGCCGACTCCAGTCCCGCCTGTGGCGGTGGGCTATGTCGATCCGGGCTGTGGCGGTGGGCTGTGTCGAGCAAGGTCCTACAATTCGTAGTCGTAGTCGATGGTGAGCGGCGCATGATCCGAGAAGCGCCGCGCCTTGTAGATCGATGCGCGCGTCGCCAGCCCTGCGATGCCGGGCGTTGCGACGTGATAGTCGATGCGCCACCCGACGTTCTTCGCCCAAGCCTGCCCGCGGTTCGACCACCATGTGTACTGATCCGGTTTCCCGTTGAGGCGCCGGAAAACGTCTACGTAGCCCAGCCGGTCGAAAACGTCACCGAGCCATGTGCGCTCCTCGGGGAGAAATCCCGAGTTCTTCTGGTTCGAGCGCCAGTTCCTGAGGTCGATCTCCTTGTGGGCGATGTTCCAGTCCCCGCACAGGATCAATTCCCGTCCATTCGCCCGCAGGCCGTCGAGCAAGGGAAGGAAGCGCTCCAAGAAGCTGAATTTCGCGGCTTGGCGCGCCGGCGAGGAGGAGCCTGAAGGCAGATACAGGGAAATCACGCTCAGCTCGCCAAAGTCCGCACGTAGATAGCGCCCCTCCGCGTCGATATCCGCGATGCCAAGACCCTCAATCACCTGGTCCGGCTCCCGCTTCGTATAGATACCTACACCGCTATAGCCCTTTTTTCCGGCGCAGTGAAAGAAGCCGTGAAATCCTTTAGGGCTGGACAGCTCCGGAGCGAGGTCGACCGCCTGCGCCTTGATTTCCTGCAGACAAACGACTTGGGCACGCTGTCGGGCGAGCCATGGGAAGAAGCCTTTCTGCGCTGCGGAACGGATGCCATTCAGGTTGAGAGTGATGATGCGCATGGGCGGGAAAACGATTATTCTTGGCGCGCTCTCACGGGTCGCCGGGACCGGCCATGCGGCCCAAGCTCCGACCTCGCTTCCCGACGCCTGCCTCTATGTCTGCTCTCAGCCGCGAGTTCATCGCCTTCGCGGTCGCCTGCGAGGCGATCCGCTTCGGTGAATTCAAGACCAAGGCGGGGCGTCTGTCGCCCTACTTCCTCAACACCGGGCAATTCAACAACGGCGAGCGGGTACGCAAGCTGGCGCAATTCTACGCGAAAGCGATCGTCGATTCGGGCATCCCCTTTGACATGCTGTTTGGCGCGGCTTACAAGGGCATCCCCCTGGTCGTTGGGTCAGCGATGGGCTTGGCGGAGGCGGGTCGCAATGTGCCGTTCTGCTTCAATCGCAAGGAAGCAAAGGATCACGGCGAAGGCGGCAGCACAGTCGGTGCGCCGCTGGTTGGCAAGGTGTTGATCGTGGACGATGTAATCTCCGCTGGCACCGCAATCCGCGAGTCCGTGGAACTGATCCGGAGCGCTGGCGCCACGCCTTGCGGCGTCGTAGTCAGCGTAGATCGGATGGAGCGAGGCAGCGGCCTCCTATCAGCGACTCAAGAGGTCGCGCAGAGCTTCGGGATGCCCGTCGTGAGCATCGCCAATCTCGATGATTTAATTGAGTTTGTGCGGGCGCAGCAGAGTTTGGCACAGTACTTGCGGCCCATCAATCGCTATCGTGAACAATATGGAGCGAAGACGAATGCAAGCTAGAGCGATTTGCACGATCGTGGGTGTTGCCTTCGCCCTTGGCGTAACGGCGTCGGGCTGGGCGGGCACCTTTAAATGGGTCGACGATAAGGGTGTAACGCACTATGGCGACAGCATCCCCCCTGAGTACAAGGACAAGGCCAACGCCGAGCTCAACAAGCGCGGGGTTACGGTCCGGCGGACCGACCAAGCCCTGACGCCGGACCAGCTCCGGGCCAGGCAGGATGAACAGGTGCGCGCCAAGGAGGAGGAAGCCCGCCTCAAGGAGCAGAAGCGTCGCGACCAAGCGCTCCTCCAAACCTTCACCAACGAGAACGATATCAACCTTAAGCGGGACCGTGATCTGCAACAGGTAGAGCTCAGCATCGCCAATAACCGGGCGGTGCTCAAGAGCGCCGAGAAGCGGCTTTCCGACACCCGCACCCGCGCGGACGGCCTCGCCAAGAGCGGCAGGCCGATACCGGACGGCCTGAAACAGGACATGGAGAATGACGAATCGGAGAGAGCGCGGCTGGAGGGGCTGATCGGCCAGAAGCGCCAGGAGCTCGATGCGATCCGCGCGAAGTACGAGGAATACAAGCAGCGTTTCGCGGAGTTGCAGGGCGGAACCCGCCCCGCCGCAGGTGCCCCCGCCTCCGTTCCCGCGACTGCAACCTCTATTCCGGCATCGGTCTCGGCGGCAAGGAAGTGATGCTCGGCGAGCATCTCAGCCCGCCAGCTTCTTCCTGAGAATGTCGCTGACCTGAACCGGGTTTGCTTTGCCTTTGGTCCGCTTCATGACCTGCCCGACGAAGAACGCAAACAGCTTGTCCTTTCCGGAGCGGTAACC
>JBEVOI010000130.1:0-3107 GCA_040507665.1 Burkholderiales bacterium
CTGTTCGGTGTGAGCACTCCGCTCGCAAAGCTTCTGGTCGGTGCGGTGCCTCCGGTCATGCTCGCCGGCCTGCTCTATCTTGGCAGCGGGCTCGGTCTGGTTGCGCTGACCGTCGCACGCCGCGCGCTCAGACGCGTGCGCGCTCCCCGGGCCGAGGCGCCGATCACGCGCGCGGACCTTCCGTGGCTTGCGGGCGCGGTCGTCGCCGGCGGCATCCTCGCGCCGGTGGTGCTGCTGTGGGGGCTTGCAGGGACGACGGCCTCCAACGCTTCACTGCTGCTCAACCTCGAAGGCGTCATCACGATGCTGATCGCCGCCGCTCTATTCCGCGAGGCGGTCGGGCGCCGCGTGTGGCTCGCCGCGCTGGTCATGCTCGTGGCCGGCGTCCTGCTCGTCCACGACCCGCGCGAGCCGCTCAGATTCTCTGCGCACGCGGTCTGCATCGTTGCCGCCTGTCTGCTCTGGGCGCTCGACAACAATCTCACGCGCAAGGTGGCCGGAGCAGACCCGGTGCAGATCGCGGCGATCAAGGGCCTCATCGCGGGAGCCACGAACCTCGCGGTCGCGTTGGGCGTGGGGGACACGCTTCCCGGCTTTCCGACGCTCGCCGCGGCGGCGGCGATCGGCTTTGCAAGCTACGGCGTGAGCCTGGTGCTCTTCATCTATGCGCTCCGGCATCTCGGAGCCGCGCGGACCGCTGCGCACTTCAGCACCGCGCCATTTATTGGTGCTGCGCTCGCCGTGCCCCTGCTCGGCGAGCCAGTGACGACGACACTCGTTGCCGCCGCGGCGTTAATGGCACTCGCAACCTGGCTCGTGCTCAACGAGCGCCACGAGCACGAGCACATTCACGAGCAGCGGGTCCACACGCACCGGCACCTGCGCGACGAGCATCACCAGCATGCGCATCGCGGCGACGAAGGCCCGGAGCCACACACACACGAGCACGTTCACGACCCCCTGATACACCGCCATCCGCACCTGCCCGACTTGCACCACCGTCACGGGCACTGAGGGCCTGGCGACGAGTTGGTCCGCGTCGCCGTCCCGCTGCGCAAACGCTAGGGCCTCCGGCGCGGCGTGTTGACGCTCTCCTGCGCGGGCGTATCATGGTTCGAAGCCCGTGGAGGAAGCGCGCATGATGGTCGAGGACCTGGCCGACGGCCGCGATTCATTCAACATCCTATGGTTGCAATCGGGCGGCTGCGGAGGTTGCACGATGTCCCTGCTGTGCGCCGAGTCTCCGGACCTGATCTCCACGCTGCAGGCTTTCCGCATCCGCATCCTCTGGCACCCGGCGCTTTCGGAAGCCACCGGCAGCCAGGTCATCGAAATTCTGGAGAGCGTGCGCTCCGGCGAGACACGGTTGTGACGCTCGCCTCGATCCTGCTCCTCGGCTTCCTGCTCGGGATGCGGCACGCGACGGATGCGGATCATCTCGCCGCCCTGGCCACACTTGCGACGCGCAGCCGGTCGTTCGCTCAAACCGTCAGGCAGGGCGTGGCCTGGGGCACCGGCCATACCGTCACCTTGATGCTATTCGGCGGAGCGGTGCTGGTCCTGGGCCTGGTCGTACCGCTGAAGGCTGCGCAGGCGCTCGAGTTGGCGGTGGGAGTCATGCTCGTGTATCTCGGTGCAGACGTGCTCTACCGGTTGCACCGTGATCGCATCCACTTTCACGAGCATCGCCATACGGAGGGCGTCGCGCACTTTCACGCGCATTCGCACCGCGACGAGCGCGCACCGCACGATCCCGCGCGGCACAAGCACGGGCACCTGCGTGACTTTCCGGTTCGCGCTCTGCTCGTCGGCATGATGCATGGGATGGCAGGCTCCGCCGCGCTGATCCTGCTGAGCCTCGAAGCGCTGAAATCGGTGACCTGGGGACTCGCTTACATCGCGGTGTTCGGCCTGGGCTCGATCCTCGGCATGGCATTGCTCTCGGCGGCGATCGCCGTGCCGCTGCGGCTCTCCTCGCGTCGCCTGACCTGGTTCCACGGTGCTCTCTCCGCGGTCGTCGGTCTGGCGACTATGGGCCTCGGCTGCTACCTCGTGTACACGATCGGAGTCGGCGACGGGCTGTTCGGCGGATAGGCCAGGTGGGAGACAGAAGACGGTCGCGGAGCCCGGACTCTTCGAGAGTGTCACGGGCAAAGGATTGGCCCGAGCTTCCCGAGTGGAGCGAAACCACCTGGATCGACGTCGTCCGCAAGATGGACGAGGTCTATGCGGATCTCATCCGGTACGAAGTCGATCTCGAGCGGAACAATCAGGCGCTGGAGGAAGCACGGCAGTTCATCTCGCCCGGTCGGCGAGCTGCGCCGGGCCTACGAAGCGTTGCAGGCCGCGCATCTCGAACTGAAACGCACCCAGCAGCAGCTAATTCACTCCGAGAAGCTTGCATCGCTCGGCCGGCTGATCGCGGGGGTCGCGCACGAGCTGAACAACCCCACTGGTTTCGTCTACGCGAACATCTACACGCTGCGTGAATACGCTGCGCGGATCAAGGGCTACCTGGACGCCGTCAGCGCCGGCGCGGCGCCGGACGAGCTCCGGCGCGTGCGCTCGGAGCTGCGTATCGACCGGCTCATGAGCGACCTTGCGCCGCTTGTCGATGGCACTATCGAAGGCGTCGAGCGGATGCCCCACATCGTGCAGGATCTCCGCAGGTACAGCTTGAGCGACAAGGGCAAGCGGCGAGCCCGTTCGACTCGCCCAGCTCGTCGAGAACGCAGTGCGGCCGAGACACCATCGCCGCGGGTTGCATCAAGTGCTTCGGTGGGAATCCGGGCGCTACCGAAAACCGCGCAATGTGCTAACGCCGGAACCCACCGCCCCGGAAACCGCCAAAGCCACCGCCCCCGAACCGGTCGCCGAAGCTGCCACCGCCGAAGCGATCGCCCCATCCGCCACCTCCCCCAAAACGATCGCCGCCTCCGCCTCCCCAGCCGCCACTTGAACGATCGCCCGAGCCGCCAAAGCTGCTCCGATCTTCGCCGGTGCTGCGCGCTTGTTGCTCCTTGTCGGCCCACGACGAATCGCTCGCCGGGGACTGCCAGCCGCTCGCCGTGTGTTGCTGCCAGCCGCTGGCCGAATTGCGATAGGCG
>JBEVOI010000311.1:0-6161 GCA_040507665.1 Burkholderiales bacterium
CTGCTCCGAACAAGGGCGACACCTCCTGGATGATCGTCGCAACGGTTCTCGTGATCTTGATGACCATTCCGGGCCTTGCGCTCTTCTACGGTGGAATGGTTCGCGCGAAGAACATGCTCTCGATTCTGATGCAGGTCTTCGTCACCTTCTCGATGCTCGCTGTGCTCTGGACGCTATACGGCTACAGCGTCGCGTTCACCGAAGGCAACGCGTTCTTCGGGGGCCTGAGCAAGGCGTTTCTCGCAGGCGTCACTCCCGACTCCGGAGCGGCCACCTTCAGCAAAGGCGTGTACATCCCCGAATACATTTACGTCGCCTTCCAGCTCACGTTCGCGGCGATCACCCCGGCGCTGATCATCGGTGCTTTCGCGGAGCGCGTGAAGTTTTCTGCCGTCCTGCTGTTCATGTTGCTGTGGTTTACGTTCGCCTACCTGCCGATCGCCCACATGGTTTGGTACTGGGCAGGGCCCGACGCCTACACGGACGCGAAGGCAGCGGAAGCGGCAGGAGCGACCGCAGGCTTCCTGTTCCAGAAAGGCGCGCTCGACTTCGCAGGTGGAACGGTGGTGCACATCAACTCCGGCATCGCCGGCCTGGTGGGTGCGCTGGTGATCGGCAAGCGCCTGGGTTACGGCAAGGAAGCGATGCCGCCCCACAGCTTGACCCTGACCATGGTCGGTGCCTCGCTCCTGTGGGTGGGCTGGTTCGGATTCAACGTCGGGTCGAACCTGGAAGCGAATGGCTTGGCAGCCCTGGTGTTCGTCAACACCTTGATCGCGACCGCTGCGGCGACGCTGTCGTGGATGTTTACGGAGTGGATGGTGCGCGGCAAGCCGACCATGCTGGGGGCGGCGTCTGGCGCGGTGGCGGGGCTGGTGGCCATAACGCCAGCCTGCGGCTTCGTGGGTCCGATGGGTGCAATTGCGATAGGCCTGATTGCTGGCATCCTCTGCCTCTGGGGCGTCACCGGGTTGAAGCACATGTTCGGGTACGACGACAGTCTCGACGTCTTCGGCGTGCACTGCCTCGGAGGAATCTGGGGGGCGCTCTCCACGGGGATCTTCTGCGCTCCGTTCTTGGGCGGGACCGGCGTCTATGACTACGTCGCCAATGCCGTATCGCCCGACTACTCGATCGCCAGTCAGCTCTATATCCAGGCGACCGGCGTCATTACCACCCTGGTCTGGTCAGGGGTCGTGGCGTTCGTTTCCTACAAGATCGTGGATGCGGTCGTCGGTCTGCGCGTGACGGAAGAGCAGGAGCGCCAGGGTCTCGACGAAACCCAGCACAACGAGTCCGCCTACACCATGTCGTAGGTTTCACAGCAGCAAACCATGGGGACGGGCGCCGTCGGGCGCCCGGTTTCATTTTCGTAGGCGGACGCGCCAAGCGTCCAGTTGAGTCGGCTCCCAGCCGAGGCGCCGATAAAAATCGAGCGCGGGGTTGTTCGTGCGATCGGCGAGCAGCTGTGCACGCGTCGCTCCGTTTTCCCCGGCCCAGTCGAGCAACGCGGCAAGCAAAGCCTCGCCGATGCGCATTCTGCGGATGCCTTCCGCCACCACCACATCCTCGATCCAGGCGGATAACGCACCTTCAGCGGTAGACACCACGAGCTGCGCGCTCGCCATCGCGGCCACGGCGCCCTTCGCGTCCCGCGCCACCAAGACAACTGCGCGATCGGTATCCCGAAGAAGCAGTTCGAGGCCCCGCCGCTGGCGTTCGGCATCGGGATGGAAGTCGACCTCGATGGAAAAGAGCGTGGCAAGCAGCGACTGGAGCGCCGGAATGTCCTCGGCGTTGGCCGCACCGATGGTGAAACCGTGCATCGCTGAGTCGCGCAGCGGCGGGCGTCAGGTCTCGCCAGCCCCGCCGTACACGATGATTGCGAGAAACTTGATCGGCAGCTCGATCAGCTTCTCCGGCCCGTGGGGTATATCACCGCGGAATGTGAGCGAGTCACCGGGCTCGAGCAGGTAGCTGTGCCGGCCATGGCGGTACTCGATCCTGCCTTCCAGCATATGGATGAACTCCGTACCGGGATGCTCGAAGGTCGGAAACACCTCTGACGCGTCATCCATCGTGATGAGAAAGGGCTCGAAGATCTTCTGCGGACCCTGGTCATAGGCGAGGAGGTGGTAGGTGTGGCCGCGCCGGGTGCCACGGCGAACCACCTCCATGCCCTCCCCGGACCTCACCAGTTGGGCACCACCGGAAGGGATGTTGTAGTAGCGGAAAAGATAAGCGAGTGAGACACCGAGCGCGGTCGCGATCCGCGATAGCGTATCGAGACTGGTGGCCGCCTGACCGTTCTCGATCTTGGAGAGCATGCCGCGGCTGATTCCGGCCTGGGCTGCCACATCCGCAATGGTCAAGTGGTCCTTCTGCCTCAGTCCGCGGATCGTGCCGCCAAGGTGACGGAAGAGCGAGCGGTCGCCAGGAGCGGACGGCGCCGGCTTCACGGGGTGCGCGGGATCGTTCATGGCCAGGACATTCTAGTCCTTGTGGCTTTCCGGAATCGCCCGACCCGGTTTCCGGAGCCAGAATTTGTAAGCCTCGGAAAAGGTATCCGGCTGCTCGCGCTCGAACGTATCCCAGTTCGCGAGCGACCGCGCGGTCGCGTCTTCCGGAAAGCGGGCGCGGTATCCGGTCAGCACCGTGGCGTCGTGAAGCTCGAAGCCGACGAACTCGAGGCCGAGCGCGAGGACCGACGTCTCGATCTGCGGCAAGGTGAAGCGATGCTCCTCGATGTGAAAAAGCAGGTCGCGGCAGCCGCTGGCGCTGTAGAAATCCACACTCTGCTCGAGCGCCGTGCGCAACGTGGAATCGCTGTGGCGAAGGTCCCCGCGAAACCGACGGATGCCGGCGAGGGTTGCCGGGTAACCGCGCTCCGTGATCAACCGCCGCGCTTCCACCACCGGTTTGCGGGCGATCTCGCTGTAGAGGCCGATCATCATCAGTCCCCCGGGCCTCAGCAGGTTCGCGAGCAAACGCCAACCGGCGATCGGGTCACGCATGTGGTGGAGCACGCCGAAGCTCTCGACGAGATCGAAGCCGGGCTCGATGCCGCCCAGGTCGAGGATGTCCCCCTGCAGAAACTCGATATTCCCCACGTCGAGCGCGTGTGCCTGGCGCACACCATAGGCCAGGCTCGCACCGGAGAGATCGACCGCCGTGACACGCGAGCCCTCGTAGCGCAACGCGGTAAGGATCGCATGCTTGCCGGTGCCGCATCCGGCGACGAGGATGCGCGGTGAAACGGTGTCGAGCGCGGGACCGATTGCCGCAGACGGAAAGAGCTCCCGAATCGCGCGCGCGAACGGGATCGGCTCCGGCAGCCCCGCCTTGCGCCAGCGCGGATAGGGATGCTCCTCGTACTGCGCCTGGACGCGCCGCGAGACCGCATCCTCGACCTTCGAGAGCACGGGCAGCGTTGCGGCGATGCGTTGCTCCTCCATCGGTTCGATCACCTGCCGCGTGATCACCGTATCGATCGGAGCAAGTTCCGGACGTCCCTGGAGCTGCGCTGCGAACGACTCGCCGCCCAGCTGCCGATAGCAGGCGAGCACTGCCACCGGTTCCGGTGCGAGCGCCTGCCCTGATTCCAACGTGCGAGCGATTTCGCGGGACAACACCGCGACGGTCTCCGCCTCCGCCACTGATTCCGCATAGACGTATTCGACGAGGAAACACTGGTGCGCGAGCGCGGTCAGGAAGGCAAGTGGCGCTCGACGTCGCAGAGCGGGATTGAAGAGCAGCGCCGCGCGCGCCCGCGTGAAGCCCTGTTCGAAGTGCGGATCGAAGACGACGGTCAGCGACATCAATCGCAGCAGCAGTGGATTGCCCAGCGCGACGACAGCAGCAGCGAGGATTTCGCCGCCTTCATGCGGTTCGCACGATGGTTCCGCAGTTGCCCGCAGCAGCGGAGCAAGTCCCGCATTCCCACGCAGCGCACTTGCGATCGCCGGCACGAGATCGCTCGGATCCACGGACGGCACTTCGAGGAGCGCTGCGAGATCCGCTTCCAGGTCCGGCGTTGCCACTTCGAAGCGTGCGACCTTCAGGCAGTTGGCCAGCATGCTCGCCGAGCGCCGGTCGGCGCGACGTTGGAAGGCGTTTCGAGCGTGACCGATAGCGTCGCCCACGCGTCCCGCCAGCTTGAGCGCGAGGGCGAGATTGCACTCGACATCCGGGTCCCCGGGCCGGCCGCGAAGGGCTTCCTCGAATTCTCGAGTCGCCTCATCGAGCCGCCCCAGCGCAACGAGTACATTGCCGAGGTTGTTGTGCGCCTCGGGCAGATCCGGGTCGCGCCCGAGCGCCTCCCGGCATTCTGCTTCAGCGTCCGACAGACGGCCCATGCTCTTCAGCGTCGACGCGAGATTGAGTCGTACGCGTGGAGAGTCCGGCGCCCGATCGACAGCAGCACGGTGGCACGCTTCCGCTTGCTCGTAACGCCCTGGGCCTCCCAGTAGATTGCCGAGATTGGTCCACGCATCGGTGAAGTCTGGCCGCAGCCGGAGGGTATCGCGGTAGCGTGCCTCGGCGTCGGCAGTCTGGCCCTGCGCGCCGAAGCTGAGAGCGAGGTTGAAATACGCATCGGCGAAGTTCGGACGCCGGTGGATCAGACTCGTGAGCAGCGCGACCGAGCGACGATAGTCCTGCTGCCGGTGCGCGACACCGGCGCGCAAGAGAAGCGCGTCCGGATGGTCTGGAGCCGCCCGCAACACACCATCGAGGCGCACGGCAGCGGTGTCGAGGCGTCCCGCATGGAGTTCCGACGCGGCAACAGCGATAGCGGATTCTCTGGAGGACACCGGAGCCGCGCTGGTCCCTATCGAGAAGGCAGCGCCATGGCAGTGCTTGTATTTCTTGCCGCTGCCGCAGGGGCACGGATCGTTACGGCCGGGTTTCACCACTGCCTCACGCTACCCGCCGCATCCTCACACGACTCCTGGAATCCAGCTCGTGCCCGCAAGCGGTACCCGCGCCATCGCCGCCGCCTCGATGGTGAGCGCAACCAGATCTTCGCGCTCGAGGTGATGCACGTTCTGCTTGCCGCACGCGCGCGCAACCGTCGTGAGTTCCATGTTGAGAGTCTTGAGATAATTCTTCACGTGCCGCGCGCCGATCGCCGGCTCCAGACGCTTCTCCAGCATCGCGTCCTGCGTGGTCACGCCCACCGGGCACTTGCCGGTGTGGCAGTGGTGACAGAACCCCGGTGCGGTGCCGAGGCGCGCGTAATCCTCCACGGCGGAATGATGCTCGCCATTCTGAAAGTACATTTCGTGATTACACCCCAGCGCGATGAGGATGCCCTGCCCGATCGCGACCGCGTCCGCCCCCATCGCCAATGCTTTCGCTACATCGGCGCCGGTGCGAATACCGCCGGAGACGATGAGCTGCACCTGCCCCTTGATATTCAGGTCTTCCAGCGCGTCGACCGCCTGTCGGACCGCAGCGAGCGTCGGAATGCCCACGTGCTCGATGAACACCGTCTGGGTCGCGGCGGTGCCGCCCTGCATGCCGTCGACTACGATCACATCCGCGCCCGAATGCGCCGCGAGCTTCACGTCGTGAAACGTGCGCGTAGCACCGACCTTCACGTAGATCGGCTTCTCCCAGTCCGTGATCTCGCGCAGCTCCTGAATTTTGATCGCGAGATCGTCGGGACCGGTCCAGTCCGGATGACGGCACGCGGAGCGCTGGTCGACGCCTTCCGGCAACGTGCGCATCTGCGCGATCCGCGGATTGATCTTGTGCCCAAGCAGCATGCCGCCGCCACCGGGCTTTGCGCCCTGGCCGATCACTACCTCGATCGCGTCTGCCTTGCGCAGATCGTCCGGGTTGAAGCCGTAGCGCGAGGGCAGGCACTGATAGACAAGCGTCTTCGAGGATCGGCGCTCTTCCTGCGTCATGCCACCATCGCCGGTGGTCGTGGAGGTGCCCATCTCGCTGGCGGCTTGCCCAAGCGCTTCCTTCACATTCGCCGAAAGCGCGCCGAAGCTCATGCCGGCGATCGTGATCGGAATCGCGAGCTCGATCGGCTTGCTTGCGTAGCGCGTGCCAAGCACGGTCTTCGTTTCGCAGCGCTCGCGGTACCCCTCCAGCGGATAGCGTGAGAGCGACGCGCCGAGAAACACGAGATCGTCGAAATGCGGTACGCG
>JBEVOI010000150.1:0-6755 GCA_040507665.1 Burkholderiales bacterium
GGGACCGACGAGGGCAATAAACCGGACTAGATAGCGGACGGTGGAGCGGCGCCGCCGAATCCGCCAAGGCGTCGGCTTGAAGCTAGAACCGCTTGATCAGCGTCATTGTCGGACCGTCCCGCCGCATCTCCACCCGGTTGAGGAAGCTCATCCCGAGCAGCAACACTGGGAGGCTGTTCCCATCGTGGACGAGGGCGTCAACGTTGTTGATGCTGATGTCGCCGACACGCACCGTGTCCAGCTTGACCTGGTAGACTGCCGCCGCGCCGTTGGCCGTCGCCGCGAAGCCGCGCTCCCCCTTGAGGTAGTTCAGGCCGAGACGACGGGCGTCGGACGCGTTCATCGAGATCAACGACGCGCCAGTGTCCACCAGGAACTGTACGGACTGGCCGTTGATCTTCCCGGCGACCATGAAGTGGCCGCGCGAGTCAGCAGATAGCGTCGCTTGAGGCCGGCCACCGGCCGAGCTCGCCGCCATCGCGATGGACTGCCCCATGCCGACAGTCCGGCGCTTGCCGTCGACTTCCAGGACGGCGGTTTCCGTGTCCACCGACACCAGTTTCACGCCTTCCGGCGTGGCATCGCCGGCCTTGAGCGTGCGCGGCTTGCCCCCGTTCACGACTACCACCGCCTTGCCGGGGAAGAGCCCGATCACGTTCACGTCGGTCGCCGCCGCGCGACCCGGAAGCAGGGCGAACGCGACGCCGGTTAGAATGGCGCGCCTGCGTATCATTCGAGGAATCCTATGAAGCCCGTAGCGATCTTCCGTCATGCCCGAACCGAGGGACCCGGGTACTTCGCGGAGTATCTGGACCGTCGTGGCATTCCGTGGCAGCTCCTGCCCGTCGATCAGGGTGAGGTGGTGCCAGCGGGGCCGGATGCCTTTTCGGGACTCGCCTTCATGGGCGGGCCTATGAGTGTCAACGACGATTTGCCCTGGATTCCGCGCGTTCTGAACCTGATCCGGGCAGCGGTCGGTCAGCAAGTTCCGGTCCTGGGGCACTGCCTCGGCGGTCAGCTCATGGCCAAAGCATTGGGCGGAATGGTGGCCAGGAACCCGGTAAAGGAGATCGGCTGGGGCCGGTGCGACGTGGCTGAAGATCCAATAGCCCGGGAGTGGTTCGGCGGCCTGCGGGCCTTCGATTCCTTCCACTGGCACGGCGAGACCTTCGCCCTGCCGGCGGGTGCAGTTCGCATCCTGTCCAGCCCGTACTGCGAGAACCAGGCGTTCGCGATGGGACCCCATCTCGCCATGCAATGCCATGTCGAAATGACGGAGGACCTGATCAGAGTGTGGTGCCGGGGCGGCGCCAGGGAAATCGATGAGAGCCGGACAAGCCCGGGTGTACAAACCCCGGAGGAAATTCAGCGGGATCTTGCACCGCGGGTCGATGCCCTGCATCAAGTGGCGGGGCGGCTCTACGATCGATGGACCCGCGGACTCAGATGATGCGGCGAACGGCCTGCCGGCTCAGCGGTGGAAGTTCTCCCTGATCGGCAGGTGGAAGGTGGGAGGCGGGAGGGACCCCGGCAGCTGTGGTCAGTCCCTGAAGTTCTGATATTGCAGCGGAAAGTCGGTGATCGACTTTCGCACCAGCGCAATCGCTTCCTGAAGGCTATCCTTCTTCGCGCCGGACACGCGTACCGCATCACCCTGGATGCTCGCCTGCACCTTTAGCTTGCTGTCCTTGACGATGCGCACGATTTTCTTGGCGAGCTCGGATTCGACACCGACCCGGATCGTGACGCCCTGTTTGACCTTGTTGCCGGTGATCTTCTCGACTTTCCCGGGCTGCAGGCAGCGCACGTCGATCCCGCGCTTGGCCAGCTTCTGGCCGAGGACGTCCTGCACTTGGCCGAGCTTGAATTCGTCGTCGCCGAAGACCGTCAGCTCGTACTCGTTTTGCTCCACGCGGGCATCCGAGCCCTTGAAGTCGAAGCGGGTCGAAACCTCTTTGTTGGTCTGGTCGACGGCGTTTCTGACCTCTTGCTTGTCCACCTGAGACACGACGTCGAACGATGGCATAGGCTCTTCTCCCCCTGGGTGAGGTTAGTCTTTGTCGAGCCGCACCGCGTAGGAGACAATCGGGAGCGCCGTGCCATCGTCGAATTCGGCAGCCGCCTGCACCCCGAAGCGAGCCAGCTCCTCCGCGCTCCTGCCAGGCGTATCGTAAGTCGAGTAAAGCGCGCCCAGGGCGTAGTCCGCGCCGCTTCCATAGGCGTAGAACTTAGAGAACTCCTGCACCGTACGGTGGGCGGAAACCCCAAAGATACCCGCCGGGTTTGCGATCAGAACGTCGATACGCGAAGACTCCAACCCCTCGTCCTTGTCCTCTTCGGGGAGCAGGAAGTATTGCTCCTTCAGCGCTGTGTGCAATTGTTGCCATGCGCGGAAGATCTGCAAGGGCGAATGTAGGCGGGTAGGGGCGTCAGGGGCGCCGAAGAACTCCTCGAGGGCGTGCCGGAACGTGACGGCGCCGGTGATCGCGACGAAGCTGTCGCCGACCCTGATGATCTTGTCGTGATTCGCGATGTAGGCTGCCGGCTCCTTGCCAGTTCCCCACTTGGTGAGGGTGTCGCAGGCAATGGCGGAATAGCCGTCCTTCCGGACTACGGTAACGGTGCTCACTATGGTGACGCCTGGTCGTGGGTGAGGTGCAGTACCGTTCCCTTTCGGGAGGCATCGATCGGGTGATGGAAAACAAGGAAGCAGGCACCTTCATCAGCTGGCGACTTTCGAACTGCGGACGGTGCCGAGGGCCGAAAGTTGGCCAATCGGCGGGCCGGGATTCAGCCTCGCGCCATACCTGGATGGCGCGCGCCACTTCTCGAAGGTCCCCTCATTATAACCCTGATGATGCGTCGCACCAATGCCTGTTTTCAGTCCACCGAGTTCGTGGCTGGTTCGCCATCCGCGACCCGGATCGGAGCCCCGGAAGGATACGCTCGAACCGGAACGGCTGCCTCCGCGATTCCAACGCTTGGGCACAGAAATGCCACACGAGGCTGCTAGACTAGGATGGTCGGGGCGGGGAAGCACCACATATCCGCACCACTCGAGCGGCGACAGACCGCTTTGCTGCCACATTCCGGAGGAGGTCGACATGCTGGCGCTTACCGAGCAGGGCAAGACCGAGCAGGGCAAGACCGAGCAGGGCAAGAGCGAGCATCTGGAGACCGTCTGCGCGCTCGTCCGGGCGAAGGTCCCGGCGGAGGAGCGGACGGGCGTCGAGCGCTTCGTGCGCGAGTACTACCGGCAGGTAGACGCTGGCGACCTCGCCGAACGCGAGGCCGCGGACATCTACGGTGCGGCGCTCTCGCACTTGGCGTTTGCCCGTCGCCGCGAACCCGGCCGCGCCAAGGTCCGCGTCTTCAACCCGAGCATCGAGGAACATGGGTGGCAGTCGACCCACACCGTCGTCGAGATCGTCAACGACGACATGCCGTTCCTGGTGGATTCGGTGACCATGGAGGTCAACCGTCACGGCCTTACGCTCCATCTCATCATTCATCCTGTCGTCGCAACCCACCGCGATCCGACTGGGCAACTCCTCGAAGCGGCGGCGTCCGGCGATGGCACAGCGCGCGAATCCTTCGTGCACGTGGAGGTGGACCGGGTGCCGGACGCGGCTTCCATGGAAGCATTGGCGGTTGATCTCGGGCGCGTGCTGAAAGATGTGCGACTCGCCATCGACGATTGGCGGCCGATGCTGGCGCGAGCCGAAGAGATCATCGCCGATCTGGACCGGCGACCGCCCCCAATTGCGTCGGAGCAAATTGATGAGGGCAAGGCGTTCATGCGCTGGCTCGCATCTGACCACTTCACGTTTCTCGGCTACCGCTACAGCGACCTCACGCAGGTTGACGGCGCCGATGCGCTTCAGGTTAGGCCTGGCTCCGGCTTGGGCATTCTGCGCGGGCGCGATGATGAGAGGCTCTCCGCGAGCTTTGCGGCACTGCCGCCCGAAGCGCGCGCCTATGCGCGAGTGAAGGATCTGCTGCTCGTCACCAAGTCGAACTCGCGATCGACGGTGCACCGTCCGGGTTACCTCGACTATATCGGCATCAAGCGCTACGACGAGCGCGGCGAGGTCTGCGGCGAGCATCGCTTCCTCGGCCTCTACACCCACACGGTTTACAGCGTAAGCCCGGCCGACATTCCGCTGCTCCGGCGCAAGGTGGCGAACGTCATCGCTCGCGCAGGATTCGCGCGCGGCGGCCACGCGGCGAAGGCGCTGGAAAACATACTCGAAACCTATCCGCGCGATGAGCTGTTCCAGATCGGGGAGGCCGAGTTGCTCGAGAACGCGCTCGGCATCCTGCATCTCGGCGAGCGCCAGCGCTTTCGGCTTTTCGTACGCCGCGATGCGTTCGAGCGCTATTGCGTCTGCCTCATCTACGCGCCGCGCGAGAACTATACGACCGATCTGCGGCGCAGATGGCAGGCCATCCTGACGCAGGCCTTCAACGGCGTGAGTTCCGAGTTCAACGTCTATCTCTCGGAGTCCGTGCTCGCGCGCATTCTCATCACGGTCCGCACCAAGCCCGGGCAGATCCCTGCATACGACGTGCGGGAATTGGAAACGCGTCTCGTAGCCGCTGCGCGCCGATGGGGCGACGATCTGCGGCAGGCGTTGCTCGATACCCTCGGCGAGGCCCGCGGCAACGCGCTGTGCCGCCGCTTCGGCGTGGGCTTTCCCGCCGCGTACCGCGAAGACTACCCGGCGCGCAATGCAGTGCCCGACATCGAGATGATGGAGAAGGCGCTGGCAAGCGGCGAACTGGGGATGAACCTCTATCGCCCGGTGGAAGCGCCCCCCGGCACGTTGCGCTTCAAGCTGTTCCACCCCGGGCGCCCCGCCGTGCTTTCCGACAGCCTGCCGATGCTCGAGCGCATGGGTTTGCGCGTGCTCGAGCAGCGCCCCTACCGGATTACCCCTGAAGGGGCGCCGCCCGTGTGGATCGAGGATCTTGGGCTCGCCACCCGCGACGGTGCGGAGATCGAGATCGAAGCGCTGCACGGCAACTTCGAGGACACGTTCGGTCGCGTCTTTGCGGGGGCGGTGGAGAACGACGGCTTCAACCGGCTTGTGCTCGCTGCGAGCCTGAATGCCGATGAGATCGTGGTGCTGCGCGCGTACGCGAAGTATCTGCATCAGATCGCGTTTCCCCTTTCGCAGTCCTTCATCGAGTCCACGCTGGCGGGTAACCCCGCCATCGCACGCATGCTGGTGAACCTTTTCAGGCAGCGCTTCGATCCCGACAACACGAACGAGGAAACGGCCGCGTTTCAGGTACGGGCGATCGAGGGGGCCCTCGACCGGGTCGAGAACCTGAACGAAGACCGCGTGCTGCGCCAATACCTCGCGCTTGTGCTCGCCACGCTGCGCACGAACCATTGGCGCCGCGACGACAAGGGTAAGCGACGCAGTTTCCTCTCCTTCAAGTTCGATCCGTCAAAGGTGCCCGGGCTGCCGGAACCGAAACCGCTGTTCGAGATTTTCGTCTACTCGACTCGCTTCGAGGGCGTGCATCTGCGCGGCGGCAAGGTCGCACGCGGCGGACTGCGCTGGTCCGACCGTCCCGAGGATTTTCGCACCGAGATCCTGGGCTTGGTGAAAGCGCAGATCGTGAAGAACGTCGTCATTGTGCCGGTCGGCTCCAAGGGCGGGTTCGTCCTTAAGAAGGCGCCGCCGGCGTCGGATCGGGAAGCCTTCATGAAGGAGGGGGTGGCCTGCTACCAGAATTATCTGCGCGGTTTGCTCGACATCACGGACAACCTGCTGCAGGGAAAAGTCGTGCCGCCCCCCAACGTGCGCCGGCACGATCCCGACGACCCGTATCTGGTGGTCGCGGCGGACAAGGGCACCGCCACCTTTTCCGACTACGCCAACGCCATCAGCAAGGAGTATGGCTTTTGGCTCGCGGATGCGTTCGCCTCGGGCGGCTCGGTCGGCTACGACCACAAGGTGATGGGCATCACCGCGCGCGGCGCGTGGGAGTCGGTGAAGCGCCATTTCCGCGAGATGGGCATTGACACCCAGACCACGGATTTCACCGTGGCCGGCATCGGCGACATGTCGGGCGATGTGTTCGGTAATGGCATGCTGCTGTCGCGGCACATCCGGCTGGTCGCGGCGTTCGACCACCGGCACATCTTCCTCGACCCGGACCCGGACGCCGAAACGAGCTTTGTGGAGCGCGAGCGGATATTCAAGCTGCCGCGCTCGTCGTGGAGCGACTACAACCCCGAGCTCATTTCCAAGGGCGGGGGTGTGTGGCCGCGAAGCGTGAAGTCGGTGCCCCTTTCGCCCGCGGTGCGACGGGCGCTCGGCATCGAGGCGGAAGCGCTGAGTCCGAACGAGCTCATCAACGCGATCCTCAAGGCGCCGGTGGATCTGCTCTACAACGGTGGCATCGGCACGTACGTGAAGAGCGCCGACGAGAGCCACGCGGAGGCGGGCGACCGCACCAACGATCCGGTGCGCGTCGACGGCCGGCAGCTGCGCTGCAAGGTGGTGGCGGAGGGGGGCAATCTTGGATTGACCCAGCGCGGCCGCGTGGAGTATGCGCTCGCGGGAGGGAGCATCTTCACCGACGCGATCGACAATTCTGCGGGCGTGGACACCTCCGACCACGAAGTCAACCTCAAGATCCTGCTCGGTCTCGTGGTCGCGGAGGGCGAACTCACCGAGAAGCAGCGCAACACGCTGCTCGCCTCGATGACCGACGAGGTGGGGCAGCTCGTGCTGCGC
>JBEVOI010000167.1:0-8813 GCA_040507665.1 Burkholderiales bacterium
AGGCTGACCGAAGCGGTCGGGGTGAAATTGACGAGCTTCGCCGCCTTGTCCTTGGAGCTGCCGAAGAGCGAGTCGTAGTAGTCGCCCACAGTCTGGCAGCCTGACAACAGGATGGCGCCAACGACCGCGGTCGCAGTCAAGCGGGCACGCCAGCGCAAGACCTGTTCGCTCATCGCGCTTCTCCCAGCGATTCGAGCTTGAGCTGCACGATGTTTCGGTATTCGCCGCCGAGCGGCAGCTTGTCCAGCGCCAAATTGTACGCGGCCCGCGCCTCCGCGACCTTTCCCTGCGCGGTGAGTATGTCCGCCTTCATCTCTGCGTACAGCGGCACCATCGACTCAGCGGGCTTGGCATCGAGCTTCTGCAGCGCCTCCTCATAACGCTTCTCATCGAACAGCACCGCAGCGAGGCGCAGCCGTGCGATGTCCCGGGTCGCCTCGTCCGGGGCGTGCTCGGCAGCCCACGTCAGGCTGCCCTTCGCCGCAGCGAGATTGCCTGCATCCACACTCGCCTTCGCGGCGGTGAGCGCGGCGAGCGTGGCGTAGCCGGTCGACCCGTAGTCCTTGATGATCGCCGCGGCGGCGTCCTGCACCTTCTTCGGATCCTTCGCCTGCGCACCTTCGAGAAGCTGCCCGTACAGAGCGGCCGCGCCCATCGCCTGCGTCCGCTTGTAGTGACGCCAGCCCTGCGCCCCCGCGAGGGCCACCGCGAACGCGATCACGGCCAGGATGATGGTGCGGCCGTTGTCCTTCCACCACGCCTTGAGAGCGTCCAGCTTTTCCTGTTCCTCGAGATCGTAGATCGCCATGGCGTCGTCTTCGAAACCCTTTCAGTGACCCTTGATGAGGGCGGGCAGCTCGCGGAGCTCCGCTTGCACCTGTTCCTTCAGCTCACGCAGCGGCTTCAGGCTCGCTCGCCCCGCCGCCGCCTCGTCGTCGCCGACGATCACCGCAAACCGCGCGCCGCTCGCGTCGGCTTTCTTCATCTGGCTCTTGAAGCTGCCTCCGCCACAGTGGAACAGGACCCGCAGCCCGGCATCGCGCAGACGCTCCGCGACAACCCAGGCGTAGCGATCGGCGGCGTCCCCCTGATGCACCAGATAGGCGTCGGCCGCAGTCGCATCCGGCCGGCGACCCTGCTCTTCGAGCAACGCCAGCAGCCGCTCCACGCCGAGCGCGAAGCCGCACGCCGGCGCGGGCCTTCCGCCCACCTGTTCCACGAGACCGTCGTAGCGGCCGCCCGCGCAGATCGTCCCCTGGGCGCCGAGGCGAGCGGTGACCCATTCGAAGACCGTAAAGTTGTAGTAGTCGAGCCCGCGCACCATGCTCGGCACGATCTCGTACTCGATGCCGGCCTCGCGCAGCAGCGCCTGCAGCGCCTCGAAGTGCAGCAAAGAGACTTCGTCCAGATCGTCGATGAGGCGTGGCGCCGCCTCGATGAGTGGCGCGAGCGCCGGATCCTTGCTGTCCAACACGCGCAGCGGGTTGCGCTCACAGCGGCGCCGCAGCTCTTCGTCCAGTTCCGCCCAGTGCTCGCGCAGATAGTCCTGCAGCCGGGCACGGTGCCGGGCACGGTCCTCCGGCGTGCCGAGCGTGTTGATCTGCAGCACCACGTCACCAACGCCGAGGCGCTTCCAAAGTCGCGTGAGCATGACGAGATGCTCCGCGTCGATGTCCGGACCCGAATAGCCGAGCGCCTCGACGCCTACCTGGTGGAACTGGCGGTAGCGGCCCTTTTGCGGGCGCTCGTGCCGGAACATGGGACCCTGATACCACAATCGCTGCGGTCCTGCGTACAGCAGGCTGTGCTCGAGCACGGCGCGGACGCAGGACGCCGTCGCTTCGGGGCGCAGAGTGAGGCTCTCGCCATTCAGCTGGTCGACGAAGGTGTACATCTCCTTTTCGACGATGTCCGTGACCTCGCCAATCGAGCGCACGAAGAGCTCGGTCTTCTCGACCAAGGGCAGGCGGATCTCGCGGTAGCCGTAGCCGGCGAGCCAGTCCCGCACTGTGTCCTCGAAGCGCTGCCACACATGGCTGTCCGACGGCAGCACGTCGTTCATGCCGCGCACGGCCTGCAGGGTCGATTTCATCGGATGGGGAAGCTGGGCGAAAATGGCGCGAATTATACGTCGCTGGGGACCGCCCGTCGCGCCCTGGCGGTGGCGCCGCCGCTACCTCGACGACGTGCCCGCAGCAGCCGGCTCTTCCAAGGGCACGCGCGCGCCTGTGCCTCCATAGGTGCGCTGCACGTAATCCTCCACCAGCGCGTGGAAGTCTTCCGCGATGGTGTCGCCGCGCAGGGTAACCGTCTTCACCCCGTCCACGAAAACGGGCGCGGAGGGCTGCTCCCCGGTACCGGGCAGGCTGATGCCGATGCTGGCGTGCTTGCTCTCCCCAGGGCCGTTCACGATGCACCCCATCACGGCCACGGTCATGGTCTCGACCCCTGGATACCGGGCGCGCCAAACCGGCATCTGCCGGCGCAGGTAGACCTGAATCTTGTCGGCGAGCTCCTGGAAGAACGTGCTCGTAGTGCGCCCGCACCCGGGGCACGCAACCACCATCGGCGTGAACGAGCGCAACCCCGTCGTCTGCAGGATTTCCTGCGCCACCACCACCTCTCGCGTCCGATCGCCACCCGGCTCCGGCGTAAGGGAGATGCGGATCGTGTCGCCGATGCCTTCCTGCAGCAGCACTGCAAGCGCGGCGGTGGAAGCGACGATCCCCTTCGATCCCATACCGGCCTCGGTCAATCCGAGGTGCAGCGGATAGTCGCAGCGGACGGCGAGCGAGCGATACACGGCGATCAGATCCTGCACGCCGCTCACCTTGCACGAGAGCACGATCCGGTCATGGGGCAGTCCCAGCGCTTCAGCTCGCCGCGCGCTCGAGACCGCCGAAACGATAAGCGCCTCGCGCATGACGGCGGAGGCATCGAGGGGCTCGGGCAGCCGCGCGTTGTCGTCCATCATGCGCGCGAGCAGATCCTGATCGAGGCTGCCCCAGTTCACGCCGATCCGAACCGACTTGCCGTGGCGGCATGCGATCTCGATCAAGGTCGCGAACTGTTCGTCGCGCTTGGCGCCGTAGCCGACATTGCCCGGATTGATCCGATACTTGTCCAGCGCCTCGGCGCAATCGGGAAACTGGGTGAGCAGCCGGTGACCGTTGTAGTGAAAGTCCCCAACCAGGGGCACGTAGCAGCCGCGATGGGCCAGACGGTCACGGATGGCGGCAACCTGCCGCGCCGCCTCGGGCGTGTTGACCGTGATGCGGACGAGCTCGGAGCCCGCCTGCGCAAGCTCGTACACCTGCTCTGCGGTCGATTCGGCGTCTGCAGTGTCCGTGTTGGTCATGGACTGCACAACGACCGGCGCGTCGCCACCGATCACGACGCCTCCGACCCGCACCGGGCAGCTGCGACGGCGTGCAAACGCACCGTGAGCAAGGTCTTGCATGGCGCTCATTCCAGGGTGAACCGGGCGATGTCCGCTTTCGCCGTGTACGGCGCGAGGTCAACGGGCTGATCGTTCCACACGACCTTCACCCCGCTCGCGTTGCCGATCACGAGCTGCAGCGGAGGAATACCTTGCACCGACTGCTCGGTGCCGGCGCGATTTGACTGCGAGAAGATCCGGTGGCCGTCGCGGTCCTTGATCTCGACCCACGATTCGCGAGCGAAGGTCAGCCGAACGATGCCCTGCCCTGAAGCCGCTGCCGCGGTCGGCGGAACGTCGGCGCCGCCAGCGCGCAAGGTAGCGCCCGTCACCGGAACGGGCAAGGGCTCCGCGGCAGGCGCGAAAGCCGGTGACACCGGCGGTGTTGCGTCCTGGGTGACCGCCGGGGTCTTGGATGCCGTAACCGGCGCGGCAGTTTCAGCTTGCTTCGATGCACGGGGTGACGCCGTGGGCGCGGGCTCCGTTTCGTCAGTCATGCCGAGAAGCGACAGCAAGTCCTGATTGATGTACACGCTGAACGCCAACAGGACTGCGGCGATGGCAAGGAGCCACGCCGTGAGCGGCCTGCCCCACGGCCGGCTCTGGCCATCGAGCGGTGCCTCCAACGTCCTGGCGCTCCCCGCACCCCGACCGCTGGGGCGGGGAGCAGGCTGGGTGCCGCCGAGCAGCGCATCGGGATCGAGCTGGACCAGCTTCGCGTAGTTGCGGAGGAAGCCCTTGACGATCACCGGACTCTTGGGCAGTCGCGAGAGGTCATCTGCTTCCAGCGCCTCGACCTGCGGCACCGAAAGCTTGATCTGGCGGGCGACGTCGGCCACCGACAGGTCGAGGGCCTGGCGTGCCGCCGCGAGCTTCGCGCCGACGGAGATGATGCCCGATTCGGAGAAAGACGGTTCCGGGCTGCCGCCCACGGCAGGGTCGGTCATTCGTACTTTCCGCTCTTCAGCGCGAGTGCTTCCTTGGAATCCGGGAAGCGCCGCCGCAACTGCAATCCAAGGTTCGCCTCGGCGCTGCGGTCGCCGAGCCTGCGCGCCGACAGTACGCCGAGCCAGAGCACCTCCGGCGTCGGCTGCGCCACTTCAAGAAACCGGGTGACCAACTGCTTGGTGCCCGCGAAGTCGCCGCGACGGTAGTAAATGTCGGCCAGCGCCTCCAGCGCCCGCGGTTGCCCGGGCTGCAGCCTAAGCGCCTTGAGCAGGAAGTCCTCCGCGGCCTGGTCATTCCCCAGCTTCCGTTCGCAGACCCCTGCATTGGTGAACGCAAGGTCCGGCGTCTGGTACAGGGGATTCTTCACGGCCGCGAGGAAATACGGGATCGATTCCTTTTCACGGCCGCGGTTGCAGAGGAACCAGCCATAGTTGTTGTTGGCTTCCGAATCGTTCGGGTTGATGGCGAGGGCCTGCCGGAAGCTCTGATCCGCAGCGACGTCTTCCCGCAACTCCATCTGCACGAGACCGAGCACGTTGTACGCGGGGCCGTACTTCGGATCGGCTTCGAGCGCTGCCATGCTCTCCTGCAGCGCCACGCCGAAGTTGCCGCGGCTGTAGTAAAGGGAGGCCAGCTCCGTGTGGATGCGCGCGCGGTCCTGCGGCGAGGCGGGCTTCGGCGCGGGCTCGGGCGGATTGAGCGAAGACGGGGGCTTGGGAGCAGCGCAGCCCACGACACATAACACCAGCAGAAACAGCAGCCTCTTCACTGCGTGGCCGCGGCTGCGTTCCCGACGCCACGGGGCGCCCGGGCCTGAACCTGGCCCGCAAGCTGGCCGCAGGCGCCGTCGATGTCCTCGCCTCGCGTCTTGCGCACGGTAGTGACGAGACCAGCTTGCATCAGCACATCGCGGAAGCGTTGGATCGCCTCCCGCGACGAGCGCCGATACTCCGAATTCGGGAACGGGTTGAACGGAATCAGGTTGAACTTGCATGGCACGTTCCGCGTCAGCCGAACAAGCTCGCGGGCATGCTCGAGGCAGTCATTCACGCCGTCGAGCATCACATATTCGAAGGTGATGAAATCCCGCGGCGCCGCATCGAGGTAGCGAAGGCAGGCAGCCATCAGCGCCTGGAGTGGATACTTGCGGTTGACCGGAACCAGCACGTCGCGCAGCGCGTCGTTCGGCGCATGCAGCGAAACCGCCAAGGCGACGGGGCAGCGCTCGCGCAGCCGGTCCATGGCGGGGACGATGCCCGAGGTGCTGACCGTCACGCGCCGCCGCGACAGCCCGTAGGCGTTGTCATCAAGCATGAGGTCGAGCGCGGTCACGACGTTGTCGAAGTTGAGTAGCGGCTCGCCCATGCCCATCATCACGACGTTCGTGATCGCACGCTCGTCCTTGTGGGTTGCACCCAGCGCCTTGTTGGCCCACCACAGCTGGCCGATGATCTCGCCTACCGACAGATCACGGTTCCAGCCCTGCTTTCCGGTCGAGCAGAAGGTGCAAGCGAGCGCGCAGCCGACCTGACTGGAAACGCACAGGGTCCCTCGGTCGTCCTCGGGGATGAAGACCGTCTCGATGGCGTTCCCGTTGCCGACCGCAAGCAGCCACTTCCGGGTGCCATCCGAAGCGGTGCTTTCGGAGATCAGCGCCGGCGGCTTCACCTCCGCAAACCCGACGAGCCGCTGGCGAAAGTCCTTCGACAGATCGGTCATGCGCCCAAAGTCTTCCTCGCCGGACTGGTGAATCCAGCGTTCGAGCTGGGGCGCGCGGAAAGGCTTCTCGCCCAGCGTCGCGCAGAGCCTGGCGAGCCCGTCAGCGTTGTAATCGAGGAGATTGGTCGCCATGGCAACAGGCATCAGCGGGAGAACACGTCCAGCGTTGGAAAGAAGTAGGCGATCTCGGCCTTCGCGGTGTCGGCGCCGTCGGAGCCGTGCACCGCGTTCGCGTCGATGCTCTTGGCGAAATCGGCGCGGATGGTGCCGGCTGCCGCCTTCTTCGGATCGGTCGCCCCCATCAGGTCGCGGTTCTTCTGGATGGCGTTCTCGCCTTCCAGCACCTGGATCATGACCGGACCCGAGACCATGAAGGTGACCAGATCCTTGAAGAACGCGCGTTCGCGATGCACCGCATAAAAGCCCTCTGCCTGCTGACGCGACAGGTGCATCATGCGGGCGGCAATAATCCTGAGCCCGTTGGACTCGAATCGCGACAGGATCTTGCCGATCACGTTCTTGGTAACCGCATCCGGCTTGATGATGGAGAGGGTTTGTTCGACAGCCACTTAGATCACTCCGACAGTATAAAATTCAGCAAATTCAAAATTATACCACGGAGAGCGGAGATTTCTTGCAGCCAGCGCTGACCTCAATCATGAAGCCTCGTGGGGTCTTTGGGCAAAACGCGATGCCGCGTCCAAATCCTCAGGCGCACCGAGGATCGGTGCCGCGGCAAAGAGTCTTCAAGGCTGATAGCCGGTCTCCCTGTAGATCGCCTGCACCAGGTCCTTTCCGATCTTGTCCTCGAACTGCCGGTGCACGGCGGAC
The DNA here is from genome assembly GCA_040507665.1 of Burkholderiales bacterium. GTDB lineage: Bacteria > Pseudomonadota > Gammaproteobacteria > Burkholderiales > JAEUMW01 > JAEUMW01. The sequence continues at coordinate 6,938 of JBEVOI010000167.1, forward strand.
AAGGTCTTCTTCCAGATTGCCTTCTCTTCTGGCGACAGAGCAAGGATCTGGGTCTTGCCGGAGGCCCTCACCGCTGCCAGCGCGTTCTCGTTCTCCTTCTTGGCGATATCGTTCGCGTACGCGGTCGCGTCCTTCATTGCACTCTCCAGCGCGGCGCGAAGATCCGACGGCAGCCCGTCCCAGAATTTCTTGTTCACGATCACCGCGTAGCCAAGATACCCATGATCCGAGAGCGTCATGAACTTCTGCACCTCCTGCAATCTCTGCGTGAAGAAATTCGAGGGCGGGTTTTCGGTACCATCCACGACGCCGGTCTCCAACCCCCGAAACACGTCGGAGAATGCGATCACCTCGGGCAGCGCGCCGAGGGCACGCATTTGCGCTTCCAGGATGTTGGACGCCTGAACTCGCATCTTGAGACCCCGGAAGTCATCGATCTTCCGCAGCGGCTTGTTCGCGCTCATCTGCTTGAAGCCGTTGTCCCAGAACGCTAGGCCGACGATCCCCTTCGAAGCCAGTCCTTTGAGCAGGCCCGCACCGATAGGGCCCTGCGTCACCCTTTTCAACTCCTCGTAGTTGTCGAAGAGGTACGGGAGATCGAAGACCTCGAACTCGCGCGCGCTGAGCGGACCGAATTTCGCGAGCGACGGCGCGAGCATTTCCACCGAACCGCGCCGCAGCGCCTCCAGTTCTTCCGTGTCGCTGTAGCGTTCGCTGTTCGGATAGACCTCGACCTTCACCTTCCCCTTGGTGCGTTCTTCCGCGAGCTTCTTGAAGTAATCGGCACCCTTGCCTTTGGGGGTGTCCGCCGCCACGACATGGCTGAACTTGATGACGATGGTCTGCTGCGCGTTGGCTGGAGCTGCAATGAGCAGGCCGGCTGCGGCGAACCCTGCGGCGACGAATCTCATCTTTGCTCCTCCTCCGAGCATGCGAGTACCGATCGGCAAACCGTGCACGCGCCTTCGATTGTAGCTAGCCCGCCTCGGCGCGGCCAGCGTCCGCCGGGTGGCAACGCCATTCGGGCACGATGCCCGGTTCGCCGGGTGCCGCCTGCCAGTCGCAGTCGATCCCGATCCCGGGCGCCCAGATCAGCTGCCCGTCGCAGAAAAGGAGCGGCATTCGCGAACGCCGCCAAGGCTCGACGTGAGCCTCCTGCAGGAGGTTCTTGAGGGTGCGACGCGGGCGCCGGCAGTCGGGCCGGATGCGCTCGCCGCCGGTCCGGTGCCTCAGTGTGACCTCGCGCCCGGTGAGACGTGTGAGCGCGATGCCGGCGCCTTCTGCCGATTGAAAGAGGACCGCTCCCGGACCGCCCGGCGCAGGCAACACTGCCTCGCCGTTCCAGACGGCAATCTCCGTACTCAAGGGTGCAACTGTTACGAGATGCACGCGACCCCCGTGGCGGCGCAGTTCCAGCGAGCCGATAGCGACCCGCACACGGCCATCCACCCGAGCGTTGACGAGCTGCCGCACCGCCTCAGCGACGCGCTTTGCGTTCGGGGCTTCCGCGCCGTACAGCCTGAGGAACCAACGCAGCAGATTGCGGGCGCGCGGCTCCGACAGGCATCGCAAGGTATCGACATCGAGCGTCGCGTCCCGCACCGCGTTCGCCCCGTCGAGCGCCGCGAGCTCGTCCAGCAGTCCGGCAGCCTCGCAGAACAGGTCGGCGGACCGCGCCAGCGTTTTCCGGTAGCCGGGGAATCGGGCCTCGATTACAGGCAGGACTCGCGCTCGCAGATAGTTCCGATCGAGTTCCGTGTCCGCATTGCTTTCATCCTCCACCCAGCTCAGCTTTGCCTCCCGGGCATAGGCATCGAGCCGCGACCTGGGCACTTGCAGCAGCGGGCGTAGGATGGTGAAGGGCTCATCCCTATCA
>JBEVOI010000228.1:0-3285 GCA_040507665.1 Burkholderiales bacterium
GCGCAGCAGCCTCGACGAGGAATTCCATGTCGGCTCGCTTTTCCAGATCGGGACGCGCCGTTACTCTGTTCCGCCAAGGGAGGGCCAGTGTGTCGAACGATACCGCGCATGGGCCGCGAAGCATTGACGTGAATCCGGACTGGGGCGGGCGCGAACCCAAGATTGTGGAGGTCGATGAGCTAGAGCAGCGCATTGCTGCGCTGGAAGGAAAACCGAAATGAAGACACTGGAGAAACGCATCAGCGCGCTGGAAAGCGCGCTCCATCGCAAGGCGGTCCCAGCACGCCGGCTGCTGTCGGGCGAGGGGGTGTTTCCACCGGAAACACACGTCGGCACGTCTGGAAACAGGTGATCGCGATACCGCGCGACAAAGGCACCGACCCGCTTTAAGTCCTCGTCGGTGATGGACCAAGTGACCTGCATACGACGACGCGGGAGGTCTAAACGATAAAGCTCACCTCGCACGATTGCGGCGCTGCTGGTGCGGCGGCCGACGTGATCGCGAGGTGGGTCCTGCCATCGGCGCGGGCCGCGATCGGATGCGTGGTAGGCTCTCAATGATCGAGGCCATAAGGCGGCAAAGTGGTCAGGCGAGGGTCCTCCACATGGCCCCCCGTCGTGAAGTGATAGAGAGACTGAAACGTCGCGTCGTTGAATCCCATTACCTGATGGACCGGATCATCAAAGAAGCAGCCGATTCCGGTCGCACGGACGCCACTCGCCTCTGCCTCCAGATAAAGCACTTGGCCGATCACCCCTGTCTCCCAAAAAAGTCTCCGGTAAAACCAGGGTCCGTACCGCCGCAGGCTTGATTCGAATTCTGCGATCATCCCCAAGGAAAACGCACTATCCCCGGCGATATCCTGATGGCAACTGACCTGGGCAGCCACTTGCCGCGCATCTCCCTCCTCGAGGAGAAATAGAGGTAAGTCCTCCGGACAGCCAGGTGGTGAGGTCCAGGCAAAGTGTTGATGCATTGCCCATCTGAGCGAGTTCGCCTTCGCAGGATCACGAGCCAGCATGTAGAGACCGGGAGCAAGACCATCCACCCGATGGACGAACAGGGCAAGATGAACAGCCGGTTCCCAGGGCAGGACGTCCCAGGGCATCGGACGCTGGCACAGGTCAAAATCAACCGCTGGCATGACGCGAGCCAGCATCGTGAAGAAGCTGCCAACTGAAATTGAGGTTTTGCCATCGAACGCAAGCGCGCTTCGCCGTTGACGGATCACTTGTCCAGCCCTCGGCTGACCTGGGTAGTTGCTTGCAGCATCGGCGCTCGGGTTAGTCAGGTTCTCCACGCACGGACTGTCGTGATTTAGTTCGACGACCCTTCGTTCAGCACACGATTTCCACGATGCGACTTCCACCTGGTTGAGGATCGGCCACTGCACCGGATCGTCTCGACTCAACCGGTTGGCCCTGCCGTGCCAACGGTGTCGCGTCGACTCGAGAACAGCATCAGGGGCAAGCAACAGGGGAAAGGAGATCGTCTTCGCAGCGGCAAGACCGGCAGCTTGATCGGCGGGCCAGACGACGGCGAGACAATCAGGGTGCTCCCGTTCTGCCCCCTCGAAATCCTCGGGTCGATCCACCCCCAACAAGGCGGCCACCGTGTCGTCTGCCAGGCCGTCCCACAGCAGCATGCGCCAGCCCAGGCTCTGGGCCGCAATGCGAGCGCTGCCGATCGCGTGCCCCACGTCATGTTGACAGTAACGAAAGGCTCGCTCGCCGTACTTCCAGGTCTCCCGCCAGTGCACTGAGGTAAAGCCAACAAGAAAGGCCTGGGGCGGAAATTCTTGCATGAGCGAACTAAAGCTCGCTTGCGACAACTCTGCTCGCAGCTCCAGCGCGTGCTCCTTGGCCGTGTAGTGATAAAGACCCGGGAATGGCGAAAGGGCCGGGACTTCGTCAATGAGCAAATAGCCTTCGGTGGGATGCAGGTTGCCGCTAGACGGGTTGGTCCGAAGCGCCCAGCGGATCCCACCGGCCTGCTTCCACGCCGAAATCGCCAGCGAATATTCGAGAAAGCGCGAAAGGGTGCGGACGGTGACTGGCGCGCTCGCGATCGCTTTAGGGCGATACAAGTCCTCATAGAGCGCCGAGAGCGGCCCGTCGTCAGGTTCCAGGAGCGGTAAGGCAACGAGCGGAGATCCCTCGTATCGTCGAAACGGATCTGGCTGATTCGTCCAGTCCATGTAGCCGAGTGAGCGCGCGTAGCGAAAAAAATGGTGTTTCGTCTCCTGGTGGTACCGCATGACCACGTCCAGGGGTTCAAATACTCCCGCACCACGAGCAGAGTCTTCCTTCATCGGTTCGTTCACAGATAAGACTCATCGACCTCCACAATCTTGGGTTCGGTCCGCCCTAGTCCGGATTCACGTCAATGCTTCGCGGCCCATGCGCGGTATCGTTCGACACACTGGCGCTCCCTTGGCGGAACAGAGTAACGGCGCGTCCCGATCTGGAAAAGCGAGCCGACATGGAATTCCTCGTCGAGGCTGCTGCGCATCGAGACGGCACGCTCCAGGATTACGCATCGCAGCACATCGTTGATGTGATAGATATGCTCAAGGCGCACCTGGGCTTGACGGATAAGCGCCTTGCGGGCCGCTGCGTCGTTGGACGCCTTGCCGATTTGCTCGATGCTCTGCCTGAGGACATCGTGACAATGATCGATCACCTTCAGGATGACGTGGGCAGACTCGGGGCTTACCCCACCCGCAACTTCGCCGCCAAAGGCGAATGACTCGCATTGCAGCTTCCACAACGTTTCCGGCGTGCTTTTCGTCTCCGAGAAAAACGGCCTGTCGACATTGAACTGGATTGCTGAATCGATGTTGGCGAAGGCCATTTCCCAGTCATGGTTGACGGAGCGAAAAGTATCCTCCGCCGCCGCCTTAGAGTCGCCGGAGGCGGTGGTGTCTTGAACAGTCTGTAGCATCTGCAGTGTGGCAGACCATCGCTTGTCCAAAAGCTCCGACACCGAATGGAGGGCGTCAAGCGCGCTACCCGTATCCTTTTCCACCTGCGCCACCCTGTTTTGCCAGGCCCAGCCGCGCTGTTGAAACCAGGCTCCGACCATCGTTCCAATTACGCCGGTCAATAAGAATGGCAGTAGCATGGCGAAGAATCTGTCCCGCATCCTTTCGCGCGCCGCCTCGCTATCTGGCTTTACGCTTTCATTGGCCATTGCGGTATTCGTGTTGCGGTGGCATCGCGGGATTCTCGGTCCTCTTCATCTGGCACTCGGTTAAAGCGTGGATTGCACCATCTCTTACCTAA
>JBEVOI010000255.1:0-3742 GCA_040507665.1 Burkholderiales bacterium
TATTGCGCACGTACGTGACCTTCAGGCCCGATGCGCGCAACCACCGCGTGACCAGATCGAAGACGACCATTACGCGCGCATGGCCGAGGTGGCAATAGTCGTAAACGGTCATGCCGCACACGTATAGGCGCACCTTGCCCGGGACGATGGGAATGAACGCCTGCTTCTCGCGGGTGAGGGTGTTGTAGATCTTCAGCATGGCGGCAGTGAGGATCGCGCGCCGCGTACGAGGTCCTCGAACTCGATCACGGTGCCCTTCGGCATGCGAAAGCGCAGCGTGAAGGAGAGACCCTGCGCTTTCTTGGCGGCGATCTCGTCTACCTTCAGGTGCGCGCATTTTCCGCTGTAGCGCGCTGGCTGGCCGGCGGACGCTTGCACCTTGCGCGAGACTTCGAGTTCCAGAGCCGTGCAGAAGCAGGGATACACCAGCCCCTTCGCCGCGAGCTGGGTGAGGCTAAGGGCGCGCGGCGGCTGTGACAGTGTTCCGAGGATGCTGCTAGAATCCGGGCTTCGCGAAGCCCTCGCAAAGCGCGGGAGTATAGCACAGTGACCCCCTCCGGCAGCGCCGCGTCCTTGGCCGCGCTCCTTCTCTGCCTCGCCCTGATCGCGCCCGCCGCACCGGCCCGTGCCGACGCGGTCGACGCGGCCGCCCAGCTGTACCAGGAGGGCAACGAGACTGCCGCCCTCGAGCGCATCGAGCAGTACCTGCTGAAGAATTCGAACGATCCCCGTGGTCGCTTTCTGAAAGCGCAGTTGCTGGCGGCGAAGGGTGACAACGAAGGAGCCATCGCGCTCTATACCGGCCTCATCGACGACTATCCCGAACTCGCGGAACCGTACAACAACCTCGCCGTGATCTACGCGCAGCAGGGCCGGTACGAGCTCGCACGGAATTATCTCGAGCAGGCCGTGCAGGCGTTCCCGGAGTACGCGCTGGCGCTGGAGAATCTTGGCGATGTGTACGCGAAGCTCGCCGAGGACTCCTACCGCGACGCCGCCCAGTACGACAAAACCAGCAGCGGGCTCAAGTCCAAGATCGCGACGCTGGAACAGATGCTACCGGACAAGACACCCACGCCAGTCTTCAGGACGCCGCTTCCGCCCAAGCCCGTCACCAGCAGGAAAAAGAAAGGCTCGGGCTCAGACGCGTTGCCCCCACCGTCACCAGTTCATTGAACCCCGATTCCGAACCCGGAACTCGCCTTCCTCAACTATCGATCAAGAGGCAAATCGACGTGCGACTGACTCGCCTACTGACCCCGGCCCTTTTTTTCTGGGGCATCCTCTTCGCCGGCATTGTTGCTGCCGCCAACCCCCAGGTCGAATTCAAGACCAACGTCGGCAGCTTCGTCGCCGAGCTCTATGTCGACAAAGCACCCGCCACTGTCGACAACTTTCTGCGCTACGTGAACGACGGCTTCTACAAGGGAACGATCTTCCACCGGGTGATTCCGGGATTCGTCGTGCAGGGTGGCGGCTTCACCAAGGACTATCAGCAGAAGCCGACGCGCGAGCCGGTCAAGAACGAGGCCGCGAACGGACTGAAAAACGAGACCGCGACGCTCGCGATGGCGCGCACATCGGATCCCAATTCCGCCACCGCGCAGTTCTTCATCAACCTCGGCAACAACAGCTTCCTCGACCACCGCGCCCCGACCCCGCGGGAGTACGGCTATACGGTATTCGGCCGTGTCGTGAAAGGCATGGACGTGGTGCATAAGATCGCCGCGATCCCCACGGGCGCCGCCGGACCGCTTCCGGCCGAAGTGCCAAAGCAGACCGTCATCGTTGAAGAAACGAAAGTATTGTCCTCTCCCGAAACCAGCAAGTGAGCGCAACGACATGTCCAAGGTAAAGCTGACCACCAATCACGGTGCAATCACCATCGAGCTCGACGCCGCCAAGGCCCCTGCCACCGTCGAGAATTTTCTCGCGTACGTTCGCAGCGGCACGTACGAGAACACCATCTTCCATCGCGTGATCGACGGCTTCATGATCCAGGGCGGCGGCTTCGAGCCGGGCATGCGCCAGAAGCCGACGCAGGCGCCGATCAAAAACGAGGCGCAGAACGGATTGAAGAACGATCGCTACACCATCGCCATGGCGCGCACGAGCGATCCGCACTCGGCGACCGCGCAGTTCTTCATCAACGTGAAGGACAACGCCTTTCTCAACCATACCGCCCCGAATTCACAGGGCTGGGGCTACTGCGTCTTCGGCAAGGTGACCGAGGGCATGGACGTCGTCGACAAGATCAAGGGCCTCAAGACAGGGACACGGGGAATGCACCAGGATGTGCCGGCGGAAGACGTGGTGATTCAGAAGGCGGAGGAGGTCTGAACGGCGGTGAGGGGTGAAGCGTGAGGAGTGAGGAGTGAGGAGTGAAAGACAGAGACACGGGCCCCCACGTTCTACCTCCCGAATGACAACACTATTCATCTCCGACCTGCATCTCTGCCGCGAATGGCCTGAGACCAACGACCTCTTTTTTCGCTTCCTGCGGGATCGGGTGCCAGGTTCCGACGCGCTGTATATCCTTGGAGATCTCTTCGAGTATTGGGCGGGCGACGACGATCTTGGGGAGCCGCTGCACGCGGAGATCGCCGCCGCGCTGAAGCAGGTGAGCGGTGGGGGCATACCGGTGTACTTCATGCACGGCAATCGGGACTTTCTCGTCGGACACGAGTTCGCCCGCGTCACCGGTGCGAAGCTACTGGAGGATCCGACCGTGGTCGATCTGCACGGCACGCCGACGCTCTTGATGCACGGCGACACCCTCTGCACCGATGACGTGAAGTACCAGGCGTTCCGCGCGCAGGTGCGCGATCCAGCGTGGCAGAAAGACTTCCTCGCCAGGCCGCTGGCCGCGCGCCAGGCGATTATCGAGGACGTACGTGAGCAGAGCCAGCGGGAGATGAAAGAGAAACCGCCGGAAATCATGGACGTGAACCCGGATGCCGTGGCCGAGGCGTTTCGCCGATCGGGGTGTTCGCGCATGATCCATGGTCACACCCACCGGCCGGCACGCCATGTTCTCGAGGTCAACGGTCGAGCGTGCGAGCGGTGGGTGCTGACGGACTGGTACGACCGCGGTGGATATCTGGAAGTAAGCGAAGCGGGCTGTCTTGCGTCGCCGCTATAGGTAGAGCGCACGCTGAAAATCGGATCGCTTCTCGCTGCTCTCAGCGCACGCTCGATCATTCAACCAACCAAGAATTCATCTTGCGTTCCCCCCGTTCTTGATCAAGATGGCCTCCATTCAGTGGTAGTCGACGACTTCTACGTCCAAAGCATCGCCTTGTCGAAGCGGAAACCGGGCCTGAGGCGATGAGTAACCTCCGCCCAAGCGCTCCTATTGCCGCGGCCTGCTCAACTTTCTAGCCATACCCAGTCATGAGACGCTAGGGCCGTAGACCCCGATATTGACGAGACGCAGGCCGCCACCCGAAAGCTCCTTCCACTTGGCCCTGAATCCGTCCCAATCGTCACCGACCCAGAGGGCGTGGGCATCGGTACCTGCGCGGAAGACGCCCGCGTACTTCCGCGTTGAACCCTCGACGTAGGTTTCAAGGTCGATCAAGCGCAGGCCGTCGTCGGAGAGCTGCTTCCACTTCGCCTTGAATCCGTCCCAGTCGTCGCCGACCCAGAGGGCGTGAGCATCGGTACCTTCGCGTAAGACGCCCGCGAACATCCTCAACTAACCAACCCACAAGATAGCCAGAGCGATCAAACGCAAGCCGGC
>JBEVOI010000326.1:0-3133 GCA_040507665.1 Burkholderiales bacterium
GGCGGCACGATGGTCGATGACGCATCTGGAAGGGTCCGGTTTGATGGACCGGAAGGTCGAAGCGCGATCTTGGCAGTAGCGAAAATGACAGAGGTCGGCAAGATGCGCTCAATGGATTGGTCCACTTCAAGGCAATCCTTTTTCGCGGGGAAGGTGGGAATGCTGGTGGCATCAAGTGCCAGCTTGAACCAGTTCGACAGGAGTATCAGCTCTCGCTTCTCTTGGAATGTTGCAACTATTCCGCTTCAGGGTGACAAGGCGCGCCTTGCGGCCGGCGGGGCGGTGGCAGTCATCCACTCGACTGATGCGGCCAAGCAGAAGGCGGCTTGGGATTTCGTCAACTTTGCCACCGGGCCGGTTGGGTCGACTCACCAGGTAAAGATGGTCGGCTACCTGCCGACGAACCAAATGGTTGTTTCGAGTCCCGCACACCTCGCGGGTTTCTACGCAAGCAATCCGAAATACGCAAAGAGTGCCGAGGTTATGCCGCTGCTGACGCCGTGGTACGGCTATCGCGGCGAGAACGGGCTGAAAATCGTGGACCTCATGCGGAAATCACTAGGGGCCATTACCGAAAAGAAGGCCAATCCGGAGCAGACACTCAAGGAGCTGACAGTTAGCGTACAGCCGCTGCTGCCGGCAAAGTGAAGATCAAGTGAAGGAGCTCTGACATGAAAGCTGTGGTTTTCCTTGGTCAACGCAGATTGGAGCTGATCGACTTTCCTGATCCGGTGCCAGGACCGGGCGAAGTTGTGATCGAAATACGAGCTTCCGGGATGTGCGGAAGCGACCTGAAGTTTTACCGCGCAACAGGAGGGGCCTCGTCGCTTGGACTGGGAAAGACTGATGGCCCCGTCATCGCTGGCCATGAGCCATGTGGCGTAGTAGTCGCTGTTGGCGCAGGCGTGCCTGCTGCCCAGGCCCGTTTGGGGATGCGTGTAATGCAGCACCACTACCGGGGTTGCGGTGCCTGCGAGCACTGTTCGACCGGATGGATGCAGATGTGCGTCGATGGCGTCGCTGAAGTCTATGGTGTAACCGGTCATGGTGCGCATGCACGGTACATGAAGTGCCCCGCGCGAACTCTCGTCCCACTTCCGGATGAGCTTTCGTTCACCGCCGGCGCGGCGATCTCGTGCGGCACTGGCACCGCCTGGGCAGCGCTCCATCGTCTTGGGATGACTGGAGACCATACGATCGCAGTGTTCGGACAAGGTCCAGTCGGTCTTTCTGCAACACTGCTTGCAAGCCAGATGGGCGCACGAGTCATTGCGCTGGACACGTCAGCCGAGCGTTTGGAAAGGGCCCGGGAATTTGGTGCGGATATTCTGATCAATCCTGCCGAGGTAGAAGATGTCGAGCAAGCGATCAGGGATGTGACACATGGCCGAGGTGCTCACGTATCGCTGGACGCCAGTTCTTCGCCGGCTGCGCGCGCGGCAGCGGTGCGTTGCGTGCGAACATGGGGCAAGGCATGCTTCGTCGGTGAAGGCGACACGGTTACTCTAAATGTCAGTAACGACCTGCTCCGCCGCCAGGTAACGATCGTGGGTTCCTGGACCTTCTCCACGGTGGGCCAAGCCGATTGCGCTCGATATGTAGCCGATCGCGAAATCAACCTAGACCGCTTGTTCACTCATCAATGGAATCTCGAACAGGCTGAAGAGGCATATCGGTTGTTCGACACTCAGACGGTGGGCAAAGGCGTCTTTCTACCGTCGTGAAGCCGTTTAAGAGTGGGTGAATCATGGCGATTTATTTGATCCGACATGGAGAGACCGTTGGGAACGCGGCGCGGGTAGTTCAGCTTCCAGACAGCCCGCTGTCATCGCTCGGAGTGGAGCAGGCGCAAAGGCTTGCCGAGCGGCTTGCTCAACAAGGCATAGCTCGGATCATCACCAGCGACTTTCCGAGAGCCCTCGTGACTGCTCGCGAACTGGGTGCTACGACTGGTGCTTCTCTGCTTGTCGAGCCGCTCCTTCGTGAGCGAAACTTTGGCGACTTTCGAGGACAACCTCACTCGGAACTCGGCATTGACTTGTTCTCAAGTGATCTCAACCCGCCCAACGGCGAAGACTGGGCTACCTTTCACGCGCGAATCGACCGCGCCTGGAAGAGAGTGGAAGCTCTAGCAAGCGAAACGCAAGGGCATCTTGCAGTCGTCACGCACGCTCTCGTGTGCGGTTCAGTCGCTTCACGACACGTAGTGCTCCAATCAGGGCAAGTTGTTCCGCAGCGATGGGAAAACACATCTGTCACCATTCTTGATGGCCTTACGCCTTGGCTGGCGAAGACGCTGAATTGCACTGCGCACCTCGACACGCGGAGCGGTGGTGCGCTTGTATGAGGGTCAGACACCCGCGCTGTCCGTCGCCGTCTTCCACCAGCCGCGCGCAAGCTCCTCGGCGATCAGCTCCTTGACCTGTCGCTCCACCCGCCTGGCGGAACGCGACAAGGGTCGGCCGCTGGCGTGGGCGAGCGAGACCACGCGAACGATCTTCGGGTTGACGATCGGCGCGATCGCGAATACGGTTTCGTGCGGGTCGTGTCGGATGGCCGCCACTGAGCCGATGGTGTAGCAGCCGGTGCGGCGAACCATCTCTTTGAGCTGCTCGGGCGCATCCAACTCCGCGATGACGTGCAGGGGCACGCCGGCACGCGCGACCGCATCCTCGATGACCGCCCGCAAACCGTGCTCGCGTCCGGGCAGCACCAGCGGCAGTCCCTGGAGACGGTGGGCTTCGCACTCGCGCTTCGGATTGAGCAGCGACTTCAGCGAGGCCGGGTCGCGGCCGATGAGGAAGAGGTTCTCCTCCAGGAGCGGCTCGAGGTCCAGCCCGGGTACCGGTCCGCCGCCGTACACGAGCCCGAAGTCGATGGAGCCCTCGAGTATCCAGCGGCTGATGTGACCGGACAGTCCGGACACCACCCGCAGCTGCACGCCGGGCAGGTCACGCAGCACGAGTTCGGTCAGCGGCACGGTCAGCAGCCCAGTGAGCGAACCGGGAATGCCAACCGAAACCCGCCCGACCTCCTCCGCCTGGTGCACGCGCATGCTTGCGCGCGCCTCCTCCAGGGCATTGAGTACCGTGCGGGCGTGAACCAGGAAATCGCGGCCTTCGGGCGTGAGCAC
>JBEVOI010000344.1:0-5113 GCA_040507665.1 Burkholderiales bacterium
ACTGGGGTCATTTATTAACATAATATACATTATACGCACCAACAGCCGTATTGGCAGGGGTTCCTTGGGCTTTGTCCCTCTTAATCAACAAGTCAGAAAAAAATGAGAGGAACCCTGCAACCACGAGGCTTCCGGGGCATCGGCGCGGTGGCTGGATGTCGCGCGGTTGGAGCTGCGGGCATGGATTCCTCACCGATGGCTCCCTGCGCCGATGGCGCTCAATGATCGGCTTGCGCTCATCAACCCACAGCGTCCCAAGCGCCGCAGCTATCGGCTCCCAGGGTAGCCTCCGCTTGGGCTCATTGCGGAATCGTAGCCGCACCAAATAAGCTGTAGAAGTTCCGGGTTGTCTCTCTCGCAACGGTTTCGAACGGAATGCCTCGCAGGCGGGCGATCTCTTCCGCGACGTGTCTTACAAATGCTGGCTCGTTGGTTTTCCCCCGGTGCGGTACCGGAGCCAGGTAAGGAGCGTCGGTCTCAATCAACATCCTGTCCATAGGAACTTTGCGCACCACGTCCTTGAGCGCGGTTGCGTTCTTGAACGTGACGATGCCCGAGAATGAAATGTAAAAGCCGAGGTCGAGCGCCGCAGCAGCTACGTCCCAGGTTTCCGTGAAACAGTGCATAACTCCGCGCGCCTCGGAGGCACGTTCCTCGGCCATCAATCGAATTGTGTCCGCTGCGGCCGTCCGGGTATGAACGATCAGAGGCTTAGCCGTCTCGCGAGCAGCACGAATATGGGTGCGAAAGCGGGCACGCTGCCAATCGAGGTCACCGGTGAGCCGGTAGTAGTCCAGCCCCGTTTCACCGATGGCAATGACCTTAGGATGACCTGCCAGGGCAACGATGCGATCGGCCGTTGGCTCCTCTGCATTCTCGTAGTCGGGATGAACCCCCACCGATGCGTACACACTTCGGTATCGTTCGGCGAGAGCGAGCACCGAGGCAAATTCAGTCAGATTCACCGACACGCAAAGCGCAGCCTGGACCCCGCTTGCGGCCATCCGCCCCAGCACGCCGTCAATGTCGGCGGCCAGTTCTGGGAAGTTGATGTGGCAATGGGAGTCGACGAGCATGGCACCTTCAGGACGGCGAAGCCGGAAGCGCTTGAACACAGCGTACGTATTCCACGAACATCCGCTCCAATACCAGCCGCGGGTTCAGCGGGTGGTTCAGCATGGCCTGGTCATTTAGCAGCGAACGGTAAAGTTTGCCGAGGTGCATGACGTTGGCCTGATCCGCAATCCTTCGCAGAGGATCGAGAAAGTCCGGATTGTATCGGACGCGCCCCGCGAGGCGGACCACCGTGAGGTCGTAGGTCCATTTCTGGAACCAGCTCAGCACGTCCGCCAAGTCACCGGGGCCAGGAACCGCAGCTTCCGAAATTGGGTCGAGATTTCCCCGCGCCAGCGTTCCGAGAAATGTCTTTCGCCGCTCGAAGTAGTCGCTTTTGGCGTTTTCCAGCGCCCGAAACGGCGCGAATCCGGCTTCGGCGAGGGCGAGCACCGGTTCGACCGCACCCTGCCCCATAAGCCATGCCAGCCCCTCTTCGGCGGACGGAACAGGCATCACCAGGATATGGCAGCGGCTCCGGATGGTCGCCAATACTCGGTGCGGCCGATCAGTGACAAGTAGAAATACCGTCTCCGGCGGTGGTTCCTCGAGGGTCTTGAGGAGGGCGTTGGCGGCGCTCACGCTGAGATCCTCGGCTGGCTGTAGCAAGATCACCTTCCTGCCTCGGCGATGGGCAGTGAGGCCGACAAAGTCGGCGAGCCCCCTCACCTGCTCGACGGAAATCTGCGCACTGCCACGCTTTTCATGGCCCGGGCCGCGTGCTTCCCCATTTTCCGCCAACTCATTGGTGGATCGCGATTCCGGCTGTAGCAACTTGAAGTCGGGATGCGTGTTCTGATCGAACCAGTGGCAGGCCGCGCAGATTTCGCACGGCGTTGCATTCGTCTCAGGGCCTTCGCACAGCAAGGCCTTGCAAACCAAACGCGCAAACGCGAGTTTGCCGATTCCGGCTCTGCCGGATACAAGCAACGCATGCGGCAGCAATGAGCGTTTGGCGAAGAGGGAACTCCATGCCGCCATTTGCCATGAACAAATCATTTTTGCCAGTATGTTAACAATATATCTTCAAGTTGTTTACGAACATTTTCCTGGGATTTGTCCCCCGTCACTAGCCGCATTCGGGTCGGGAACTCCTCCGTCCTCCGCAGGTATACGGACCGCACCCGCTCGAAGAAACTGGCCTGCTCCTGCTCAAAGCGATCCGCGCACCGGCCGTTCTGGAGTCGCGCCAACGCGACGGATACCGGCACATCGAAGAACAAGGTCAGGTCCGGTTGGAGGTCTCTCTGAACCCAACGCTCAAGGACCGCAAGGCGGTCAAGTGGAATGCCGCGCCCGCCTCCCTGGTAAGCCATCGTTGCATCGGTAAACCGATCGCATAAGACCCACGTACCCGCTTCCAGAGCAGGCAAGATTACTCGATGCAGGTGCTCCCGCCGCGCAGCGAACATGAGAAGCGCTTCGGTATCTGGATGCATCGGCTCGTGAAGAAGCACGTCGCGAAGCCGTTCCCCGAGTGCAGTGCCCCCGGGTTCGCGGGTCACCAGGACGGTCTTGCCTCGCAGGCGCAATTGATCCGCGAGCCATTCCAGGTGGGTTGTCTTCCCGGCACCGTCGAGCCCCTCCAGAGTGATGAACTTACCCTTCTCCATTGCCTTGGCACGGTACCCTGATCATCGCCCACCCCGCTGATAGCGGTTCACTGCCCGATTGTGCTGCTCGAGCGTTGTCGAGAATTGGCTCGTGCCGTCGCCCCGGGCGACGAAATAGAGAGCCTCGCTTTTCGGTGGATTAAGCGTTGCTGAAAGCGATGCGAGGCTCGGCATCGCAATTGGGGTGGGCGGTAGTCCTTCGCGTGTGTAGGTGTTGTAGGGCGTGTCGCGCTGGAGATCAGCCTTGCGAAGGTTGCCGTCGAAGTTTGCCCCCATGCCATAGATCACGGTCGGGTCGGTCTGCAACTTCATGCCACGCCGGAGACGGTTCACGAAGACAGCGGCGATCAGCGGCCGGTCGGCGCCGACCCCGGTTTCCTTTTCAACGATCGATGCAAGGATCAGCGCCTCATACGGAGACTTGAAGGGGAGATCCTGCTCGCGCTCGTTCCAGAGTCTCTCGATCTGATTTCGCATGGTCTGATGCGCCTGACGCAAAACGTCCAGATCGCTCGCGCCCCGGTTGAAGCGATACGTGTCCGGAAAGAAAAGGCCTTCGCCGCTCGAATAGCTGTCCGCCCCGACGCGGTCGAGCAGCTCCCGGTCGGTTAGCGACAGACTGTCATGACGCAGCTTTCCGTGCTCGTTCAGGGTCTGACGCCACTGACCCAGCGTCCATCCCTCGACGAACGTGATTTGCTCCTGCACCACGTCACCACTTGTAATCTTGTCCAGGAGCTCAAGCGGGGTGACCGCCCGTGCGATCTCATAGCTCCCGGCCTTGATGGCGCCTTCCTTGCCGAGCGCACGCGCGATCAGGACAAACCGCCATGGCTCGGTCAGGATGCCTGCGTCGACCAACTGTCGCCCTACACTACGCAGACTGCTTCCCGGCTTAAGCTCGAAGCTTCGTGGAGGTGACTCCAAGTGCAGCGGCGCCTGCGCAAAATGATGCAGGGCTCCCGCTGCTGCCGTGACTGCAAGAATCCCCGACACTACCAGCCACAGGACGAGGCGCCTAATCTTCCGAGGCATCGAGCCAACCCCGTATGCGGGGGGTCCAGATTCCGCGATCCCACTCCCGCCCCTGCACGCACCGGATTTGCCAAGCCCCGATCAGGCTGTTGACCAAAATCGCTTCGTCCGCGTGCAGGAGGTCTTGCCACTGGAGGCGTGCCATGCGCAGCGGAACCCTCTCGAAGAGGGCGATCGCCATGATCCGCTCCCGCGTGACCCCAGACACGCCGCAGCGGGATAAGTCTGGAGTATGCAGAACGCCCTCCCGGACGAGAAAGAGATTGGATGCAATGCCCTCAGTGAGGTACCCCTCGGCATCGAGGAGCAGACCTTCGGCAATTGCAGGGTCGGTCCATTCCATCCGAGCCAGGACATTCTCGAGGCGGTTCAGATGCTTTATCCCCGCGAGCCGGGGCTGGATGGCGAGACGGAGTCGGCAGCGGTGAACCCTGATCCCCTCCTCCCGGAATGACGGTGGGTGTGCCGGCAGCGGACCGACAGACACGATCCGATTCGGCTCCGGGTGGGTGGGTGGTGCGTAGCCTCGTTGACCAGCTCCGCGGGTCACGATGACTTTCCCCACGCCCTCCCGCAGCCCTTCTCCTGCGCGGCCCAATTCGGCTTTGAGCAACTCAGGGGTCGGACACCGGAGACCGATGGCCTCGCAGTCACCCTGCAGCTTTCGATACTGGCGTGCCCAGCAAACAGGACGCCCATCCCGCAACCTTAGTGTACGGAATACGCCGTCGCCGTACGCTAAGCCCCGATCCTCAGGGACAAGCCTTCCGTCTACCGCGCCATTGAGGAGTACGCCCATGAGGGTTGCGCGATGCCGGCGCTCGGGTACCGACCCCACCGCGGGAGCATGCCCTACATGCGCCGAAAGACGAGGGTTGCATTCGTTCCGCCGAAGCCGAACGAATTGGAAACGGCGACGTCGATCTTCATCGTGCGTGCGGTGTTGGGCACATAGTCGAGGTCACACTGGGGATCAGGGTTCACCAGGTTGATGGTAGGCGGAGCCACTTGGTCTCTAACGGCAAGCACCGTGAATACCGCCTCGATACCGCCGGCAGCGCCGAGTAGGTGGCCGGTCATTGACTTGGTGGAGCTCATTGCGACGCGGCTGGCAGCGTCTCCCAGGCAATTCTTGACGGCGACGGTCTCAGCGATGTCGCCGAGCGGCGTTGAGGTCCCATGCGCGTTAATGTAGTCAACTTCGTCCGCGTTGACGGCGGCATTGCGCAGCGCGTTGCGCATGCAGCGCGCCGCGCCCTCGCCATCGGCGCATGGAGCGGTGATGTGGTGAGCATCCCCGCTCATTCCAAAACCGGTAAGCTCCCCGTAGATTTTGGCGCCCCGGTTCTTCG
>JBEVOI010000349.1:0-6585 GCA_040507665.1 Burkholderiales bacterium
CGCTGGTTGTACAATGATCTTCGCCGCAGGTAGCGTTTCGTCTGTGGTGTCGGCTGACGGAGCAAGCGTCGGCTGCTAATTGATAACTATGCTCCGCGCGAAGACGGAGCACGCTGGCAGCTGTTTGGTCGAGGGCGTCAAGGTCGGCTTGCCTATCGCCATCATCAAGGCAGTCAGCACACAGGTAACAGCGCTTTACCGACTGTGGGAGGTCGGAGCGGGGTAGATGGCGAGCATGTCGGCCTCTTCTGTTCGGAGGGGGCGTTGCGTGCCGGTGCCTCGTGCTACGCCGAATACTTGGCGAGCGGAGGGCAATGTGAGCGCATCCGTGGATTCCAGCGCCGCGCAATCGGGCGAAGCGACCCGCAAGGCGCGGGAGTGGAGGATCTTTTTTTTCCTGACGGTCGTTTTGGCACCGCTTCTCGCGGTGGCGGTCGTCGGCGCGTACGGATTCGTCGTCTGGATCTACCAGATGTTCGCGGGTCCGCCCGCCGCCTGAAGCTGCCATGCCCGCTTCCCTGTCCCGCCGTGGTTTTCTGTTCGGGCGGACGTTCGATGCGCGCGTAGAATTCCGCACGCCGAGCGCGGAGATCGGTCGCGCCTGTCTTGCCCGCCGCGATGTTTCCTGCCAACTCTGTTGTGACGCTTGCGACGCGGGCGCTATCCGCTTCAGCTACGCCTCGGGCCGCGTCCCGCTGCCCCTAGTCGACTTCGACCGCTGCACCAGCTGTGGCGAGTGCGTTCCGGTCTGTCCGGTGAACGCCATCGCCGTGGGCACCGGAGAATCCGCATGACGCGTGAAGTCCACATCGCGAGTTGTGTGGTGTACGCGCGTCCGGAGGCCGTCGACCGAGTCTCCCGTGTCATCCACGAGGCGCGGCTCGCCGAAGTACACGCTGCGGATCACCGCGGCCGTATCGTGATCGTCCTGGAAGGAGCAAGCGACGCATCCATCGTAGATGCGATGGAAGCGATTCGCTTGTTGTCCGGCGTCCTCGCGGTCCATCTCGTCTACCAGCATTGCGAAGAGGAAGAAGCTCTTCAGGAGGCACCATGAACGTCACCCGCCGCGATTTCATAAAGAGCACGGCTGTTTCCGTCGCTGCCGCAGCCGCCGGCATTCCGCTCTCCGAGGCGGCGAACGTCATCACCGAAAAGGAGGCGGCAGGGGTCGCCTGGCACAAGGCCGCCTGTCGTTTCTGCGGCACCGGTTGCGGGGTCACCGTCGCGGTCAAGAACAACCGCATCATCGCCACCCACGGCGATACCCAGGCCGAGGTAAATCGCGGCTTGAACTGCGTGAAGGGCTATTTCCTGTCCAAGATCATGTACGGCGACGACCGGCTCACGCGGCCGCTGCTGCGCATGACGAACGGCAAGTACGACAAGGAGGGCGCGTTCACGCCGATCACCTGGGACCAGGCCTTCGACATCATGGCCGAGAAGTGCAAAGACGCGCTGAAGAAGGGCGGCCCCACCACGGTCGGCATGTTCGGTTCCGGACAGTGGACCATCTGGGAGGGCTACGCCGCCAACAAGCTCTACAAGGCCGGGTTCCGCTCGAACAACATCGACCCCAACGCACGCCACTGCATGGCCTCGGCCGTGATGGGGTTCATGCGCACGTTCGGCATGGACGAGCCCATGGGGTGCTACGACGATTTCGAGGCTGCGGACGCGTTCGTGCTGTGGGGCTCGAACATGGCGGAGATGCATCCCATCCTGTGGACGCGCGTGACGGACCGCAGGCTCTCGTATCCCCACGTGAAAGTCGCGGTGCTCTCGACCTTCGAGCACCGCTCGTACGAGCTCGCCGACATCCCGATCGTCTTTACGCCGCAGTCCGATCTCGCGATCCTCAATTACATCGCGAACTACATCATCGAAAAGGGCATGGTGAACCAGGACTTCGTGTCGAAGCACGTCACCTTCAAGCGCGGCACGACCGACATCGGTTACGGACTGCGCCCCGATCATCCCCTCGAGAAGAAGGCGAAGAACGCCGCGAGGGCGAACGAAATGACGCCCATGACCTTCGAGGAGTTCAAGGCGTTCGTGAAGCCGTACAACGCGGAGTACACGTCGAAGCTCTCCGGCGTGCCGGAGGATCGGCTGATCAAGCTCGCGGAGCTCTACGCGGACCCGAAGGTCAAGGTCGTGTCGTTCTGGACCATGGGCTTCAACCAGCACACGCGGGGGGTATGGGCGAACAACCTCGTGTACAACATCCACCTGCTCACGGGCAAGATCGCGACCCCCGGCAATTCGCCGTTCTCGCTCACGGGCCAACCCTCCGCGTGCGGCACCGCGCGTGAAGTTGGCACGTTCTCGCACCGCCTGCCTGCCGACATGCTGGTCGCAAATCCCAAGCACCGCGAAGAAGCCGAAAAGATCTGGAACCTGCCCGAGGGCACGATCGTCGCCAAGCCCGGCTACCACGCGGTCGAGCAGAACCGCATGCTGAAGGACGGCAAGCTCAATTTCTACTGGGTGCAGGTGAACAACAACATGCAGGCCGCCGCGAACATGAACGAGGAGGGCTGGCCCGGCTACCGCAACCCGGACAACTTCATCGTCGTGTCCGATGCGTATCCGACGGTGACCGCCCAGGCGGCCGACCTCGTTCTCCCCACAGCCATGTGGGTGGAAAAGGAGGGCGCGTACGGCAACGCCGAGCGGCGCACCCAGTTCTGGCATCAGCTCGTGAAGGCGCCCGGCGAGTCGCGCTCCGATCTCTGGCAGCTCGTGGAGTTCTCGAAACGCTTCAAGGTGGAGGAGGTCTGGCCGGAGGAGCTGATCGGGAAGAAGGCCGAGCTGAAGGGTAAGACGCTCTACCAGATCCTCTTCACGAACGGCAAGGTCGACCGCTTCAAGAATTCGGAGATCGAGGCCGGTTACGAGAACGATGAAGCCAAGGCCTTCGGGTTCTACATCCAGAAGGGATTGTTCGAGGAGTACGCCGAGTTCGGGCGCGGACACGGCCACGACCTGGCGCCGTTCGACACCTACCACGAGGTGCGCGGGCTACGCTGGCCAGTCGTGAATGGGAAGGAAACGAAGTGGCGCTACAAGGAGGGCACCGACCCGTACGCCAAGGCGGGCAGCGGCTGGGACTTCTACGGCAATCCCGACCACCGCGCCAACATCATCGCGCTGCCGTATGAGGCGGCGGGCGAGTCCCCGGACAAGGAATATCCGTATTGGCTCGTGACGGGCCGGGTGCTTGAGCACTGGCATTCCGGTTCGATGACCGGCCGCGTCCCGGAACTGCAGCGCTCGTTCCCCAACGCGGTCGTGTTCATGCATCCGGACGATGCGCAGGCGCTGCGGGTCCGCCGCGGCTCCGAGGTCCGGGTCGTTTCGCGGCGCGGGGAGATCCGCAGCCGCATCGAGACGCGCGGCCGCGACAAGCCACCGCGGGGTCTGGTTTTCGTTCCGTGGTTCGACGCGTCGCAGCTCATCAACAAGGTCACGCTCGACGCCACCGATCCGATCTCGAAGCAGACCGACTTCAAGAAGTGCGCGTGCAAGATCGTACCCGTGGCCGGTGCTTAGCCAAGGAGGGACCATGAACCGCTTCGCGCTTGCACTCGCGGGACTCGCCTTCGTCGGCGTCGCGGCCGCTCAGACCTCTCCTGGCCTCGTGAACGGCCTGCGTGGCCCGACGCCCCTCGAGGACGAGGCCAAGCCGCCGGTCTTTCCGAAGATCGTGAACGATGACCAGCGGAAGGCGCGCAACTATCCGATGCAGCCGCCGCTGATTCCGCATCAGACCGACAACTACCAGCTGGACCTCAACTTCAACAAGTGCATGAGTTGCCACGGACGCAGTCGCGTCGAGGAGAGCAACGCGCCGATGGTGAGCGTGACCCACTACCAGGATCGCGACGGGAACATGCGCGCCGAGATCTCGCCGCGCCGGTACTTCTGCCTGCAGTGCCACGTTGTGCAGACCGATGCCAAGGTGCCCGTCAAGAACTCGTTCGAGGATTTCTACAAGGTGGAGGCTGCTGCCAAGAAAGGAAAGCCGAAATGAGCCTCAAGGAAACGGTGCTCGGATGGTGGCAGACGCTGACCTCACCGAGCCGCTTCCTGAGCCTGGGGCTGCTGACGCTTGGGGGGTTCATCGCAGGCATTTTCTTCTGGGGCGGCTTCAACACCGCGCTCGAGGCCACCAACACCGAAAAGTTCTGTACATCGTGCCACGAGATGCGGGACAACGTGTTCCAGGAGTTGAAGCCGACTATCCATTACAGCAACCGGTCCGGTGTGCGCGCCACGTGCCCCGATTGCCACGTGCCGCACAACTGGACCGACAAGATTGCGCGCAAGATGCAGGCGTCGAAGGAAGTGTGGGGCAAGATCTTCGGCACGATCGACACGCGGGAGAAGTTTCTTGCGCATCGGCTCGAGCTCGCGCAGCACGAGTGGCACCGCCTCAAGTCCAACGATTCGCTGGAGTGCCGCAACTGCCACAATTACCAGTCGATGGACTTCACGCGCCAGAGCAAGCGCGCGATGGATCAGCATTCGACCGCGCTCGCGAGCGGCGAGAAGACCTGCATCGATTGTCACAAGGGGATCGCGCACCGGCTGCCGGATATGAAGACGGCGGCGGGTCAATAAGCGGCGGGTCTGGCATTTGTTCGCGAGAAGGGCGGCTGCGGCCGCCCTTTGTTCTTGTTGAATCCCAGGTCTTGCGCAACTGAGTACGATGCAAGTCAACCCCGCGAAAAGGTATTCACCACGGAGCGCACAGAGGTCACCGAGGAATAGCGAGAGAAGGGAAGATGAAGCGAACGGACTCACTCCTGCCCGAACACGAAGATCTGCGCCGCGCCGTGGCGTGGCTCGCCGAACAACCGAGCCGCGATGCGCGGACGATCGAAGAGGCGTGTCGCCGATTCGATTTGTCGCCCATCGACGAGGACTTTCTGTTGAATCATTTCCGCGATGCCGCAAGGGGCGAGAGGAGAGACTGAGCCACCCTTCGATTTGTGCGATCGCTCACGGGCCGCGCTATTGCGATGATCAAGAGTCGATCGTGTGAGCGTCGCGCCTGTCGGACTATGACCGAATTCTCCTATCATTCAGGTTTCACCACCTCAGCGCACCCGGAAGTGCCAACTCCGATCATGAAAGACCAGCGCGGCTATGCTGCTTTCGCGCTTCTCGTTCTCGTAGTGATCGCCGCTGCTGTAGCGTGGGCGTGGTTGTCTCTCACTTGGAGCTACTCGGAGGGGGAGCGCGTGGGCTTCGTGCAGAAGCTCTCCAAGAAAGGCTGGATCTGCAAGACGTGGGAAGGAGAACTGAACATGGTCGTACTACCGGGTGGGATCCCGGATAAGTTCAACTTCACGGTGCGCGAGGACGGCGTCGCTAGCCAGATCAACAAGTTCGCCGGCAAGCAGGTGAGCCTTGACTACCAAGAGCACCGCTTCATCCCAACTAACTGCTTCGGAGATACGGGGTACTTCGTCACGGGCGTGAAAGTCCTAGAGTAGCCGCGCCGGCGGAAACTGAGGTACTTCTACAGCCTCACCCGCTGCTGCGCGGCCGACTCGACCGCCGGATTGTGTCTCTGTCAGTCAGGATACGGCCTCGCCAACAGGGCCCCAAGTTCTCGGACATGGTGCCAGGCAGCACCGCATCCAGCGTTTTGCCTGAGATCCCATAGATGCGGCTGAAGACGGAAGCGGGTAGCGCACGATAGACGTTCAACACCGGCAGGTCGCGGCTCTGGTGCAGGGTTGGGGCGGTGAGCCCGGTCTGGCGTCCGGCGATTCGACCCGCCTTGGAGGGTGCCGCCGAGCGGCCACATCGTGTTGGTGTGGCCATTCGTCGGACATTCCAAGGTCTAAAGGGTCGGGCTTCTAATCTATCTCTCGAGGAGAAGTCCGGGCTTGAATTGCTCAAGCGCACCCAGGAGGACCTCCGAGCTTCTACCCATGAGAGAGGAAGATAGATGAACAAACGCGATCTGGTTGACGCCATTGCAAGGAAGACCGGCGGTACCAAAGTCTCCGTCGAAGCGATTCTGAAGGCAGTCGTGGATACCGTCACTGGGACCCTGGCCAAGGGCGGCAAGGTGGCGATAATCGGATTCGGGACTTTCTCGACCTCAAAGCGCGCGGCACGTATCGGCCGCAATCCGGTGACCGGGGCCGCGATCAAGATCCCGGCGGCGAAGGTCGCCAAGTTCTCGGCGGGTGCGGGCCTGAAGAAGGCGGTCAACAAGAAATAGCACGCGCCGGCCACGGCCGGATGCAGCCGCTGGTGATGGCACCGAAAGCGAGGAAACGCCTGGGTGTCATGTACGAAAACGGGCGGGGAGTGTCTAAGGAAGTTGTGAGACACCGTGCGACCTTGATGACGAGGGCATCCAATTCCGCAGGAAGAGCAAGAAGGGCATCTTGCGCCGCCAGTACCTTGAAGCAGACCGGACTTGTGCGCCCGGATCAAGCTACGGGCCTCGTCCGTGATCACGAAGAGGACCCGCGCTCGCCGGTGCCAAGGACTTGAACCGCATCGATTTCGCCCATATATTGATTGTCGCTGAGTGACCCATCAAGCCCGTCAGTGTTT
>JBEVOI010000032.1:0-8925 GCA_040507665.1 Burkholderiales bacterium
CGAAGCCCAGCACGGCCGCTTCGGAGAGCACCGAGTCGATCACCTCGAAATCGGGTTGCCCTTCCTTGATGTGTTGCTGTGGAATCCAGATTCCCTCATCCCAGCACTCGCGATTCTGGTCGTGCAGCACCGCGTGACGATGCGAGAACGTGCCGCGACCGCAATCCTGGCCGGACAGGCGCACCCCATAGCCGTCGTTCACGAGCGTCGCGTAGGCGAGCGTCTCACCCATGCCCCAGTCGAGCGGTAGCTTCCCTTCGCTCATCGCACGCCGGTCGGTGATGACCTTTTCCACCCGCGAGTGAAGCTTGAAGTCGGGCGGTACCTCGGTGACCTTTTTCGCGAGTGCACTCAACGTCTTCAGCGGCACCGCCGTCTCGGCCGGGTCAGTCCAACGCCGCCCCTTGAACGGGGACCAGTCGACGGCGAACGGCGGCTTGTGACCCGAGAGGATCGTGGTATTGGTGCTAAGACCCTTGTCCATGGCGGCGCGATAGTCAGCGATCATCGCATCGGCGTCCTCCGGCTTGATGACACCCTCGGCTGCAAGCCGTTCGGCGTACCGCGCGCGGGGACCGGGATGCTGACGCACCTTCTTGTACATAAGCGGCTGCGTGATCATCGGCTCGTCGGCTTCGTTGTGCCCCTGGCGGCGGAAACACACGAGGTCGATGAACACATCCTTGTGGAACCTCTGCCGGAACTCCATGGCGACTTCCACCGCCAGCAGGCACGCCTCCGGGTCGTCGCCATTCACGTGGAAGATCGGCGCCTCGACCATCTTTGCGACATCGGTGCAATAGAGCGTGCCGCGCGTGTCACGCGGATCGGAAGTGGTGAAGCCGATCTGGTTGTTGATGACGATGTGAATTGTGCCGCCGGTGCTATAGCCGCGTGTCTGCGCGAGATTGATCGTCTCTTGCACGACGCCTTGCCCGGCGACCGCCGCATCGCCATGCAGCAGCACGGCGAGCACCTGATCGCGCTTCGCATCGCGGCGGCGATCCTGGCGTGCGCGCACCGAGCCTTCTACTACCGGGTTGACGATCTCGAGGTGGGAGGGGTTGAACGCAAGCGTCAAGTGCATCGGCCCGCCGGGCGTCGTGACGTCGGTCGAAAAGCCCTGATGATATTTCACGTCGCCGGCCGAAAGATCGTCCGCGTGCTTGCCCTCGAACTCTGCGAAAAGATCCCTGGGGATCTTGCCCAGGGTGTTGACCAGAACGTTGAGGCGCCCGCGGTGCGCCATTCCGATCACGAGCTCTTGTGTGCCGCCCGCGCCCGCCATCTGGATCAGGTGATCGAGCATCGGAATGATGGTATCGCCGCCTTCCCCCGAGAACCGCTTCTGGCCAACGAACTTCGTGTGCAGATAGCGCTCGAGGGTCTCGGCTGCGGTCAATCGCTCGAGAATATGCTTGCGGAACTCGGGGGCGTAGCTCGGCCGCGATCGTAGCGGTTCCAGTCGGTCCTGGAGGAAGCGCTTCTGGGGGGTGTCGATCAGGTACATGTATTCGGCGCCGAAGGTGCCGCAATAGGTATCCTGCAAGGCCGAAATCAGGTCACGCAGGCGCATGCTATCGCCACCGCCCGGCGCACCCTTGAACGATCCGATATCGAACTCGGTGTCGTAATCGGCGTCCGTGAAGCCGTAGGTCTTGGCGTCGAGGTCAGCGACGTACGGCCGCTCGGCTCGACCAAGGGGATCCAGATTGGCGTGGAAGATCCCCAGCGTTCGATACTTGCTGATCAGTCGCAACACCAGCATTTCCTTGTGCATCGCCGTCGTGTCGGCCGGCGCCGCGGCAACCTTGGGACGCTTCGCGAGCTCGATGAACGACTGGATGATCGGCGAATGCACTATGTCTGGCGCGCCTTGGCGCAAATCATCGAAGTAGGCGCGCCAATCCGGGCTGATGGCGGCGGGATCGGCGAGATAGGCTTCGTACTGCTCCTCGACAAAGGGTGCGTTGCCACCGAACAGCGTGGAGGTGCTGCGGAGTTGCTCCATCATGGTGAATTGCCTCCCTTGAATTAACTGATCGACGAATGCACAGATCCTAGAGACGCGCGCCGCGTTCCAATGCCGAGCGCACCTGAACGGGCAACCACACGGCGGGCTTGGCTCGTCGATGGCCCGCGTCAGCCCATGGCATCGGCAGCTCGGACTTGGCTGAAGCTTGCATTGACCCTTCCCTGGCGGAGCCCATCGTGGACTGGTTCAGCGGTTCCCTAGTATTGTCACGCAGAATGGAGATGTCCATTCGCTAATTGTTGGATTCTCATAACAGCCAGCTAAGGAACCTCTGAACGGTCGCCGATGGAGCGCGTTTGTCGCGAAATGCGGATGATGGCTAGACGGGCGAAGAGGGTCGTTGCCAGACCGCGCAGCGTGGAGCAGGGGCCCCCTTTGGGGATGCGACCGTGGAGCAGGATGCGGTGTCCCGAGCGCGGTCTGTCACGACGCCCTGCACTGCCCTATCCCCCTTGCGGGGGTCCCGCGGGCTGCGGTTCCGGGCGTGCCGCAGTCAGCCGGCGCTCACCAGATGCATCCGTCGACTGGAGCAGACGCTCGGCGCCCAACTATTCGAACGGGCCGGTCGCGGCACACGCCTGACCCCTCGCGTCTCTCCACACTCCCGGTGCCTTCAGTGCCAAGCTACCCCGCCCTCATCGACTCCCGGCTGCCGCACGTAGGCACCACGATCTTCACGTTGATGTCGCGCCTGGCGCAGGAGACGGGTGCGATCAACCTGTCCCAGGGCTTTCCGGAGTTCGCGCCGCCACAGGCGCTCCTGGATCAGGTGGCGAAGCACATGCGCGATGGACACAACCAGTACGCGCCAATGGCCGGGGCACTGCCGTTGCGCGAGGCGATCGCGGAGAAGATCGAATCGCTGTACGGCGCTCAATACGATGTCGAGCACGGGATCACCGTGACCGCCGGTGCCACCCAGGCGATATTCACGGCGATCGCGTGCATGGTTCGACCGGGCGACGAAGTGATCGTGTTCGAGCCGGTCTACGATAGCTACGTGCCATCGATCGTGTTGAACGGTGGCGCGCCTGTGTATGCCCGCCTCTCTTTCCCCGACTACCGGCCGGACTGGGCCGCCGTCCGCGCACTCGTGTCCGCGCGTACCCGGATGATCATCATCAATACGCCGCACAACCCGAGCGGCAGCTCGCTGTCACCGCAGGATCTGGCGGCACTGGAGGACATCGTCCGGGGCACGAATATCGTGGTGGTGAGCGATGAGGTCTACGAGCATATGGTCTACGACGGATGCCGGCACGAAAGCGTGGCCCGATACCCGGGACTCGCGGCGCGGAGCTTCGTCGTCTCGAGCTTCGGCAAGACGTATCACGTCACCGGGTGGAAGATCGCATACTGCCTCGCGCCGCGGGAGCTCACGGCGGAGTTCCGGAAGGCCCATCAGTTCGTCGTCTTCTGCGTGCACACGCCCTCGCAGCTTGCGCTGGCGGAGTTCCTGGCGCGGAAGGAGTGGTACGCTGAACTCGCGGCGTTCTACCAGGGACAGCGAAACTTCTTCCGGGACGCGTTGGCCGGTTCGCGACTGGAGTTGCTCCCATGCGGCAGCACCTACTTCCAGCTCGCGAGCTATGCGACCATCTGCGAAGAGGGGGACAGGGCGGTGGCAGAGCGACTGACGCGGGAGATCGGCGTCGCATCGATTCCGGTGTCGGTGTTCTACGCAAACGGCGAAGACAATCGAGTGCTGCGGTTCTGCTTCGCCAAGTCCAGGGAAACGCTCGCCCGCGCCGCCGAGCGACTCTGCCGTCTGTAGGACCTTTACGGGCGGCTCAGGGTGTCGACGGCTCGCTTCGGCGCAAGGCGGGGGCGTAGAATTGTCCGCAACTCGAGCGCCAGCATCCACCCGGTCCTGGCGGCATGCGTGGGGCCTACAATATCTACCCCTGCTCCCCGGGCGCCAGGAACTGTCATCGGCTGCGGGCAGGGCGATTGGTTATTCAGCGCGGGCTGCGCCGGTCGTCATTCGCGTAAAGCGCTCGCGCGGGCAGGAACGAACGAAAACGAAAGGAGGGGAATCAGGTGGTACCTTTGCTCGAAAAGCTTGAATCAACCATCACGCCGAAGGCGATCGACGCCATCGGCACCGCGCTCGGCATCGACGCGCCGCTCGCGCAAAAGGGTGTCCGGGTTATCGGCCCCACGCTTCTCGGTGCGTTTGCGAAAGCAGCGAGCACGCCCGAAGGCGCGGCCTCCATCATGGGCAGGTTTTCGCAATCCGTCGACCCGGCCGAAGTGCTCTCCCGGGCGCTGAAATCCCTCAGCGGCGGAGTGGGTAGCTCCGCCGAAAAGATGGCCAACATTCTCGGAGGGGGCTCCAATGCCATCTCCAGCGCGCTCTCCAGAAGCCTCGGCTTCGACGCTGGCCCGCTTCTCAACATGGGTGCTCCCCTCTTCATGGGCCTGCTCGCCGACCTGGCCAGGTCGCGAAACCTGGATGCGTCCGGCGTTGCGGCGATGCTGGAGCACGAAAGCGCGGAATTCATGAGCGACCCGGCAAGCAAGGGCGTTGCCCGAATCGTGCAGTCCGCCCTCGAGGCGGGCGATGCGGCGGTTGCGCTGCGCAAGTCCTTTACCGACGCCGACTGGACGAAGATCCGCATGGCGCCGCTGGCGACGACGTATCTCATCGTGACCGCCTCGAGTTCCAAGGGCTCAGGCGCTGTTCAGGAGCTGGGCGCGGCCGCGGGCGCGCTCATGGAGAGCATCAAGACGGCCGCTCCGTCGTCGTTGATGGGCACCGCCTTCGGTTGTGGCATGACCATGCACGAGCTGGAGAAATTCAAGAAGAATGCGCCATCCAGGGAAAGCGTCTTCGCCATGATCAAGGAGTCGATGGTCGCGGTGAAGGCCAAGAGCCCCCCCGATGCGCAGGCGTTCTCCGACATGTTGATGAACGTGGCGCGGAAGGCCGCCGAGGCGGCCAAGGAAGGAGGCTTCCTGGGCATCGGCGGCAGGTGGGTCAGCGAGGACGAAGAGAAAACGCTCTGGGACATCAAGGCTGCACTGGACTAATCGAGCTGTCGCCGGCGGCCGCCAACGGTTTCAGAGGTTGCCTAAGGGCGGTTCGTCCATGAGCGCGATCTGCTCGCGCAGTTCCAGAATGCGATCCTGCCAGTAGCGCTGGGTGTTGAACCACGGAAACGCCGCGGGGAAAGCGGGATCGTCCCAGCGCCGCGCGAGCCACGCCGAGTAGTGGATCAGACGCAGCGTGCGCAGTGCTTCCACCAGATGCAACTCGCGCGGATCGAACTCGAAGAAGTCCTCGTAGCCCGCAAGCACGTCGGATAGCTGCCGCGTCATGTCGGACCGGTCGCCGGAGAGCAGCATCCAGAGGTCCTGCACCGCAGGCCCTGTGCGGCAGTCATCGAAGTCGACGAAATGCGGTCCGTCGTCGGTCCACAACACGTTGCCGGCGTGGCAATCGCCGTGCAGCCGCAGCGTCCGAACGTCGCCTGCTCGATCGAAGCCTCGGCGTACACCATCGAGCGCCTGCGCCATTACGCTCGACCAGGCATCAACGAGGTCCGCCGGGAGGAAACCGCTGGACCGCAGATAATCCCGCGGCTCGTCGCCGAAGCTGGCGATGTCGATTGCGGGTCTGCCCGTAAAGGGGCGCAACGCCCCCACCGCGTGGATGCGACCGATGAAGCGGCCCATCCATTCGAGCGTTTCCGGATCGTCCAACTCGGGGGCACGACCGCCGCGGCGCGGATACACGGCGAAGCGGAAGCTTGCGAAGTTGTGCAGTGTCGTGCCTCCCCCCAGCGCCATGGGAGCAACCACCGGGAGCTCGCGCTCGGCAAGCTCGACCACGAATCCGTGCTCTTCGAGAATCTGCGCACTGGTCCAGCGCGCGGGGCGATAGAACTTCGCGACCACCGGCGGTCCTTCCTCCATCCCCACCTGATATACGCGGTTCTCGTAGCTGTTCAGCGCGAGCAGGCGCCCGTCGCCGCGCAGCCCGATACTCTCCAGCGCGTCCAGCACGCAATCGGGGGTGAGGTCGGCGTAGGGGGCGGGGGGATCAGCATTCTCCATCCCCGCAGTCTAACGGGCGGCTTCCAGCCGGGGCGGTTGTCCGCTGGCGCCGCGGGCGCGCACCCGCGGGGCGAGGTGCTGGCGGTAATGTAGAGGGCATCGAACGACTGGCGACGGGCGGCGCGCCAGTCTTACGCAGAAGTGCTAGCATATTTAACAGGTTCGGTCTTGCGATCGGACGCAGGGGCGGCCATGACCGAGACCCGGCAGCAGCCGGGCGCAGCCGGAAACGGCTCTTGGAGAACGAGAAACAGTGGGGCAGGGTGGTAGCCTGCAGCGAGCAGGTTTGCAGCCGGGATGCCCGCGACCAAGCGACTTCTGTCAGTCATGGAGGGACGAGTGTGAACAAGATGCTTCAGGTTTTGCTCTGGCCCGCGCTCGGTATACTCGGCGCATTCTCGTTCGCGGCGATCGCGCTCAATCGTGGCGAGCCCGTGAGCGCCGCCTGGCTGGTGACGGCGGCTCTGTGCGTGTATTTCATCGCGTACCGCTTCTACAGTAAGTTCATCGCGGAAAAGGTCGTCCAGCTCGACAACTCCCGCATGACCCCGGCGGTGACCCACCACGATGGGGTCGACTACGTCCCCACGAACAAGTACGTGCTGTATGGCCACCACTTTGCGGCGATTGCGGGGGCGGGTCCGCTGGTAGGTCCGGTGCTCGCCGCCCAATGGGGCTATCTCCCCGGGACGATCTGGCTCCTGGTGGGGGTCGTGGTCGCGGGTGCGGTGCAGGACTTCGTGGTCCTCTTCTGCTCCATGCGCCGCGACGGTCGATCGCTCGGTGAAATGATCAAGATGGAAATGGGGCCGGTCGCCGGGACCATCGCGCTCATCGGCGCGCTCGCCATCATGATCATCATCCTCGCGGCGCTCGGTCTGATCGTCGTGAAGGCCCTCGGCGAAAGTCCGTGGGGAACATTCACGGTTGCCGTGACGATCCCGCTCGCCATGGTGATGGGCATCTATATGCGCTTCCTCCGGCCGGGGAAGATCATGGAGGCCTCGGCCTTCGGGGTCATCGTGCTGCTGATGACGATCTGGTACGGCCAGCATGTGTCGGAAAGCGCGACCCTCGGGCCGCTCTTCACCTATTCCGCTCCGCAGCTCGCCTGGGCGGTGATCGTGTATGGCGCGATCGCATCCATGCTCCCGGTCTGGCTCCTGCTCGCGCCGCGTGATTATCTGTCCACGTTCCTGAAGATCGGGGTGGTGGCCGCGCTCGCGATCGGCATCTACGTCGTCATGCCCGACCTGAGGATGGAGGCGGTCACGCGCTTCGCGGATGGGACCGGGCCGGTGGTCGCAGGCACCCTGTTCCCCTTTCTCTTCATCACCATCGCCTGCGGTGCGGTGTCGGGCTTCCACGCGCTGATCTCGTCGGGCACGACGCCGAAGATGATCGAGCGCGAGGGGCACGCCCGCTTCATCGGCTATGGTGGGATGCTGACCGAGTCCTTCGTCGCCATCATGGCGCTCGTGGCGGCGTCCGTGCTCGACCCCGGCATCTACTTCGCGATGAACGCGCCTGCTGCGGTCATCGGTCCGACCGTCGAGTCGGCAGCCAAGGTCATCAGCGAGTGGGGCTGGGTGATCACGCCCGAGCTCATCAGCCAGACCGCGAAGGACGTCGGCGAACACACCATTCTGCACCGGGCCGGCGGCGCACCGACGCTGGCTGTCGGCATCGCGCAGATCATGGCGCAGGTGTTCGGCGGCAAGGCAACGGAAGCGCTGTGGTACCACTTCGCGATCCTGTTCGAGGCGCTCTTCATCCTCACCGCCGTGGACGCCGGTACGCGGGCAGGCCGCTTCATGATTCAGGACCTCCTCGGGCACGTGTACGAACCGCTCGGCCGCATCGAGTCGATCCCCGCCAACGTGATCGCGACCATCCTGTGCGTTTCGGGATGGGGCTACTTCGTGTATCAGGGCACGATCGACCCGCTCGGCGGCGTGAACACGATCTGGCCGCTTTTCGGCATCGGCAACCAGATGCTCGCCGGTATCGCGCTGCTGCTCGCAACGACGGTGCTCATCAAGATGAAGCGCGAGAAGTACACCTGGGTCACCCTCGTGCCTACTGCGTGGCTGCTGATCTGCACCCTGTCGGCGGCCTGGCAAAAGGTGGCCTCGACCGACCCGAAGATCGGCTTCTTCGCCCTCGCCAGCAAGTACAGTGACGCCGCTGCGGCGGGTACGTTGATCGCGCCCGCGAAGACCATCGCGGACATGCAGCGCGTCGCGTTCAACAACTATCTCTGCGGCAGCATCACGATCATGTTCGCCGGGCTGGTGATCGCGATGGCGTTCTTTACCGTCAAGATGTCGCTGCAGTCGCTGCGCAACCCGACGGCGACAGCAGCCGAAACTCCGTACCGCAACGCCCCCGAAGGCGTCAGCTATGCCACGTCTCACTGATTGGTTCGCAGGAGACGACAAGCTCGCGGCCGAGCTGGGCGCAAGCCCGGATCGGCTGCAGGCTCTCGCCGACAAGGTGGTGCAGATCCGCAAGGCGCTGAGGGGGGTGATCGGTGTGCCGGACTACGAGCTGTACCTGTCGCGGCACAAGGTGATCCATCCCGACGTGCCGCCGATGAACGAGGAGGAGTTCTTCCGCTTCGCCATCGACCGCCGCTACGGCGGTCGCGGTGGCGGCGTGCGCTGCTGCTGAGCGGACTGGCGTTCACACAAGCCCGGCGCCCGCAAGAAGGGGCCGGGCTTTTTCTTTGAGCCTGCGTCACGGCCTGACGGGGCAGGGATAGGCGCACCTCGCTCCCTCAGGCAAAATGCGGCACTGCACTCATTGCAACGAGGTGTCCATGGGTATCT
>JBEVOI010000330.1:0-13956 GCA_040507665.1 Burkholderiales bacterium
CCAGCAACGCGAGCGCGTTCCTTCTCCGCCTTCTTCTCTGCCGACGGATCGCGGCCTTCGTGGAGTATCTGCCGCGCCTCAAACGCACGCTTGCGCGCTGCGGCGCCTCCCACGTCTGGATACTTACCCACGGCGAGCAGTTTCTCCTTGCCACCGAAGCGATACTTCCACCGCCAGAGTTTTCCTCCTGCAGGCGTGACTACGAGGTATAGACCACCACCATCGAAGAGCTTGTAAGACTTGTCGCGCGGTTTGGCGATCTTGATTTCGCGGTCGGTGAGCATGTCCGCCTCCGTGGGGTAGATTCCTCTCGTGATGTCATGTGGAACCTATATACCCCCATAATGTACCCCTATTGGGGGTAGCTTGCAAGGGACATCTGTGGACTATGTCGGACGGCGATATGGCCGTTATACCCTGCCATTGCTGGGTCTTGTGGACTGCCGTGGACGACACTGGAATGGTTTGTGGTGCCGGGAGGGGGACTCGAACCCCCACGCTGTCGCCAGCACTGGATTTTGAGTCCAGCGCGTCTACCAGTTCCGCCATCCCGGCATTTCAAACAATCGTGCGGCGGATTTTGGTTCCGGCCGCTACGCTTAACCTGACCGGCTCGATCTCTGAGTGGTCAGTTTAGCCTCCACCGCAACGTCGGCTCCCCGCGGAGGGCATCCTCGTTGTGAGTCCGCCGCGTCTACCAGTTCCGTCATCCCGGCTCGGGAGAGCGCGGATTATCCCGTAAAGCGAAGCGGGGCTACAACCCGAGCCGGGGCATACCCAGGTGGCAGCTATAATGCCGCCCCATGCAAATCGAGGATTTCGATTATGAGCTCCCGCCCGAGCTGATCGCGCAACACCCGTCGCAGGAGCGCACGGCCAGCCGCCTGCTGCACGTGGACGCCGGGAGTGGCGCAATCGAGGACCGCATGTTCCGCGAGCTGCCGGCACTGGTCCGCCCCGACGACGTGGTCGTGTTCAACGATACTCGGGTCATCAAGGCGCGATTGCTCGGGGGGAAGGAGACCGGTGGCGTTATCGAGGTGCTGATTGAACGCATCCTCGACCCACACCACGCGCTTGCCCAGGTTCGCGCGAGTCACGCGCCAAGGGAGGGCAGCAAGCTCCTCCTCTCCGAGGGACTGCGTGCCACGGTGCTCGAGCGCCGCGGCCCCTTTTACCGGGTGCGCTTCGACGACACTCGTGAGATCTTCGCGCTATTGGAACTCCACGGCAGCACGCCGCTACCCCCCTATATTGCGCGGGTTCCCGACAAGCACGACGAAGACCGTTATCAGACGGTCTACGCGCGCGATCCCGGTGCAGTAGCAGCGCCGACTGCAGGGCTGCACTTCGATCGCGGGATGATCGGCGACGTGAAGGCCACCGGCGCTGAAGTCGCGTGGGTCACTTTGCACGTGGGCGCCGGCACGTTTCAGCCGGTGCGCAATCCGGACGTCCGCAGCCACACCATGCACAGCGAGTGGTTCCGGATTCCGCAGGCGACAGTCGATGCGATCCGGACGGCGAAGGAGCGCGGCGGTCGCGTACTCGCAGTCGGCACCACGACGCTGCGCGCCCTGGAAACCGCCTGCCCCGACGGCGAGCTGCAGGCGGGCAGCGGCGAGACCAATCTCTTCATTCTGCCCGGCTACCGCTTCAAGGTGGTGGAATGCCTCGTCACCAACTTCCACCTGCCGCGCTCGACGCTGCTCATGCTGGTGGCCGCGTTCGGCGGCCTCGAAACGATTCGCGCTGCCTACCGCCATGCGGTGCAGGAACGCTACCGCTTCTACAGCTACGGCGACGCGATGCTCATCGAGCGCGGAGAGTCATAGATGAGCCTGACGTTCGCGTTGCTCGCGCGCGACGGCTTGGCGCGGCGCGGACGGCTGTCGCTGCCCCACGGCGTCGTGGACACGCCGGCGTTCATGCCCGTGGGCACCTACGGAAGCGTAAAAAGCCTGAGCCCCGTGGAGCTGCGGGAGGTCGGCGCGCAGATCGTCCTTGGCAACACGTTCCACCTGTGGCTCCGTCCCGGGCTCGACGTCATCGAGGCCCACGACGGTCTGCATCACTTCATGGGCTGGAGCGGACCGCTCTTGACGGATTCCGGCGGCTATCAGGTATTCAGTCTCGGCGATCTGCGCAAGATCACGGAGGAGGGGGTGCGGTTCGCGTCTCCGGTGAACGGCGACCGGCTCCTGCTCACGCCCGAAGAATCGATGCGCATCCAGCGCGTGCTCGACGCCGACGTGGCGATGGTGTTCGACGAGTGCACGCCGCACCCGGCAGACGAGGCGCAAACCCGCCAGTCGATGCTGCTCAGCCTGCGCTGGGCGGAGCGCAGCAAGAGCGCCCATGTTGGCAACCCCAATGCGCTCTTCGGCATCGTCCAGGGGGGCATGTATGAGTGCCTCCGGGAAGAGTCAATCACTGGTCTCGCTGCGATCGGTTTCGATGGCTATGCGATCGGGGGGCTCTCGGTGGGCGAGCCGAAGCCGGAGATGCTCCGCATTCTGCGGCACACCGCGGCCCTTTTGCCGCAAACGCAGCCACGTTACCTGATGGGCGTAGGCACGCCGGAAGACCTGGTCGAGGCCGTGCTCGCAGGAATGGACATGTTTGATTGCGTGATGCCCACGCGCAACGCCCGCAACGGCTGGCTCTTTACCCGCAACGGCGTCATCAGGCTGCGCAACAGCCGCTACCGATCGGACACGGCGCCGGTAGACGAGGCTTGCGGCTGCTACACCTGTCGCCACTTCAGCCGCGCCTATCTGCACCATCTGCACCGTGTGGGGGAGATCCTCGGGGCGCGGCTCAATACGCTCCACAACCTGCACTACTACCAGGAGCTGATGGCCGGATTGCGACGCGCCATCGTCGCCGGCCGCCTCAGCGAGCACGCGGCGGCCGTCAAGCAAGGCCTTGCGGGGGCGTGCTAAAATTGCGCCCTTTTGATCGTTGCCGGGGCTTCGGCCCGGCCCTCCCCAGAGTTCAACTCCCGGAGACCACTTCCCATGTTCATCTCGCAGGCCTTCGCCCAGGCCGCCCCCGCCGGGGCGCCGGGCATGGATTGGATCAGCCTGTTCCCGCTGATCCTGATGTTCGTGATCCTGTACTTCCTGATCATCCGCCCCCAGACCAAGCGCGCGAAGGAACACAAGACGATGGTCGATGCGCTTCAGAAGGGTGACGAGGTGGTGACCGCCGGTGGGACGGCGGGGCGCGTGACCAAGGTTGGCGATGCCTACGTCACGGTAGAGATTGCGCCCAACGTCGAGGTCCACGTGCAGAAACAGGCGGTGACCACCCTGCTGCCCAAGGGCACGCTGAAGGCGTTGTGATCCGCGCTGTATCCGCGCATGAACCGCTACCCACTCTGGAAGAACCTCATCGTCGTGATCGCGATCGCGCTGGGGGCGATCTACACCCTGCCCAACTTCTTTGGCGAGGTGCCGGCGGTTCAGGCTTCCCCCGTGAAGGCGACGCTCAAGTCCGATGCGGCCCTGCTCGCCCGGGTCGAAGCAGCGCTCCAGGGCGCCGGCATCGAGAGCGAGGGCGTCTTTCTCGACACGGTCGGGGTCAAGGCGCGCTTCAAGGACACCGACATCCAGCTCAAGGCGAAGGACGTCCTCAACAAGACGCTCAACCCCGATGACAAGGATCCTTCCTACATCGTCGCGCTGAACCTGCTCTCCAACACCCCGCGCTGGCTCACCGCGCTGCATGCGCTGCCGATGTATCTGGGCCTCGACCTGCGCGGCGGCGTCCACTTTCTGCTGGAAGTGGATATGAAGGCAGCGATCACGAAGCGCCTCGACAGCGTGGCGACGGATCTGCGCACCCAGATGCGGGACCGCGGTATCCGCCACGCCGGCATCGCGCGAGAAGGCAACGCCATCGTCGTGCGCTTCCGGGACCAGGAAGCGTTCGGGAAGGGCGAGCGGCTGATCCAGGATACCCAGCCCGACTTCGAGCTTGCGGCGACGGACGAAGGCGGGGAGCAGAAGATCCGCCTCGTGCTCAAGCCCGAAGCCCTGCGCAAGACCCAGGAGGGCGCGGTCCGCCAGAACATCGTGACACTCCACAACCGCATCAACGAGCTCGGCGTGGCCGAGCCCATCATCCAGCAGCAGGGTACCGAACGAGTGGTGGTGCAGTTGCCCGGGGTCCAGGACACCGCCAAGGCGAAAGACATTCTCGGTCGTACTGCCACGCTCGAAGTGAGAATGGTGGACGACAACGCAGACGTGAACGCGGCGCTTGCAGGCAATGTCCCGTTCGGGACCGAGCTCTATACCGAGCGCGGCGGCTCGCCGCTGCTCGTAAAGAAGCAGGTGGTGCTGACCGGCGACCGGCTCACCGACGCGCAGGCCGGCTTCGACGGGCAGACCGGCGAACCTGCTGTGCACCTGACCCTCGACGGCGCCGGGTCACGCATCTTCCAGCAGGTGACGCGGGACAACGTCGGCAAGCGGATGGCGATCCTGCTCATCGAGAAGGGCAAGGGCGAAGTGATCACCGCACCCGTCATCCGGCAGGAAATCGGTGGCGGCCGGGTGCAGATCAGCGGCCGCATGACCACCACGGAGGCGAACGATGTCGCGCTGCTGCTGCGCGCCGGCTCACTTGCGGCCCCGATGGAAATCATCGAAGAGCGGACCGTCGGCCCGAGTCTCGGCGCCGACAACATCCGCAAGGGCTTCAACTCGACGCTCTACGGCTTCGTCGCGATCGCGCTGTTCATGAGCTTCTACTACTCGGTGTTTGGGGTCGTGTCGGTGATCGCGCTGGCAGTGAACGTGTTGCTGCTGGTGGCGCTGCTCTCGATGCTGCAGGCGACGCTCACGCTGCCCGGCATCGCCGCGATCGCGCTTGCCCTAGGCATGGCGATCGACGCCAACGTGCTCATCAACGAGCGCATCCGCGAGGAGGTCCGCAACGGGGCGACCCCGCAGGCGGCGATCAACGCCGGTTACGAGCGCGCCTTCGGCACCATTCTGGACTCGAACGTGACTTCGCTCATCGCCGGTATTGCGCTGCTCATCTTTGGGTCCGGCCCGGTGCGCGGCTTCGCCGTCGTGCATTGCCTCGGCATCGTCACCTCGATGTTCAGCTCGGTGGTGGTGTCGCGGGCGATCGTGAATCTGATCTACGGCGGTCGCAAGGTGAAGAAGCTCGCCATCGGCGACACGGACTGGTACAAGCGCACCGGCCCGCCCGCCGCTGCGCCTACCGCCGCACCCTGAGGCACAGAAAGGGCAACGACCATGGAGCTCTTCCGCATCCGGCGCGACATTCCGTTCATGCGCCATGCGCTCGTGTTCAACATCATCTCGTTGATCACGTTCCTGCTGGCGGTGGCTTCGCTCGCGATCAAGGGGCTGCACTTCAGCGTCGAGTTCACCGGCGGAACGGTGATGGAGGTGAGCTACCCGCAGGCCGCCGATCTCGAGAAGATCCGCGGCGCGCTGGACAAGCTCGGCTTCCCCGACGCGGCGGTGCAGAACTTCGGCACTTCGCGCGACGTGCTGCTCCGGCTTCCTCTCAAGCCGGGTCTGTCGAGTGCGCAACTGTCCGAGAACGTGATGCAGGCGCTGCGCAGCGAGAGCAAGGATGTCGAGCTCCGGCGGGTCGAATTCGTCGGGCCGCAGGTGGGGAAGGAGCTCGCGACCGACGGTGCGCTCGCGCTGCTGCTCGTGGTCGTGGGCATCATGATCTGGCTGTCGATCCGGTTCGAGTGGCGCTTCGCGGTATCGGGCATCATCGCGAACCTGCACGACGTGGTGATCATTCTGGGTTTCTTCTCGTTCTTTCAGTGGGAGTTCTCGCTGCCGGTGCTGGCCGCCGTGCTCGCCGTCCTCGGCTACTCGGTGAACGAATCGGTGGTGATTTTCGACCGGATCCGCGAGAACTTCCGCAAGATGCGCAAGGCTTCGGTGCCACACATCATCGACAACGCCATCACCAGCACCATGTCGCGCACCATCATCACGCACGGTTGTACCGAGCTGATGGTGGTGTCGATGCTCCTCTTCGGCGGGCCCGCTCTTCATTACTTCGCGCTCGCCCTGTTCATCGGCATTCTCTTCGGCGTCTACTCTTCCGTGCTGGTAGCGGCGCCCTTGGTCATGTGGCTGGGCGTGTCCCGGTCGAACCTGGTCAAGGCGGAGAAGCGCGAAGCCGGCCCAGCTGTCTAGAGGGCGAGCCGTGGAACTGCTGGCTTGGCTGTGGGACGTGGTGGTCCACCTCGACAAGCACTTGCTCGAGCTCACCCAGACCTACGGCGTCTGGGTGTACGCCATCCTGTTTCTGGTGATCTTCTCCGAGACCGGCTTCGTCGTGACGCCTTTCCTGCCCGGCGACTCGCTGCTCTTCGTGCTCGGCACACTCGCTGCAGCGGGCGCACTCGACATCGGGCTGTTGATCATGCTGCTCACTTTCGCCGCGATCGCGGGCAACCAGGTCAACTACGCGATCGGACGCTATCTCGGACCCAAAGTGTTCAAGCCCGGGGGCGCACGCTTCCTGAAGCCGGAGTACCTGGAACGCACGCACCGCTTCTTCGAGAAGCACGGCGGGAAAACCATCATCATCACCCGCTTCGTGCCCATCGTGCGCACCTATGCGCCGTTCGTGGCCGGTGTGGGCGCCATGGAGCCAGGTCGCTTCACCGCTTACAACGTGGTCGGGGGCGTGTTTTGGATCGTGTCGCTCACGCTTGCCGGCTATTTCTTCGGCAACTTCCCGATCGTCAAGAACAATCTGACGCTCGTGATCTTCTCCATCATCTTTCTTTCGATCCTGCCCGGGATCATCGAATACCTGCGGCACAAGGCCCAGGCGTAGCAGACCTGCGCGTCAGTTGAGCACCGACGCGAGCAGGCGCCGGTAGCGGGCCACCAGCTCGTTCTCTTCCCCCACGATGCTGAACAAGGCCACCATTTGCTTGCGGCCTGCGTCGTCGCGGAAACGGCGGTCGCGCGTCGTGACCTCCAGCAGCTCGCTGAGGGCCGGCTCGTAGCGCTGACTGGCCGCGTGCAGGTTTGCGAGCAGGAGCCGTGCGTCCAGATCGTTACCGTCCGCCGCGATGCGCGCTTCGAGGGTGGCGGCGTCGGGCGCGCCCTCCACACCTGCCGCAATGTTCAGCCGGGCCACGAGTCCCTTCACCCGGTCTTCCTGACGGGTGAGCACGTCGACGCCGTCGAGCGCCGTGCGTGCCGCTTCGAGCCGACCCAGCGCGATCAGCACTTCGGCTCGGTCTACCGCGGCGAGGCGGTTCGCAGGGTCGAGTTCGGCTACCCGATCCAGCTTCGAAAGCGCGGATGTTGCGTTGCCCACTGCATAGTCACGCATCGCGGCGCGCCGTAGCTCCTCGCCGGGATTGGGCAGCAGGCGCTCGATGAAGTCCCGCACGGCGGGCTCGGGCAGCGCGCCGCTGAATTCGTCGACGAGGCGCCCGTCCACGAACGCCTTCACATTCGGGATGCCGCGCACACCGAACCGGGCCGCGAGCGCCTGGTTCTCGTCCGAGTTCACCCTGGCAAGAACGAACTTGCCGTCGTATTCGGCGGCAAGCTTTTCGAGCACGGGCGCGAGCGTGCGGCAGGGCGCACACCACGGTGCCCAGAAATCCACGACGATTGGGACGGTCTGCGAGCCATGCAACACGGCATCGTCAAAGGTCGCAGCGGTTACGTCAATGATATTTGGGGTCACGCACCCTCCCTATCCACGTCCACCGCCATTAGATAGGGGCGCCCGCCGCGGCGTTCAACCGCGGGCCCGCCAGACTCAAATGCGACGTGCGAGGTCCGCGGCCTTGCCGATGTAGGAGGCGGGGGTGAGGGCGAGCAGCCGGGCGCGCTCGCCCTCCGGCAGATCGAGGCTCTGGATGAACGCGCGCAGCGCCTTGGCGGAGATGCCGCCCTTGCCGCGGGTCAGCGCTTTCAGTTGTTCGTAGGGATTCGGCAGTCCGTGGCGGCGCATGACCGTCTGCACCGCTTCGGCGAGCACATCCCAGTTGGCATCCAGATCCTCTGCCAGACGCGCCGGGTCCGCTTCGACCCGCGAGAGTCCTCTGTCCAGCGAAATATACGCGAGCAGGCTGTGCCCGAAAGCGACGCCGATATTGCGCAACACCGTGGAGTCGCTGAGGTCGCGCTGCCAGCGCGATACCGGCAACTTCTCCGAGAGATGGCGAAGCAGCGCATTGGCGACGCCGAGGTTGCCCTCGGAGTTCTCGAAATCGATCGGGTTGACCTTGTGCGGCATGGTGGAGGAGCCGACTTCGCCCTCCACCGTCTTCTGTTTGAAATATCCGATCGAGATGTAACCCCACATGTCCCGGTTCAGATCGATCAGAATCGTGTTCATCCGGGACAGCGCATCGAAAAGTTCGGCCAGGCCGTCATGGGGCTCGATTTGAATCGTGTACGGGTTGAACTCCAGACCCATGGACTCGACGAAGCCGCGCGCCACACCTTCCCAATCGACGTTCGGATACGCGGCGACGTGCGCGTTGTAGTTTCCGGTGGCGCCATTGATCTTGGCGAGGATCGGCACCGCAGCGAAGCGCGCGCGGGCGCGATGAAGGCGATGAAGAAAGTTTGCCACCTCTTTGCCGAGTGTGGTCGGAGTCGCCGGCTGGCCATGGGTGCGGGCCAACATGGGCAGTGCGGCGTGCGCATGGGTGAGCTGGACCAAGCGTGTCTCCAGCCCGCGTAACGCGCCAGCGAGTTCTTCGCGCGCGTTGCGTACCATCAACGCGTAGGCGATGTTGTTGATGTCTTCGGACGTGCAGGCGAAATGGATGAATTCGGCGGCGCGCTCGAGCTCACGATCGCCGGCCACCTTTTCCTTGAGCCAGTACTCGATCGCCTTCACGTCGTGATTGGTCTGCGCTTCGATCGCCTTCACGCGTTGCGCGTCCGCCTCGCCGAATTGTTCCGAGAGCGCGAGCAGTGTCGACTGCGCAGCGTCGCTGAACGGGCCGATGCCCTCGACGGAAGAATCCGCGGCCAGGCGCAAGAGCCAGCCGATCTCGACGCGGACGCGATGGCGCATCAATCCGTACTCGCTGAGATCGCGCCGCAGTGGCTCCATCTGGCGGGCGTAGCGACCGTCGAGCGGAGAGAGCGCGGTGAGGGGCGTTACCGGGGTAGGCTGCATCAGCGATTGCGCCGGAAGGACACGAAAATTCTAGCACAGGGGGCGGGGACGCCCCGCCGGTTAGGTTCCTTGGCGCTTGCGCAACGCGCTGCGCGCGGACGAGTACCGGTTGCCCCGATGCTATAATCCGCCTCCCGCCAGAATAACGACTTGCCATGAAACTGATCGGCACTCAGACCAGCCCCTACACGCGGAAAGTGCGTGTCGTGCTCGCCGAGAAGCGCATCGATTGTGCTTTCGAGGAGGACGCGCCCGGCGACCCGCAGACGCGCGTCCCCGAATTCAATCCGCTCGGCAAGGTCCCAGTGCTCGTCATGGACGACGGATCATCCCTGTACGACTCTCGTGTGATCGTCGAGTACCTGGATGCCGCTAGTCCCGTTACGCGGCTGCTTCCCGATGTAACCCGGGAACGTGTGCATGTGAAGCGTTGGGAAGCGCTCGCGGACGGCGTCTGCGACGCGGCGGTCGCCATCGTCACGGAGAAGCGTCGCCTGGCCCGTAAACAGGAGCCGGCGTGGGTCGAGCGCCAGTCGAAGAAAGTCGAACGCGGATTGCTGGCCATCGCCGAGGAGCTCTCCGACCGGCATTGGTGCTTTGGCGAAAGCTACAGCCTCGCTGACGTCGCGGTCGGCGTCCTGCTGGGCTACCTCGACCTGCGTTTTCCCGAGATCGACTGGCGCGGCACCTATCCCCATCTCGAAAAGCACTCGGAGAAGCTCTTCAAGCGGCCGTCGTTCCGGGACTCGGCTCCCCCCAAAGCGTAACTGAGTTTCCTGTAACGCTACTGCGGCGCGAAGCGCGCCGGGGCCGTGCGATTTCTTTGCCTCCCGATCCGGGCGGTTTTCCTACTTGGCGCTTTCAGGTGGCGCCGACGCGGTCTCGATGATGCCGCCACCCAGACACACTTTGCTTTCGTATACGACCACCGATTGCCCCGGTGTCACAGCCCACTGCGGCGCCGCAAATTCCACCTCGAAATCGTCGTCGCCGATTCGCGATATCGCGCAGGGCGCGTCCGGCTGCCGGTAACGGGTCTTCGCCGCGTACACCCAGTGGCAATGGGGCAGCGTTTCGCTGACCCAGGTCATGTCGGTGGCCCTGAGCCGATCCGAAAACAGCGCGGGATGCTCGTGCCCCTGGACCACGACCAAGGCGTTCTTCGGGAGGTCCTTGGCCACGACGTACCATGCCTCTCCCGCACCGCCGATACCAAGCCCCTGGCGTTGGCCGATGGTGTAGTACATCAGGCCGTCGTGGCGACCCACGCTCCTGCCTGCCGCTGTGACCATATCGCCTGGCTCCGGCGGCAAGTAGCGCATCAGGAACTCCCGAAACGGACGCTCGCCGATGAAGCAGATGCCGGTGCTGTCCTTCTTGTCATGGTTGGGCAGCCCGAGCTTGCGGGCAATTTCGCGCACCTCGCGCTTGTAGATCGCGCCGAGGGGAAACAGGGTTTTCGATAGCTGGCCCTGATTGAGGCGGTACAGAAAGTAGCTCTGGTCCTTGGTGCCGTCTTCAGCTTTGAGAAGCTGGAACCGGCCTTCGATCTCTCGCACCTGCGCATAGTGGCCGGTGGCGATGCGCTCCGCCCCGAGTGCCAGCGCGTGGTCGAGGAATGCCTTGAATTTGATTTCGGCGTTGCAAAGGATGTCGGGATTCGGCGTGCGCCCCGCTTGGTATTCGGCCAGGAAATTCGCGAACACCCGGTCCTTGTACTCGGCGGAAAAATTTACCGCCTCGATCTCGATGCCGATGCGCTCCGCGACCGACACCGCATCCACGAGATCCTCCCGCGACGAGCAGTATTCGTCGGTATCGTCGTCCTCCCAGTTCTTCATGAAGAGGCCGACCACGTCGTAGCCTTGCTCCTTCAGCAGCCAGGCCGCTACCGAAGAATCGACGCCGCCGGACATGCCGACGACGACCCTGGGTTTACTCATCCTCTCCCGAAAGACGGTTCAGGAGTTCGAGGGGATAACGCCGGCCCGCTCGATAATCATCGATGCAGCGTTGGACCAGCGGACTGCGGTGCCGGCGCATTTCGGCGGCA
This sequence comes from Burkholderiales bacterium, assembly GCA_040507665.1. Taxonomy (GTDB): domain Bacteria; phylum Pseudomonadota; class Gammaproteobacteria; order Burkholderiales; family JAEUMW01; genus JAEUMW01. The sequence goes on from JBEVOI010000330.1 coordinate 11,228, forward strand.
ACCTCCGCTGGAGTGAGCCAGAGCGTGCGAACGATGCCGGTGTCGAGCGGTCGCGCCGGATCGTGGTCGACGAGTGTCCCTGAAAACGCGAAGCGCAGGTACGTCAAACCCTTTTCTGGCGCATGCCAGAGGTATACGCCGATGAGCGCGTCGGGACGAAAGCTGTACCCGGTTTCCTCGAGGGTTTCGCGCGCGACGCCCTCGAGCAGCGACTCGTGCTCGTCGAGATGACCGGCGGGCTGGTTGAGCCCGAGCCCGCTATCGGTCTCTTCCTCGACCAGAAGAAAGCGCCCGTTCTGTTCGACGATGGCGGCGACGGTGACGCGGGGCGTCCAGATCATGCGGGGGGTCCGGAGAAATCCCGCATTCTACCCGCGGGAGCCGTGCGTCGAAACCGCTTACGCGGCGTTGCTGTCGCGGCGGCGGCGTTGCCCGATTTGAGCGGGGTCGGGAAGTTCTCTCCAGGCGCCGGGCGCCAGCCCCTCCAACGTCCAGTCTCCGACACGCCAGCGGATCAGGCGCAGGGTGGGCAGCCCGACCGCTGCGGTCATGCGGCGGACCTGCCGGTTCCTGCCTTCCACGAGCGTGAGTTGCAGCCATGACGTCGGCAGCGCCTTGCGGAATCGAATCGGCGGATCGCGCTCCCAGAGGCCAGCCGGCTCCGAAATCGGCCGTACTTGTGCGGGGAGGGCACGAAAGTCCCCGAGGTCGACACCTGACTCGATGTGCGCCAGTGCGGCGCGCGTGGGGTTCCCCTCGACCTGCACCCAATATGTCTTCGCGAGTTTGTGGCGGGGATGACTGATCCGATGCTGGAGCATCCCGCTGTCGGTAAGGATCAGCAGACCCTCGCTATCCGCGTCGAGACGGCCCGCGGCATAGACGCCGGGCGCCGCAATGAAGTCCTTGAGGTTGCGGTGAGCGGCGCACGGGCTGAACTGACAGATGACCCCGTACGGCTTGTTGAACAGCAGGACACGACCCGCCGCACGCGCGGCCCGCGTCCTGCCGGGGTTCCGATCAGTCGATCCGATCGTAGGCGGGCAGGGTGATGAAGTCGACGTAATCTTCGCGCGTGACGATGTCATCCAGAAGCTTCGCCGCGAGCTCGTAGCGGCCCCCGAGCACGAACTGATGGTCGCCGAGCTGGGCGCGCACCTTGGCGAGCTCCTCGGGCAGCAGCTTGCGGAAGAGTTCAACGGTCACTTTGCGGCCATCATCCAACACGCCCTTCGGGCTCCGGATCCACTGCCACATCTGCGAGCGCGAGATCTCGGCGGTGGCGGCGTCCTCCATCAGGTTGAAGATGGGAACGCAGCCGGTTCCGGCGAGCCAAGAGCCGAGGTATTGCAGCGAAACGTTGATATTCATGCGCAGCCCGGCCTCGGTGATGGGCTGCTCCGGCCGGAAGTCGAGCAGGTCCTTCGCGGTCACGTTCACGTCATCGCGCTTCTTGCTCACCTGGTTCGGCGTCGGCATGTGCTTGTCGAAGATCGCCTTGGCCACCGGCACCAGGCCCGGGTGTGCGACCCAGGTGCCGTCGCAGCCATCGGTCGCTTCGCGCTCCTTGTCCGCGCGCACCTTGTTCAGTGCGGCCTCGTTGGCGGCGGCGTCGTTCTTGATCGGAATTTGCGCCGCCATGCCTCCCATCGCGTGCGCGTTGCGCCGGTGGCAGGTCTTGACGAGCAAGAGCGCGTAGGCACGCATGAAGGGCGCGGTCATGGTCACCTGCGCCCGGTCGGCGAGGCAGAAATCCGGCTTGCTGCGAAACTTCTTGATGCACGAAAAGATGTAGTCCCAGCGGCCGATGTTCAAGCCGGCCGAGTGCTCACGCAACTCGTACAGGATCTCGTCCATCTCGAATGCGGCGAGGACGGTCTCGATCAGCACCGTCGCTTTGATGTTTCCGCGGGGAATCTTGAGCTCGTCCTGGGCGAAGTTGAAGACGTCGTTCCAGAGGCGCGCCTCCAGGTGGCTCTCCATCTTCGGCAGGTAGAAGTAGGGACCTGTACCGCGCTCGAGCAGTGCCTTCGCGTTGTGGAAGAAGTAGAGGCCGAAATCGAAGAACGCGCCGCCGACGATCTCGCCGTCGACCTTCGCGTGCTTCTCCACCAGGTGCCAGCCTCGAGGGCGCACCATCAGCGTGGCAGTCCTGTCGCCGAGGGCGTAGCGCTTGCCTTCGGCGGAGACGAAGCTGAGCGTGCGCGCGATCGCCTTCTTCAGGTTGATCTGACCTTGGACGACGTTCGGCCAGGTCGGCGTGCTCGAGTCCTCGAAGTCCGCCATGTAGACGTTCGCACCCGAGTTGAGCGCGTTGATCACCATCTTGCGATCCACGGGGCCCGTGATCTCGACACGCCGGTCCTGCAGGTCTGGAGGAACGGGCGTGACCACCCAGTCGCCAGCGCGTACGTCGGCCGTCTCGGGCAGGAAGTCCGGCAGCTTGCCCGAGGCGATCTCGATCTGGCGCTGGACGCGGCGGGCAAGCAACTCCCGGCGGCGTGACTCGAAATGCCGGGCAAGCTTCGCGACGAACTCGAGGGCGTGCGGGGTGAGGATGTCGGCATATTCGGGCGTGATCTTGTCGGACAGCTCAACGCCCTGGGGGAAGAACTCTTGTCGGTTCATGTTGGGTTAGCTCCACCTCGTGAAGGACTGCACACAGCCTGTTTGCGTTTCGGAAAGCGCAGAAAAAACGCCGCATGAGACGGGATTGCAAAGCCCGGCTT
>JBEVOI010000092.1:0-2909 GCA_040507665.1 Burkholderiales bacterium
GATGACATGACCTCCTAGCCTATCGCTTGAGGTTCATCTCGAACAACCCGAGCACCGGCTGTGTTGGTCGACCCATCTCGCGGCCCCCGAAGCGGGGTCTTCGACCAGGCGATTGCGCCAGACCCACCGCCGGCTCGTACATGCTCCCTTACTCTGCCGGCCGGAGCGAAGGTCCAGCCCGCTACCTATAGCGCGCGTAGAGCCGCTGGTCGCAGATCACGCCGTCCTTGATGGCGCTGCGGCGCAAACGTCCCTCCAAGCTGTAGCCAGCCTTCTCGAGGACACGAATCGAGGCCGCGTTCGCGGCGAATGGCACAGCAAAAATCCGCGTCAGGCCGAACGTCTCGAATGCGTACTCGGTCACCGATCGCACGGCCGCCGTGGCCAGGCCGCGGCCCCAGTGGCTCTGGCCGAGCCAATACCCGATCTCCGCGGACACTCGCTCGATATCCTGCCCCAGCTGCAGGCCAATGCCGCCCACCGCGGCATCGTCGATCGCGATCGCCCACACGGTCGCGACGGGTTGCTGGCCCACCCACTGCAGGAATCCGAGAGCGTGCCCGGGCTCGTAAGGATGGGGGAACCGATCGCGGAGTTGACGCGCGACCTCCCAGTTGTTGGCGTGGTGGAGGATCGACGGCAGGTCGTCGGCCCGCCAGGAGCGCACCGCGGCCCCGGCGATGGACAAGTCGAGCCTCACATAACCATCACGTCCGGCGTGCACCAGCTCGTCCCTTCGTTCGTGTACACCGCCTGCACCAACGCCGGCATTTTACCTTCTCGGGTACGGCACGCAGGTAAGATCGAAGGTCATGCGACTTGCCTCTCGTCTGATGGTCCTGTCACTCGCCGGTCTAGTGGCCTCCTGCACGCCGCCTGCAGGTCCCTCTGCCTCCGCACCGGTCGCGCTGGCGTCGGGAATCGATCTCGGCGCGGCCGACGGGATGGTCCGCATCCAGGACGACTTGTTCCGGCACGTGAACGGCACGTGGCTCGCCAAGACGGACATCCCGGCGGACCGCTCGTCGTGGGGCTCGTTCGATCGACTCGTGGAGAAGTCGCAGGAGGATCTGCGCGCCATCGCCGAGGATGCGGTGAAGGCCGGGAACAAGAGCCCCGGGAGCGATGCCCAGAAGATTGGCGACTTCTACGACAGCTTCATGAACGAAGCGAAGGTCGAGGAACTGGGCCTCGCGCCCATCGCGACGGAGCTGGCCGCAATCGACGCGATCAAGACCAAGGAGGACCTGGCGCGACATTTCGCGCGGTTCTTCAAGCTGAACCTGATCAACCCGGTGATCGGGTACGTCGACGGTGACGCCGGGCAGCCTGATCACGACATCTTGTATCTCTACCAGGGCGGGCTCGGCATGCCGGATCGCGACTACTACCTGCAGAACGAGCCGAAGCTGCGCGAGTATCGCGAGAAGTACGTCACCTTCCTGGACAACATCCTGAAGCTGGGAGGCCAGCAGAACACCGGCGCCTCGGCCCGAGAGATCTTCACGCTCGAGACGCGGCTCGCGCGAGCCCACTGGACCAATGTGGAGAGCCGGGACGCCGGCAAGACCTACAACAAGGTGGCAACCGGTGAGCTCGCGAAGCAGTTCCCCGGCTTCGACTGGGCGGCCTGGACCGGGGAGCTCGGGCTCGGTGAGGCCACTGCGTTCGTCGTCAATCAACCGAGCTACCTGAAGGCCTTTGCCGCTGCCGTCAACGAGCTGCCCGTCGATCGGTGGAAACCGTACCTGAAGGCGTCACTCGTCAATGGCTTCGCGCCGTTCCTCAGCCAGTCGTTCGTGGATGCCGAGTTCGACTTCTACCGACGCACCCTGCGCGGCGTGAAGGAGAACCAACCCCGGTGGAAGCGAGCGGTCACCGCGCTGAACGCCAACCTCGGGGAGTCGCTCGGGCAGCTGTATGTGGACAAGCACTTCAAGCCCGAAGCCAAGGCGCGCATGGAGCAGCTCGTCGAGCACCTGCGCGAGGCCTATCGCACCAGCATCGACGGGCTCGAGTGGATGAGTCCCGAGACCAAGAAGCAAGCGCAGGAGAAGCTGGCGAAGTTCCGCCCGAAGGTCGGCTACCCGAGCAAGTGGCGCGACTACTCGAAACTCGAGATCAAGCGGAACGATCTGGTCGGGAACTTACTCCGCGCCTACGTCTTCGAGAACGAATACCAGCTGAGCAAGGTCGGCAAGCCCATCGATCCCGAGCAGTGGGGCATGACCCCGCAGACGGTGAACGCGTACTACAACCCGGTGCGTAACGAGATCGTCTTTCCTGCCGCCATCCTCCAGCCGCCGTTCTTCAACATGGAGGCCGACGACGCCGCCAACTACGGAGGCATCGGCGGCGTGATCGGGCACGAGATGGGACACGGCTTCGATGATCAGGGCCGCAACTTCGACGCCGAGGGCGTCCTGCGCGACTGGTGGACGAAGCAGGATGCCGAGGAATACCAGAAGCGCGCGAAGGTCATCGTCGAGCAGTACAACCAGCTGGAGCCAATGCCGGGGCTGAAGGTGAACGGGGCGCTCACGTTGGGCGAGAACATCGCCGACCTGACGGGCCTGGTGATTGCCCACCGTGCCTACCGCATCTCACTCAAGGGACAGCCCGCACCGACGCTCGACGGCCTCAGCGGCGACGAGCGCTTCTACATGGGATGGGCCCAGGCCTGGGCCGGCAAGATGCGCGACGATGCCCGCCGCCAGCAGGTGATGACCGATCCTCACGCGCCCGAGATGTTCCGGGCCAACGCGCCGGTGCGGAGCATTCCCGAGTTTTATGCGACGTTCGACGTCAAGGAGGGCGACAAGATGTATCTGGCGCCCGACCAGCGGGCGAAGATCTGGTACAGGCAATGAGAGAGCCCTTTTCGTTCACTTCTCACTTCCGAAACGTAT
>JBEVOI010000128.1:0-3416 GCA_040507665.1 Burkholderiales bacterium
CCCGGCTACAACTCGGGCGATGCAGAAGCGGCCCGCGTACTCGCCCTCAAGCTTGCGCGCGAATTCGAGGGGGTCGATTACATAGTCGCTCCTTCCGGCTCTTGTGCCGGAATGCTTCACCATCACTATCCGGATATCTTCCGCGGCGACCCCGAGAACTTCGCGCGGATCCAGCAACTCGCCGAGCGCACCTACGAACTCACCGATTTCCTCGTGAACGTCGCACACGTCGAGAGCGTTTCCGGAACATTCGACGGGTCCATCACCTATCACGATTCCTGCGCAGGCCTGCGCGAGCTCGGAGTCAAGGCGCAGCCGCGGGCACTCCTCGCGAAGGTGCACGGCCTCCAGCTCACGGAGATGCCTGAAGCCGAGGCCTGCTGCGGCTTCGGCGGCACCTTCTCGATCAAGTTCGGAGAAATCTCCGCGCGCCTTGCCGACAACAAGTGCAAGGCTGCGCTTGCCACTGGTGCCGACACCCTCGTGCTTGGCGACCTCGGCTGCATGCTGAACATCGAGGGACGAATGTCTCGGCGCGGTGGGAAGGCGCTTAGCGTCCTGCATGTCGCGGAAGTCCTGGCGGGCAAACCCGAGTGACCAAGTAAGGTTGGGAACTCCGCAGGAACGCCGATGCAAGTCTCCTCCATCCACTTCAAGGCCACGGCGGCAAAGAAGCTCCACGAGCCGGTGCTGCAGAAATCTCTCGAGCGATTCTCGGAGCGCTTCGTCGACGCGCGTGCGCGCGCGATCGCCGAGCTCGATAACTTCGAGGACATTCGCGAGACGGCGCGCCAGATCCGGGACCGCTCGCTCGCCAACCTCGACGTCTACCTCGAGCGGTTCGAGAAGGCCGCGACCGCGCGCGGCGCGGTCGTGCACTGGGCGGAAACGCGGGAGGACGTAAACCGGATCGTTGTCGAAATCGCTCGCCAGCACCGCGTGAAGACCGCGATCAAGTCGAAGTCGATGGTGACCGAGGAGTGCGCGCTTAACGAGGCACTCGAGCAGGCCGGTATTCACGTCATCGAGACCGACCTCGGGGAATACATCCTCCAGCTCGCCAAAGAGCCTCCTTCGCACATCGTTGCGCCAGTGGTGCACAAGAGCAAGGACGAGGTGTCGGACCTGTTCGAGCGCGTACACGGGCGGACGCGCAAGACGGACATCAACGAACTCACGCGCGAGGCGCGCGAGATCCTGCGGCCCCACTTCCTGTCCGCTGACATGGGCATATCCGGCGCGAATTTCTTCATCGCCGAAACCGGCTCTACGCTGATCGTGACGAACGAAGGCAACGGGCGGCTGACTACGACGATGCCGCGTGTTCACGTCGCCGTTACCGGTATCGAAAAGGTAGTGGGGACCTTGGAGGACGTCGCGACGCTCATGCGCCTGCTGCCGCGCTCCGCAACCGGCCAATCCATCACCAACTACCTATCCATCACTACTGGCGCGCGCGCTGCCGGCGAGACCGACGGACCTGAGCACTTCCACATCGTGCTCGTGGACGCAGGTCGCACCGGGCTGCTGGGCGGCGCGTTTCAGCCGATGCTCCGCTGCATCCGCTGCGGCGCATGCATGAACCATTGTCCCGTGTACCAGAGTATCGGCGGGCATGCCTACGGCTGGGTCTACCCGGGCCCGATGGGTTCGGTGCTGACCCCGTCCTACATCGGCCTCGAGAATGCGCCTGAGCTGCCGTTCGCCGCGACGCTCTGCAATCAGTGTGGCGTTGTGTGCCCGGTGAAGATCCCGCTGCCCGAATTGCTGCGCAAGCTGCGCGAGAAATCGGTCGAACGTGGTCTGCGGCCCTGGCACGAGCGGGCAGCTCTGCTCGCCTGGCGGTTCGCGGCGGAGCGTCCCCAGCTTTACGCGATCGCTACCCGCATCGCGACGCGCATGCTCAAGTGGATGGCAGCTGAGGAAGGGCGCATCGCTAGCCTTCCCCTCCTGTCCGGCTGGACCAACGAGCGAGATTTTCCGGCGCCGGAAGGCAAGACCTTTCGCGAGCTGTACCGCGCCCGCCGCGCCCCTTGAGAGCCCACTACGAAGGGCGCGTCGCCTTCGTTGCCGGTTCGATTGGCGTGGCTAGCGGGGGCCGCGGGCCTCGGCTTATACTGCGAGGCCAGCGAGCCCTGGCACCCGCGCGGGGAGCGTGTCCGCTCGTGCCACTACAAGAACGGGAGACAACATGCAGAAAGTCGTTTTTCTCGATCGCTCCACTCTGCGCGCGAACGTGCGCCGTCCGGCCTTCGATCATGTCTGGGAGGAATACGAGACCACCCCTGCCGACCGGATCGTCCCGAATCTGAAGGACGCGACAGTCGCCATCACCAACAAGGTGCCGCTGCGCGCGGCGACGCTCGAGCAACTGCCAAAGCTCAAGATGATCGCGATGGCGGCGACAGGCTACGACTGCATCGACATCCCCTACTGCCGCGAGAAAGGCATCGCGGTCGCGAATATCCGCAACTACGCGGTGCACACCGTACCGGAGCACGTCTTCGCGATGGTGCTCGGGCTACGGCGGAGCCTTATCGCCTATCGGCAGGCCGTGGAACAGGGGCGGTGGCAGGAGGTCGACCAGTTCTGCTTTTTCGACTATCCGATCGGCGACCTGTTCGACGCCACCATCGGCATCATTGGTGAAGGCGCCATCGGCCAGGGTACGGCGAAGATTGCGCGCGGCTTCGGCATGAAGGTACTGTTCGCCGACCATCCACCGCCCAAGGCCGAGGGCGTGGAGTTCACCCCGATGGATAAAGTGCTGCGGGAGAGTGACGTCATTTCCCTCCACTGCCCGATGACCGAGGCGACGCGCGGATTGATCGGTGAGAAGGAGATGAAGATGATGAAGCGGACCGCCATCCTCATCAATACCGCCCGGGGGGGGCTGGTGCAGGAGGATGCGCTCATCCGGGCGCTGAACGAGGGCTGGATTGCCGGCGCGGGGTTCGACGTCCTTACCAAGGAGCCGCCGAAGGAAGGCAATCCGCTCCTCGATCTCCGCCTGCCGAACTTCATCCTCACGCCCCACGTCGCGTGGGCTTCGGACGGGGCCATGCAATTTCTTGCCGATCAGATCATCGACAACATCGAACTCTGGGCGAAAGGAACCCCCCAGCATCTCGTCACCTAGGGAACACACGTCAGCATCTGGCGACGTAGGCCCGCCGCCTCGCGCGGATCCTCCCGAGGTACCAATATGAGCGCACGGGAAAACATCCTCAAGCGCATCCGGGTCGCGCTCGGGCGGGCAGGGGCTGCCACAACGGAAGAGCGGCAGGCGGTGGACGCCGCCGTGGCCGCGCGGCAACCCGGGCCGCAGCCCGCCATGCCTTGGGAAACGCTTTCCCGCTTCCGCGAGCGCTGCATCACGCTCACGACGACGGTAGATCAGGTGGCGGCACGTGCCG
>JBEVOI010000148.1:0-9664 GCA_040507665.1 Burkholderiales bacterium
GTTACGCATCCGAAGGTGTTCATCAAGCCCACCCCCGTCGGCGATGCGCTCGCCTTTGCCGGGCAATTGCGCGATCAACCGAACTGTGTTCCCCTTCAACCCGGTCCTCGTCACTGGGACATCTTCCGGCGCCTCTGCTTGGAAAGCGGAGTAAAGGGGAACTTGGTGCCGGACGCGTATCTGGCCGCACTCGCCATCGAATCCGGCAGCGAGTGGATCACGACCGATCGCGATTTCAGCCGCTTCAAGGACCTTCGCTGGCGTTACCCGCTCGCGTGAACGGTTACCCATTGGCACACCCCCCATGCAGCAAGGTTCGTCCGGGCCGTGCGAAGCGGCGCCTGGGCCACACGGGCTGACGCCGGTTGATCAGTCTCCCTCACGCTTGTCGTGGGGGGTGGACGGAGCCGGAGCGCCGCCGCCCGGACCGCGCGGCAGGGAGCGTTTGTCGGGTGGTTCCACGCCGCTCAGCGGTGGCACGGGCTTGCGACCGAGCTTCTCCGTGATCGATTCGATCAGCCAGTAGAACATCGGAATGAAGAAGACGGCGATCACCGTCGCCGCAAGCATTCCCCCGATCACGCCGGTCCCGATGGAGTGCCGGCTGTTCGCCGCGGCGCCAGTCGCGATCGCGAGCGGCACGCAACCGAGGATGAATGCGAACGAAGTCATGATGATCGGCCGCAGGCGCTCGCGTGCGGCAGTGAGCGCCGCGTCGCGGGGTGATTTGCCGGCTGTGCGATTCAGCACGGCGAATTCGAAGATCAGGATCGCATTTTTCGCGGCCAGCGCAATCAACATGGTCAGGCCGATCTGAAAGTAGATGTTGTTCTCGATCCCGCGCAGCCAGATCGCCACCAGCGCGCCGAAGAGCGCGAACGGCACCGCGAGCAGCACGCCGAAGGGCAGCGACCACTTCTCGTACTGGGCAGCAAGAATCAGGAACACCATGATCATGCCGAACACGAACACGAGCGCCGACGTCCCTCCCGACTTCTTCTCCTCGTACGACTGGCCGCTCCAGGCGTAACCATAAGCATCCGGCAATGCTTCGTCGGCGACATCTTCCATGGCGGCGATCGCCTGACCGGAGCTGAATCCCGGTGCGGCGGAGGCGGTGACCTTGACCGCCGGGAAGTTGTTGAAGCGCGTGACAATCACGGGCCCCGTGACGTAGCGGGCGGTGGTCACGGCCTTGAGCGGTACCATCGCCCCGGACCTGCTGCGCACGTAGATCTGGTCGAGGTCCCTCTGCTGTTGCCGTTCCGCCGGCTCGGCCTGGAGAATGACCTGCCACAGGCGGCTGAACTTGTTGAACTGGCTCACGTACAGCGAGCCGAACATGGTCTGGATGGTGCTGTAGATGTCCTGTACCGGGACGCCGAGTGTCTCGGCCTTCGCGCGGTCGACCTCGATCAGAAGCTGCTGATTGTTGGCGCTGAAGGTTGCCGTGACGCGGGTCAGCTCGGGGCGCTGGCGTGCCTTCGAAAGGAACTCCTGCAGCGTCGCACCGAGCTGCTCCACCGGTGCGTCTCCCTTGCTCTGGATCCAGAATTCCATGCCCCCCGTCGTCCCGAGGCCCGGTATCGAGGGCGGGTTGATGGGTAGGAGGATTCCCTCCTTCACCTGCGAGAAAGCCTTGGCGGCCTCCGCGATGATCGCGGGCGCCTGCAGCTTCGGGTCCTTGCGCTGATCGAAGTCCTTCAGCCCGACGAAAAACACGCCGGCATCGTTGCGCGTCTGGGAGTCGAGGAGGCTGTAGCCGCTCACGACAACCACGCCCTCGGCCGCGGGATTGTTCATGAAGAACTCGGTGGCGTTCCTGCCGGCCTGCGCCGTCCGGTCCAGGCTCGCAGAGTCCGGCATGATGATCGCACCCAGCAGGTAACCCTGATCCTCCGGCGGCAGGAACGACGTGGGGATCTTCTTGAACAGCGTGAACGTGAGAAACAGCATGCCCGCGAAGAGAAGCAGCGCGATCAAGACGCGCTTGATCGCGAGCGCAACTCCTGCGGCATAGCCATCGGTCATGCGTGAGAACTGTCGCTCGAACCACGCGAAGAATCCGCGCTTCGGTCCGTGTCCCGGCTTGAGCAGCAGGGCGGCCAGAGCCGGCGAGAGCGTGAGCGCCACGACACCGGAGATGACCACCGAGATCGCGATGGTGATGGCAAACTGCTTGTAGAGCTCGCCGGTGATGCCGGATAGGAACGCAACCGGAACGAACACCGCGCACAGCACCAGCACGATCGCGATCACCGGCCCGCCCACCTCGTCCATCGCGCGTTTCGCGGCCTCCTTTGGCGGCAGGTTGTGCTCGTTCATGTTGCGCTCGACGTTCTCGATCACCACGATCGCGTCGTCAACCACGATGCCGATGGCGAGCACCAGGCCGAACAGCGTCAGCATGTTGATGGAGAAACCAAGCGCCGCCATGCCGGCGAAGGTGCCGATGATCGACACCGGAACCGCAAGCACCGGGATGAGCGTCACCCGGAAGCTGTGCAGGAAAAGATACACCACGAGCACAACGAGTATCAGCGCCTCGAAGAAGGTGTAGATGACTTCCTTGATCGACGCGCGGGTGAAATTGGTGGTGTCCAGTCCCACCGCGTAGTCGATTCCTTCGGGGAACGATTTCTTGAGTTCGGCGAGCGTCGCCCGAACCTGTTTCGACACCTCCAACGCATTGGCGCCGGGTTGCTGATAGACGGCCAGGGCAGTGGCGGTCTTGCCCTGGAACGTGCGCTTGGTGGAGTAATCCTTCGACCCGAGCTCGGCGCGGCCCACGTCCTTGAGTCGCACGATGGCTGCGCCCCCGCTCTGGGCCCTCAGGATGATGTTGTCGAACTCGGCGGGCTCGGTGAGACGGCCCTTGCTGGTCATGGCGAAGGACTGCTCCACGGGTTTTCCGGTGGGAGGCTGACCGATCTGGCCGACGGCGAACTGCTGGTTCTGGTTCGTGACCGCCTGTTGCACGTCGGCCGCGGTGATGCCGAGGCTCGCCATACGGTCGGGCTTCAACCAGATGCGCATCGCGTAATCGGGTGTCCCGAAGATGCTGGACTGGTTCGCGCCCGGAATACGCTTGATCGCGTCGAGGACGTAGAGGTTCGCGTAGTTCCCCACGTAGGTCTCGTCGTAGCGGTTGTCGGGCGAGTACACGACGATGATCATCATGAAAGCCGAAGAGCGCTTCTGCACGGATACGCCCTGCAACTGCACGACCGCCGGTAACTGCGGCAGCGCGAGGTTGACGCGGTTCTGCACGTCTACCTGCGCAAGCGAGGGGTTGGTGCCAATCTCGAAGAAGACCGTGAGCGTCATGGACCCGGTCGAGGAGCTCGTCGAGTACATGTACAGCATGTTGTCCGCGCCGTTGACCTGCTGCTCGATGGGCGAGGCAACATTCTGAGAGACCACGTCGGCGCTGGCGCCGGGATAGGTGGTACTCACCGAGATCGTCGGCGGCGTGATGTCCGGGTACTGCGCGATGGGCAGATTCACCATCGCGACCAGCCCCGCGATGACGATGACGATCGAAATGACCGCCGCAAAGATCGGACGGTCGATGCAGAAATGGGAGATTTTCATCGGCGCGACGCAGGGCTATTCCTTGGGTGCTGCTGCCGGTGCAATCGTCTCCGGGGAGGCCGCGCCCGCGCCAACCAGGTTGATCTCGACGCGTCGCGCGTCCCGATTGTTTCCGCTTCCCGTGATGCTGACAGGTGCCGCCATATTGATTTGGCTGTCCTTCACCCCCCTGTCGTACAACGCCTGGCGAACTGCTTTCGCACGCTCTTTCGCCAGCTCGATGTTGCCGGCATGCTTGCCGGTCCTGTCGGTGTATCCGGTGAGGTCGACCCGTGCATCCGGGTGCCCCTTCAGATAGCTTGCTGCCCCGGTGACCGTTGTCTGCCCCCGGGCCGTTAGTGTGCTGCTGCCGGGGCTGAAGAAGATCGTTGCGGGAAGCGGTTCGTCGACGGGCGGCGCGGTGGACGGTTTCGGGCTCGAACCCAAGGCCGCGACCTGACTTGCACCTCGCTCCGCGGAGGTAGGGTCGCGCGCCGCAGGCCCGGCTGACTCGCTCGCCTTTCCCGACCCGGCCGCCTCGCGCGCCCATCCAGGGAGCGGCGGCGTGGCGTCCGGCGCGGTCGCGTCCGCTTGCGCGTCAGCGCCGGGAGCGGGGGTCGGGGCCTGCACGATCTTGACCTCCGCTCCCTGCGCGAGCCGAATCGCCCCATCGACAACGACCTGTTCGCCCGGCTGCAGACCCTGGCTGATGAACCAGTCCTTGCCGTGCCATTCCCCGACGTCTACCACCCGCTGCTGGGCTTTGCCATCCTTGCCGATCACCCACACGAAGTGGCTCTTCGCGCCCTGCACGACCGAGCGCTGCGGGACGAGAATCGCATTCGGCCGAATCGCGCCGTGCGCCCGCACGCGCACGAACTGCCCCGGCCGGAGGATCCCTCGGGGATTGGCGAGCACCGCGCGCACCAGGAAGGTTCCGGTTTCCTTGCTGAACGAGGGATCGGCGAAGCTGATGCGGCCGCGATTCGGGAACACGGTGCCATCGGCGAGCACGAGCTCGATCGCAAAGCTCCGGTCGGGCGGAAATCGCAGCAGTCCCCTGGAGCTCTGATCCCGGAACCTGAGCACTTCGTTCTCGGACACGCTGTAGTTGACCCAGATCGGGTCGAGCTGGGCGACATAGGTGAGCAGGCTATTCGCGGCGCTGACATACGCGCCGTCCTGGATCTTGGCGAAGCTCGAAAGCCCGTTGAGCGGAGAGGCGATCGTGGTGTAGGAGAGGTTGAGCTCGGCCGTGCGCACGTTACCCCGGGCCGACAGAACCTGCGCCTCCGCGGACTGATAGGCGCCCACGGCGTCGTCGAGGTCTTTCTTGGAGACGGCGTTCTGCTCCGCCAGCGGCTTCACGCGCGCGAGATTCGCCTTGGCTGTATCGAGCTGTGCCTGCCGCTGGGCGAGCTCGCCCTTCGCCTGCTGGAGTGTAGCCTCGAAGGGCTTGCGGTCCATCAGAAACATGGTTTGCCCCGCTTGCACGGGATCGCCTTCGATGTAGACCCGCCGCTCCAGAAACCCATCCACCCGCGCCCGGATCTCCACTTCGCGCGAGCTTTGCGTCTGGCCGACGAAATCGAATGCGACTGGTGTGTCCTTCGGCGTCACGGTAACCGTCGTCACCTCGACGGGTGGCCGTGCAGCGGGCTTCGGCTTCTCCTTTTCGCAGCCGGCAAGCGCGAGCGCTAGAGCTAGCAGGACGAAAGCTCGGGGGGTGAGTGCGAAGGACGAAGAGACCACAGGGTGGGGATGGCGATTCGAGCGGGCAGCAAGGGGCATGGGCACGAAGTCCTGATTCCTTCGGGTGCGCGGCGCGTGGTCGACGGAACTATAGCTTGCTTTGCCCCGCGCCGCACCGTGGACCGGTCCAAGCCCACATCCGATGCCCACCTGGCAGGCCAACGTCTGAGTGCGCGCTGTTGTTTCATGGTCGACACGCGGTCACGGTAGCGCACGTCCGCTACAATCGTCCGCATTTTGCGTCGCTCCTGGTGAGGAGTTCACAAATGACGTTGTCCGCCCGCTTGCCCTGGCTCGATTTCCGCCACGCAGCGTTTGCGCTGCTTGCGCTCTTCCTGGTGCTTCCGGCCGCCGCAGAGGAATCGTCTTCTCCGCCGGTCGCAGCGGCGCCCGCCCGCCCGCGTATCGGGCTTGTGCTCTCCGGTGGCGGCGCGCGGGGTTTCGCGCACATCGGCGTACTGCGCGTACTGGAGGAAATGCGCGTCCCCGTCGATTGCATCGCGGGCACCAGCATGGGCGCGGTCGTGGGCGGCGCCTATGCAGCGGGGATCGCGCCCGACGAAATGGAAAAACGGGTATCGAAGCTCGCCTGGGACGATCTTTTCATCGACGACCCGGGACGGCTGGAGCGCCCGTTCCGCCGGCGCAAGGACGATTTCACCTCGCTATGGGATCTCGAGCTGGGTTATCGCGACGGCGCGATACAGCTTCCTGCCGGCACAACGTCGGGCTACAAGTTCGAGCTCTTCCTGCGCGACATGATCACGATCTCGGGCGGCGTAGCGAACGCCGACTTCGACAAACTTACCGTTCCTTATCGCGCGGTAGCGACCAATCTGGAGACCGGCGAGATGAAGGTCTTCGAAAAGGGTGATCTCGCCCGCGTGATGCGCGCGAGCATGTCGGTGCCGGGGGCGTTCGCTCCAGTTCAGATCGATGGCCAGCTCTATGTCGACGGGGGCCTGGTGCGCAATCTGCCGGTGGACGTTGCGCGCGCCACGTGCGCCGATGTGGTGATCGCGGTGAATCTCGGCACGCCGCTCGGTAAGCGCGACCAGCTCAAATCCGTGTTCGCGGTCGCGCTGCAGTCAGTCAATCTGATGACCGAGCTCAATGTTTCCCAGTCGCTCACGTCGCTCAAGGAAACCGATGTGCTGATCACGCCGGACCTCACCGGGATCAGTTCCTCCGATTTCGTTCGGTACGCGGACGCCATCAATAAGGGGAGCGAAGCCGCGCAGCTGGAGTCGAGCCGGCTTCTCGCCCTGCAACTGCCCGAGGCGGAGTACACGGCGTGGGTGGCGGCGCGCGAGAGCCGGCGGGCTGCGCCATTTTCGATCTCTGAGATTCGGGTGGCGACCGAGACCAGGCGCGTGAATCCAGCAGTCATCGAGAGCGAGCTCACCACGAAGCCCGGCAAGACGTTTACCAGCGAGTCGCTCGACAGCGACCTGAAACGCCTGTTCGGGCGGGGCGACTTCGACCAGGTCGACTACAGCCTCGTCGACGAGGACGGCAAGCGCGCGGTGCTCATCAACGCGACGGAGAAATCCTGGGGACCCAACTACATCAAGTTCGGCCTCGGCCTGTACACGGACTTCCAGGACGGACAGCGGTTCAATCTGCTCGCGAGCTACCGCAAGACCTGGCTCAACAGCCTCGGCGCGGAATGGCGCACGGACGCTCAGGTGGGCTTCACCAACCGCTTCGTCACCGAGTTCTACCAGCCGCTCGGCTTCAAGTACATCGGCTACGTCGCGCCGCGCATCGAGCTCCAGTCCTCGCCGGTGCAGTTTTTCTTCAACAATCAGCTCGTCGGCAATTATGGTGTGAAGTATGCGCGCGCCCATCTTGACGTCGGCTATCAGAGCCGGTTGTTCGACGCGCGCATCGGCCCCTTTGCAGGATGGCTGCGGGCAAGCCCGGATTTCGGGGCGCTCAGTTTTGTCCCCTCATTTGAACTCTTTCAGGCGGGCCTTACTGGCCGTGTACTGGTGGATCAGCTCGACGACACCGATTTTCCGAAGGACGGCTACCTCGGGCTGGCGCGGGGGTTCTCGACCCAGTCTGCGATGGGTTCCGAGGATCAATACACGAAGGCGGACGCGTCGCTGCTCGTGGCGAAAAGCTGGAAGCGCCACACCCTGAGCTCGGGGCTTTCCGCCGGAGGCGTCATGACCGGAGACCTTCCGGTCTACGATCCGTATACCCTGGGCGGATTCCAGCGCCTGTCGGGCCTTCAGATCGATCAGCTCACCGGGACACAGTACGTCCTGGGCCGGCTCGTGTACTACTATCAATACGATCGCCTGCCCTCCCAGATCGGCAGCGGTCTGTATCTCGGCGCGTCGGCCGAGGTCGGGCGCATGAACGGCTTCAACGACCCACTGCTCACGAATCGGTACCTGGGCTCCTTCAGCGTCTTCTGGGGCGCCGACACCATCATCGGTCCGGTCTACCTGGCCTACGGGCGTTCGACCAGCGGACACGACTCCTTCTACTTTCTCCTGGGACGCCCGTAGGGCATGGCAGGTCGAATTTGTTTCGTCCCGCTTGTCGGCGCAGCGCTTCTCGCCCTCGCGGGCTGCGGCTGGATGCCCTCCAGGACGCCGGCCACGGTCACCGCTGATGCGCCCGCGCTCAAAGCGATCCGCGTCGGCATGGCGGCCAAGCATCCTCCGCTCTCGTACGTCGAGAAGGGCGAACTCAAAGGCATCGAGGTCGACCTCGCCCGGCGGCTCGCCGCCGACACCGGCATGCGCGTCACCCTCCTGCAGATGTCCCGGGAACAACTCATCCCCGCGCTGCAGTCCGGCAAGATCGACGTCATCATGGCGGGTATGGCGATCACCGAAGCGCTCGAGCAGAAGGTTGAGCTTTGCCACGCCGTATCTGCGCACCGGGCAGGTGGTGCTCATTCGTGAACAGGACGTGAACCCGCTCGCGCTGCCCGAGAGTCTGCGCGCCCCGGGACGGCGAATCGGAGTCGTGCGCGGGACCAGCGGCGAGCAGACGGTGCGCACGAAACTGCCGCGGGCGCAGGTGGCGGCATTCACGAGGACTGGGGAGGGCGTGCGCGCCCTCAAGGCCGGTCGGGTGGACTACTTCATCGACGAGGAGACGTCGATCTGGCGCTTCGGTATGGAGGAGAATCCCAACAATGCAGGCTTGGTGGCACTCTACACGCCCCTCGTTGAGGAAGATCTCGCCTGGGCGGTGCGCAAGCGGGACACGAAGCTCAAGGAGAAGCTCGATGCCGAGGTCGCCAGCATGAAGCAACGCGGGGTCATCGACGCGATCGTCGGGCGTTGGGTGAAGACCGAGGTCGAAGTGGCCAAGGTGCCGATGCGATGAGCGTCGTGCGAGCGCAACCGGCAGAACTGCGTCGATCGTGAAACGGCCTGCGATTCTGCTGGTGATGCTCGGGCTCGCGCTCGGCCCCGGTTACTACGCGTGGACTTCGTTCTTCAGCGGCGGCAAGGTGGCCGAGCATCGGCTGGGCGAGAAGGGCGCGCGGTGGACACTGCCCAACGGCGACGTGATGCGCTTCTCGAAGGGAAACGCATTTGAGCCGGTGGAACTTGCCCTCGACCCCGCGATGAACCCGGTGGGGCTCGTGCTCGTGTTCGAAGTGGTGGGCGATGTGCGAATGGAGCCGGTGCGGGGCAACGAATATCATGCGCTGCTCCTTGCCGACGCGTTACCGGTGGTGGAGAAGCAGGTGACCATCCGCCGTGGCACCGAGCAGGGCCCGAACCAACACCGCTCGGAGCTGGTGGCGACGCTCGACGTACCCGCGGCCGGCAAGTACGACTTCGTGCTCGAGGAGACCGCTTCGCCCGAGCTGCCGCTTGCCGGCATCACCCTCGAGGTGCGGCGCAATGTCCTGCGGCCGGATATGGATCTGGTCTGGGCGGGCGTTGCCCTGCTCGTCGCGGGTGTGGTCGGTTTCTTTCTGGCCACGCGTGGCGGTGCGGCGCGGTGAGCAACGGTGTTCAGGCCGCAGGCATGAACTTGGGTCGTGTCCGCGGGGGTAAGCCGTTGCTGAACTCAGCGCGATAAGCCCAGCAGAGGTTTAGCGCGTATCGCGTCCTAGGTTCCATGGGCCCCGCAGGCTAGACCGTTCGCCAAACCGAGTTAAGCAGCCCTCTGAATAAGTCCACGATGGGCGCGCGCCGGAGCGTGGACCCTTGGAACGTGTGAACGAGGCGGCGCACAGGCGACCGCAATCCGCCCCTCGGCGCGCCGCATCCCGCTCCACGATCGCATCCCCCCAGAGGAGTCCGCGCTGCGCGGTCTGGTTGAGACCACCAGCCGCATTACGCGACGAACGTGCTCC
>JBEVOI010000335.1:0-13465 GCA_040507665.1 Burkholderiales bacterium
CGAAGGCCGAGCCGCTCTACCAGCAGTCGCTCGCGATCCCGCAGAAGTCCCTCGGCCCCGAGCATCCGGCCGTGGCGACGAGCCTCAACAACCTGGCGGTGCTCTACCATTCGCACGGCCTCTACGCGAAGGCCGAGCCGCTCTACCAGCAGTCGCTCGCGAACAGGAAGAAGGCCCTCGGCCCCGAGCATCCGGACGTGGCGACGAGCCTCAACAACCTGGCGGAGCTCTACCGTGCCCAGGGCCTCTACGCGAAGGCCGAGCCGCTCTACCAGCAGTCGCTCGCGATCTGGAAGAAGGCCCTCGGCCCCGAGCATCCGGACGTGGCGACCGTACTGGAGAACTACGCCAAGCTGTTGACGAGCCACAGTCCCGCGACCCAGCTCCGAAACGCCCCGCCGCCAAAAGCAAACGGCCCCGCAGTCATCACGAGGCCGTTTCACGCAATCGGTGCCGCCTTCGCGGGGCAGCCGGGCATTCACTGCATGATGTAGGTTTCGAGCTGCTGGATCAGGAACTCCTGCTCGGAGATGATCTCCTTCACCAAATCCCCAATGGAGACCACCCCGATCACCTTGCCATTCTCGATCACCGGCAAATGGCGGCATCGGATTTCGGTCATCATCGCCATCGCTTCCGCGACCGTCTGGTTCGGCAGCACGGACACCACCCGCTGGGTCATGACGTCTCTCACCAGAGTGTCGCGGGACGTCTTACCCTGCAGGACGACCCGGCGTGCGTAGTCCCGTTCGGAGAAGATTCCAACCATCTCGTCACCGTCCATGACCAGAAGCGCGCCGATGTCCGTTTCGGCCAGAACAGTCAGCGCATCGTAAACCGTGTCGTCTGGCGATACGGCGATGATCGGACGGGTCTTGCCGACGAGCAGTTGCTTGATGGGTCGCATTTCGGTTCCCCCTGTGCACAGGCGGCGACGCCTTATTGGAGGTTTCAGCCGTGAGCCTCTAAGTGTAGTCAAACTTCCCTTCGGGATAAAGGGTTAAGGCAAAGAGTTCGCAGTGGCTGGGTGAGTGTCTGCGAAGCTGAGCCGGAGCCCACACCCAGGATACTCGCCTGGACTTACGGCAATTGCCCATGCGTGTCTATCCCAGTGGTTCCTTGGCAGTCGGCGCCGCTACGCCAGCTGCGGCGGACTGTACGAGGTCAGCTTCTTGAGCTGCCATGCGGATTCGTGCACGTTTTCCCTCGGGATGGCACGGTAGAGCGGCTTGTGGAGCTTGGCGTACTTCCCGTGGAGAAACCTGTGATACGAGTCCACTGGTTTGCACTGCCTGAGCTGCTCCTCCGCTGGAAACTGTGCGAGGGCGCTGAACTCGAGACCGCGCCCGCCGAGCTGGCAGCGCTCCTGCATCCACCTCAGCGAGATGTCGGCGAGCGCATGATTCTCATAGCCGCCCCCGACATCACAATGGCAGCCCGCGAACCATAGCTGCTCCACGTTGCGGCCCGGCGCGATGTCCGTCCACAGCGCGGGCGCATAGGCTTCGCGGTGCTCGTCGATGGCGAGGGCATGGAACGCATTCGTCACGGACCTGCTCAGCTTGGTGTCGTGGAAGCCGTACGCCTCATCCTTGATATGGTCGAGCGCGGCACCAACGATCCCGAGCGGCCCGCGCTTGAACAGGTCGGTCGGCAGTCCCAGCGCCCCCACCGTATCCCAGACGCCGACGACGCAGATCTCCGGCGAAGACTCGGCGTGCGAAAACTCGCGCCGGAATGCCATTACGTCGTCCGCATCCGCATCCCTGTCCCGGCGGCGGTAGAGCTTGTACGCCTCCTCGATGCGCGGGTTGTCTGCGGGATCCGGATCCTTGGCAAACTCCGTCCGCAACACCCCCGTCTTCCGGATAAGGCCCGCCAGGCTCCGCGCCGAGTATGCGCCGCGACTGAAGCCCAGCGTGTAAATCTCGTCCCCAGGGGAATAGTTTCGGACCAGCGCGTGATAGGCCTCCATAATGTTGCGCGAAAGGCCGTAGCCGAAGGCTCCCCGTACCTTTTCTCCCCAGGCTGCACCGACACCCTCGTCGTACCACTTCAGCGTGCGCACGTTCGGCAGCTTGACGGAGTTCCTCTGGCGCGGCCGAATCTCCTGCCCGAGCACGCTTTCGTAGAACCGGACTACATTCGAAGGAAGCTTGCCCCGATCAGGGCTCCCCTCCGAGTCGTTCCACGTGCCGTCAAAACAAAGGACGATCCTCTTCATGCTCCCCTCCTCTCCGTTATGCACCACGCGTCCACTCACAGTTGCTCGCTGCGGACTCTCGCTAAGTCTAGACCATGGAAGCGGTGCGGGAGTGGCTGGCCCTCGGTCATGGCAGACCCGATGGAAAAAGGGTAGCGCGGAGTGGGGCGCGATGTCGCGGGTAGACACCCTCAGCGCTGGCCAGCTTTGGGGCCGGTGCGCTCGCGAGTAATGCGCTCGGCGTCGTTCGCGCCGGGCTCGGCGGTAAGCTCCAGGCGATCTACCCACTTCACACTCGCGAAGCACGCCGCACCCGGCGACGAGAGCCGCCACGGCGCCCCGTTTCGCACGGTGAGCGGCTGATCGTTCAAGCTGTCGCAAAGCAGTGCGGCGCGCGCGTCCGAAAGGGATATTGGCGCAACGTAATCCCCCGAGCCGACGCGCACGTACCTCGCCTGGGGCAGCGGGCGAGCAAGCGCGAGCACGTCCGCGAGGCGGATACCACTCCATTTCTGTTTCGGCACCGACCAGTTGTCCTCGCAGCGAAAGTCCTCGGTGAAGGTACTGCGCGGCAGCGGCGCGAGGTCGGCGAGGGACAATTCCTTCGGATCTGCCACCAGTCCGGTAATGCGCAGCAGTGGCTTCGCCGCAAGCTGCTCTGCGGACGCCGGAACGTCGTGAACGGGCAGGCTGTCGCGAACTTCCATGGCGATGCGCTCCGCAGGTTTCTCAGCGCTTGCAGACGAAGCCCAGCGCGGGCTGGCCGAAGCTTCCTTCCGGCGGTGGCGCGAACTTCGTCTCCACTTCCCGGGTCCGGCGGAACTCCGCTCCTGTGGCCTCGTCCTTGTAGAGGATGACCTCCTCGGTCGCCATGGCCTTCGTGCCACAGTCGAAAAGCGCCGTTGCGCGCATGCTGGTCACTGTTGTGCCCTCGACCGGCACCGGTTCCTTGTACTCGACACGGACCACTGCCCGCTTGATCCCCTTCACATCTGCGACGGTGGACTGATCCACGAATACACGGTTGCCGCGCAGAGTCTCTCCCGCGAGTTTCCAGTCGGCGGCATGGGCGCCGGGCGCGGCGAGCAGGGCCAGGAACAGGCAGGCGCAGCGTTTCATGGATGCGGCACCGGGGGCGGGTTGCAATGCGCGCAATTGTAGCGTGTCGCTCCGGCACCTTCGCAATCTCAACTGGAGGATGAAGATCGAGCTGGCGAATCGGTCGTCGGCAGGCCCCGTCGAAATGGGCAGGCTCGCAAGCGGGGCGGCAAATGACTACACTCGGAGGACTCGCAACCCGCGTGAAGGCCGGAGCCAATGTCATGCTGAATACCATTCTCGAATTCTTCCAAAATCACATGGGCGCGGCCGCCGCGCAAGCTGACGACCGCCACGCGATCCAGGTCGCCACGGCCGCCCTCCTGGTCGAGATGGTGCGCATGGATGGCGAGATCCAGAAGGCCGAACGCGAGACCGTGCTGCGGGCCGTGTGGACAAAGTTCAATCTCAGCGCGGATGAAGCCGCAGCACTGGTCCGCATCGCAGAAGAGGAAGCGCTGCAGGCCACCGACTACTACCAGTTCACTTCGCTCATCAACGAGCACTTCTCCCCGGAGCAGAAGGAACGGCTGATCGAGCACCTGTGGCAGATCGCCTATGCCGACGCCGACCTGCATGTCTACGAGGAGCATCTGGCGCGCAAGCTCGCGAACCTTCTCCATGTGCCGCACGACGCCTTCATCGCGGCAAAGCTGCGCGCACGGGACGGCGCCAGTTCGTGACCGGCGGCGCTGCGTTCTGGCGCCAAACACGATGCAGGGAAGCGCGGCGCGCGCGAATCACCCCATCAGCAGAAGATAGAGCAGCAGCAAATTGACCACGAGCAACACGAGCGCGATCGCCTGCCAGCGGGCTGCCGAATGTCGATGCCAGAGCGGCGTATGCTGCGGCTGCGAGACTGGTCGCGCTTCACCGCCCTCCAGGGCAAGCAGCAACTCTTCCGCTGTTTCAAAGCGCTGTGTCAGGTCCCGCGCTACTGCGCGCAGCAAGAGGTTTTCCATCCATCGCGGAATGTCCGGTCGGTAGCGCGTGGGCGGGATCGGATCGCCGTAGCGGGGCCGTTGAAATGGCTCGATCTCGCCGTAGGGATACTTGCGCGTCAGCAGATGGTAAAGCGTGACGCCAGCGGCATAAATGTCGGACTGCACCGAGGCGGGTTGTCCCTCGAACAGTTCCGGTGCCATGAAGCTCGGGGTGCCCGGATTGCCATCGAGCTCTTCGTAGGGCACGCCCGCGGCCAGCGCCACCCCCATGTCGAGGATGCGCAGCCCTCCGTCCTCACCCTGCAGCAGATTGGCGGGCTTGATGTCGCGATGCAGGATCTGCAGCCGGTGCAGGGCACCGAGCCCCTTCGCCACCTGCATGCCTACGCGCGCCGCTTCGCCGGCCGCGAAATGCCGGCCGCTGTCCAGCTGCTCCTGCAGCGTCCTGCCGGCATGGTAGGTCATCACGTAATACAGATACTGCCGGGCTCCCGCCACAATCGGAATCACCTGCGGAAAATACGAAGAGACCAGGCGCTTGGCCAGCCACTCCTCGGTGAGCAGTCCCTCGCGACTCTGACGGTCGTCGCTGAAGAGCGGCTGCAGCGTCTTCAGCGCCAGAATCTGCCCGGATGTGAGGGAGCGCACCTGATACAACAGTGTCGCCCGTGATTCGTGCAAGAGGCGCAAGACTTCGAAATCGTCGATGCGATTGCCGGACTTGAGCTTCGGCGGCACCGGCAGGTGCAGGTCCGAGTGGATCATCTCGCGCCAGCTCTCGGTAGCCACCACGTCGATGCGGGCGACCACCGCGGTCGCGTTGTCCTGTCCGCCGCCGTCGATGGCTGCGTTTACCAGAACCGTGGCCGCGTCTTGCGGGTCCTTGTGCGATTGGAGCAGCTCATGGATACGGGCGTCTCCCAGCGGCTCCCACACGCCATCACTGCAGATCAGGAAACAATCGCCCGCGGCCAATTCGCCGTCGCCATGATCCACCACAAGGTGCGTGTCCAGCCCGACTGCGCGCCGCAGGACGTGGCGCCTTTCCGGAAGGTCCCAGACGTGATCCTCTGTATGCCGCGTGAGCGCGTGGTCGCGGATCCGGTAGATGCGCGAGTCGCCGACATGGCCAAGACAATAGCGATTGCCCCGCAGGACCAGCACGCTCAAGGTCGTCGCCATGGTGAGATGAGGCTCGTGTGCGGTGCCCTGCGCAACCAGCCACCGATTGATGCCCGTCAGCACACGGTCGATCGCCAGCGAAACTTCCCAGGTTTCTGGCGTGGCGTAGTAATCGGCGAGCAGGCCGCGCACGCAATACTCCGCCGCCTCGCGCCCTTCCTCACTCCCGGACACGCCGTCGGCGACGGCGAGCACGGCGCCCCGGGAGGCAAGCTCGGCGCCTTCCGGTGTGACGATGCCCCAGTAGTCCTCGTTGCGTTCGCGCTTTCCCGTCGCCGTGGCAGCGCCGACGGAGATTTCAAGTGGCATGGAGGCGTCGATGATGCCTGTGCCTTGGGAGATGCCCCGTAGAATGCCGCGAAAGCGTGGCCGAGGCTAGTGAGCGGGTGGTGCGGCGTACGTCGCAGCCGCACGGAAGAGTTGATGTGGACTAGACTCTCGCGGTCGTCACCTGCGGTGCCCCCCACGTCGTCCGCCAGCGCCTCTTCACCGCCGTCAGGCCGGTCAGCGCGAGCAGGGCAAGACAGGCAAACACCAGGAAGCCGGCCTGGTAGCTCCCGGTGAACTGCTTCGAGTAGCCGAGCGAAGACGCGAGATAGAATCCCCCGATGCCGCCCGCCATGCCGACGAGCCCGGTCATTACACCGATCTCCTTGCGGAAGCGCTGCGGAACCAGTTGGAACACCGCGCCGTTACCCATGCCGAGCGCCAGCATGGCGAAGACGAAGACGGTCAGCGCCATCCACGACGCCGGCAATCCGACACTTACGATGCCGATGAAGACCGCGGCCAGGATGTACATGAACGACAGGGATTTGATTCCGCCGACCCGGTCCGCGACCATGCCGCCGATGGGACGCACAAGCGATCCCGCGAACACGCACGCGGCGGTGAAGTATCCTGCCATCACCGGCGACAGGCCGTACTGGTCGTTGAAGTAGATCGTCAGCGAGGACGCGAGTCCGACGAAGCCGCCGAAGGTCACGCTGTAAAAGAACATGAACCACCAGGCATCCTTGTCCTTCAGCACCTTGAGATACTCGACGAGGGACTTGGCGGGCGGGCATTCCGGGCTGTCTTTCGCGAATATCAGGAAGATCACGAATGCGAAGAGCAGAGGAATCACTGCCAGGCCGAACACGTTGTTCCAGCCGTAGGCGATGGCGAGACCGGGCGCGAACAGCGCCGCCAGCGCGGTGCCCGAGTTTCCAGCGCCGGCAATACCGAGCGCCGTTCCCTGGTGCTCCGGCGGGTACCACCGTGAAGCGAGTGGAAGTGCGACGGCGAAGGCGGCCCCCGCGACGCCCAGAGCGAGACCCAGGGCCAGCACCTGCGAGTAACTGTGGATGCCGAAGTACCATGCCGCGATCAGCGCGAGCATGACGATGATCTGTCCGATGATGCCCGCCATCTTTGGCTTCAGGTGATCGACCAGCACGCCCATCACAATACGCAGAAACGCGCCGGCGAGCACCGGCGTGGCGACCATCAACCCTTTCTGCGCCGGTGTCAGCGCAAGGTCCTTCGCAATCTGCACGCCGAGCGGACCGAGGATCACCCAAACCATGAAGCTCAGGTCGAAGTAAAGAAACGCTGCGATCAGCGTTGCCGGGTGGCCGGCCTTCAGGAATGACTTGTCCATGGTAGTACCTCCTCGTCGCGAAGGTTTGAATGCGCAACGTCTGTCTGCTTTAGGGAACCTCTGAATCTACCCCCGGACGGATCGCGGGCTTATTCACGAGGCTCGTTAAACTTCCAGCAACACCTGCCCGTCTTCCACCTTCACCGGGAATCTCTGCGCGCATCCCTCGTCCGGAGCCACGGCGTTCCCGTCGTCGAGACAGATGGTCCAGCCATGGAGGGGACAGGACACCTTCGTGCCGAACACGATTCCCTGTGACAGCGGACCGCCCTTGTGCGGGCACTTGTCGCGCAGCGCGAATACTTCGTCGTCCGCGTTGCGGAACACCGCGATGTCGCCGTGAGCCGCGCTCTTCACCACCCGTGCGCCCAGCTTCGGAATGTTGTCCAAGGCGCCGATCTTCACCCAATCGCTCAATCTGAAATCCTCTCTGTCATGGTCTGAGCTGGCCCGCTACGCCTGGACGTCGAGCTCATACACTTCCCGCGAAGGCGGTCCGGTAAAAACATCGCGGAAGCGCGAGAAGAGATCGACGAACGCGCCCGTCTCCACGAACGCGCGCGCGTCTGCCTCCGTTTCCCACACCGCCACGTGCCGGCCCTTGCCGGATTTCTTGTCGGTCATGACGCGGAAATTCGCCATGCCTTTCTGCGATTTCATCCACGGCACGCCGAACTCCTTGTAGCGCTTGATGACTTCCTCCACCTGATCGGGATAAGCCTGGAAGGTAACGACTGCTACATACATTTTTCTGGTCCCTGTTTAGGATTTCGATGACAAGACGCCGCGCCCGGAGTCGAATGTCGTCCGAGCGACGGGCTCACACCGTCATCACCTCGAACTCGTGCTTCTGCACACCCTCCTGCGCCCGCTCCCTCCACGGATCCTGCTCGCCCGAAACGGCGTACAGCAGGCGCTCGTACAGCGCCTTCCTGCCCTCCGCATCGTCCAGGATGCGTTTCTTCACATAGTCGAGGCCGACGCGCGCCACCCAATGGCAGGTGCGGTCCAGGTATCGCGCCTCTTCGCGGTAGAGCTGGATGAACGCGCCGGAGTACTCCATCACCTCGTCGCGCGTCTTGACCTTGCACAGGAACTGCGCGACTTCGGTCTTGATGCCACCGTTGCCGCCGACGCTGATCTCCCATCCGGACTCGACGCCGACGATGCCGACGTCCTTGATGCCCGATTCGGCGCAGTTGCGCGGACAGCCGGAGACCGCGAGCTTCACCTTGTGCGGCGACCACATGCGATCGAATGCACGCTCCAGCTCGATACCCATGTTGGTGGAATCCTGCACGCCGAACCGGCACCATTCTGAGCCGACGCAGGTCTTCACCGTCCTCAACGCCTTGGCGTACGCGTACCCGGACGGCATGTCGAGATCGGCCCAGACCTTCGGCAAGTCTTCCTTCTTCACGCCAAGCAGGTCGATGCGCTGGCCACCGGTGACCTTCACCGTGGGGATGCTGTACTTGTCCGCCACGTCCGCGATGCGCCGCAGCTGCTGCGCGGAAGTGACGCCACCGTACATGCGCGGTACGACCGAATAGGTCCCGTCCTTCTGGATGTTTCCGTGCGCCCGCTCGTTGATGAAGCGAGACTGCGGATCGTCTTTCGCTTCGTGCGGCCAGGTGGAGATGAGGTAGTAGTTGAGCGCCGGGCGGCAGGAGGCGCAGCCGTTGGGCGTCTTCCAGCTGAGGAACTCCATGACCTCCGGGATCGAGAGCAGCTTGTCCTCGCGGATGGCCTTGCGCACGTCCTCGTGGGTGAGGGCGGTGCAGCCGCACATCGGCTTCAGGGTGTTCTCCTGTGGCGCATAGGCGCCGCCCAGCGTGGACGCGAGAATCTGCTCGACAAGCCCGGTGCAGGATCCGCACGATGCTGACGCCTTCGTATGCTTGCGCACGTCGTCGAGCGAGAAGAGGCCGTTCTCTTTGATGGCCTTGACGATGGTGCCCTTGCAAACACCGTTGCAACCGCACACTTCCATTTCGTCGGGCATCCCCGCCGCATGCGACTGGCCCTGATGACCGGAATTGCCGAGCGTCGCCTGACCGAACATGAGGTGATCGCGGATGTCGGCGATGTTCTTGCCCTCGCGCAGCATCTGGAAATACCACGAGCCGTCGGCGGTGTCGCCGTACATCACGCTGCCGACAATCCTGTCGTCCTTGATCACGAGCTTCTTGTAGACGCTGCCGGACGCGTCGTGGAGCACGATCTCCTCGGCGCCTTCCCCACCCGTGAAGTTGCCGGCGGAGAAGAGATCGATGCCCGTCACCTTGAGCTTCGTGGAGGTGACCGAGCCGGTGTAGCGACCGAAGCCGTACTGCGCGAGATGATTTGCGCAGACCTTGGCCTGCTCAAAGAGCGGCGCCACCAGACCGTACGCGATTCCGCGATGGGACACGCATTCGCCGACCGCATAGATGCGCGGGTCGTAAGTCTGCATGGTGTCGTTGACGAGGATGCCGCGGTCGCACTGCAGCTTCGCCGACTGTGCGAGCTCGGTGTTGGGGCGTATTCCGACCGCCATCACCACGAGGTCCGCAGGCAGTTCCTCGCCGTCCTTGAACTTTATCGCACAGACGCGGCCGGATTCACCCCGGATCAACTCCTGGGTCTGCTTCTCCATCTTGAACTTGAGGCCCTTCGCTTCCAGCGACTTCTGCAGCATGCCGGCGGCGGTCTTGTCGAGCTGGCGCTCCATCAGCCACGGCATCACATGCACGACGGTGACGTCCATGCCGCGCAGCGCGAGACCGTTAGCCGCTTCCAGCCCCAACAGTCCGCCGCCGATCACGACCGCGTGCTTGTGACGGGATGCCGCGTCGATCATCTCGTCGGTATCCTTGATGTCGCGATACGCGATGACGCCGGGCAGATCGCTTCCGGGCACCGGGAGCATGAACGGATTCGATCCGGTGGCGAGCAGCAGCCGGTCGTAGTTTTCTTCCGTGCCGTCCTCGGCGACGACCTTGCGCGCCACGCGGTCGAGCTTCACGACCTTCTTGTCCAGGTGCAGGCGTATGCCGTTGGCTTCATACCACGCGAGATCGTTCAGCACGATGTCGTTCAGGGTCATCTCGCCGGCGAGCACGGGAGAGAGCAGGATTCGGTTGTAGTTGGGGTGCGGCTCCGCCCCGAACACGGTGATGTCGTAGAGGTCCGGCGCGATCTTGAGCAGTTCCTCCAGTGTGCGTACCCCCGCCATTCCGTTGCCGATCAGTACCAGCTTCGTCTTCTTCATCGCTCTCTCACCCTAGATACAATTCGTAAATCCTCGATCAGTCCGCCGCTAAGCAGCGCGCGGTCCTCACGCCACCTGCCGCTCGCGCTGACCGGTCGCGCAGGCCGCCGCGAAGCGCACGACCTCGCCCACGATCACGAGCGCCGGACTGCCGAGTCCCGTTCTCTGCACGGCTGCGGTCGCGTCACCCAGACAGGAGACCAGACTCGCCTGGCTCGGCAGCGTGCCGTGCTGGACGATCGCGACGGGCGTGGTGGCGGCCATGCCGGCGTCCTGAAGTCCGGCAACGATCTCGGGCAGGCGGCTCATTCCCATGTAGATGACGAGGGTGGTGCCGGACTGGACCAGGGCGTCCCAGCGGATCGACTCGTCACCTTGCGCATGTCCAGTGATGAACGTGACGCCACGCGAGCAGTCCCGGTGGGTCAGCGGAATCCCGAGGGCGGCCGGGACGCCGATGCCCGCGGTGATTCCGTTCACCACCTCCAGCTCGATGCCGGCTGAACGCAGCGCAGCCATCTCCTCGCCGCCGCGACCGAACACGAAGGGATCGCCCCCCTTGATGCGTGCCACGCAGAGCCCTTGTCGTGCGAAATGCACCATCTGTCGCTCGATGAAGCGCTGCGGTGTGGAGCGGCAGCCGCCGCGCTTTCCCACCCCGATCACGCGGGCATCGCGGCGCAGGAACTGCAGCACCTCCCGGTTTACCAGGTCGTCGACGAGCGCGACGTCGGACTGCCGCAGCGCGCGGATAGCCTTCAGCGTCAGCAACTCCACGTCGCCCGGCCCCGCACCGATGAGGTAGACCTTCCCTCTCATGCCTTCTCCTTCAAAGCAACAGGAACTCGAATCATTGCAAGGCGGGCTGCTTGCTGCCGAGCGTCACGAGTCGCTTCAGCTCGGGGACACAGGAGCCGCACTCCGTGCCGCACTTGAGCTTTGCCTGCAACACGGCGAGATCCGCGCCTGCGGCGACCTGCGCCTGGATCTCGTCTTCCGCGACGTCGAGACAGTTGCAGATGATGCGACCCCGGTTGCGGCTGCCGGCTGGCGGCGCCGCCACGGGTGCGAGTACCCAGGGGCGCACGGTCTCCGTGGAGGCGCCCTGCGCCATGATGTCCTTGAGCCAGTCGCGCGCAGCGGTCTCGCCGGTCAGCCGAACGCCCGTTACCCGCCCTTGCTCGATCATCACCCGCTTGGAGATGCCGCGCCGTGAATCCACATATGTCAGGCTGCTTACGTCGTCGAACTCGAACACCTCGTCGATCTGCGCGATGAGATCTCCGCTCACCGGTGCCTCGTGCGCCGCGCGCAGGATCACGGCGGGTTTGTCGCGGCCGAACAGCCCGACGGTGGCATACCTGAAGTGGCTCATCAGAGGTTGGGCGCGCACCATGCACTGCGCAGCCTGACCGGAATCGCCGCGCACTGCGTCACCCGCATCATCGATGACGCGCATCACGACAAGCTGCCACGGCAACTCGAGCTTTTCGACCCGCACCGCCGCGTGCTTGAGTTCCGGCTGCTTCGACGTGGGATCCAGAGCGCCGAGCGTGAGGGCGTTGGCGCCCGCGGAATTCATGAACTGGCTACCCCAGTGCATGGGGAGAAACGTCTGACCGGGGCGCATCTCCTCGGAGGCCGCCACGCGCACTACCGTTTCGCCGCGCCGGCTTTTCACGCGCGCGATGTCGCCGTTCGCGAGGTGACGGCGGTCCATGTCCTGCTGGTTCAGCGCGAGGACGGGCTCTTCGGCATGGTTGAACAGGCGCGCGACGCGGCCGGTGCGACTCATGCCGTGCCACTGGTCGCGCAGTCGTCCGGTGTTGAAATGCAGCGGATAGCGTGCGTCCGTCTTCTCGGCGGTGGCTTTGTATTTGGCGTTGACGAAACGGGCGCGTCCGGAGGCTGTTGGGAAGATTCCGTCTTCGTACAGCCGCGCCTTGCCGACTCTCGCGCCTTCCGGGAAAGGCCACTGCTGCGGGCCGCGGGTTTCGAGCAGCGCATAGGACAAGCCGGTGATGTCGAGGTCGCGCCCGCGGGTGGATTCGCGGTGCTCGTTGAATACCTCCTCCACGCTGGCATAGGAGAACATCATCGCCGCATGCGGATGGTCGAGCTTCGCGCCCAGCCGCAACGCGAAGTCGCGGGCGATCTCCCAGTCAGCGCGCGCCTCGCCCGGCGGTGGCACCGCGCGCCGCACGCGGGTGATGCAACGCTCGGAGTTGGTGACGACACCTTCCTTCTCGCCCCACGTGCTGGCGGGTAGGAGGACGTCGGCATAGGGAACGGTGTCGGTGTTTGTAAACGCTTCCTGCACGACCACGAGCTCGGCGTTTCGCAAAGCCTCGTGCACGACGCTCACGTCCGGCAGGGACTGCGCCGGGTTGGTACAGGCGATCCAGACTGCCTTGATCTCTCCCTTGCGTACCGCTTCGAACAGTTCCACGGCGGTCTTGCCGGGAGTGGCTGGCACATCGGGCACACCCCACAAGCTGGCGACTTCCGCGCGGTGCAAGGGATTCGCCAGATCACGATGCGCCGACAGCAGGTTGGCCAGTCCGCCGACTTCGCGCCCGCCCATGGCGTTGGGCTGACCCGTCAGCGAGAACGGGCCGGCACCAGGTCGACCGATCTGGCGTGTAGCGAGGTGCAGATTGATCAGCGCCGCGTTGTTCTGCGTGCCGTTGCTCGACTGGTTGAGTCCCTGACAGTAGAGGGACAGCGTGGCCTCGGACTTGCCGAACCATTTCGCGGCCTCGATGATCTGGCTGGCGGGCACGCCGCATGTCTCCGCCACCGCTGCGGGCGTGTATTCGCGTACCGATTCCTTCAGCGCCTCGAAGCCCTCCGTGTGCGCCTCGATATACGCTGCGTCGCACAGACCTTCCCAGAGCAACACGTGGAGCATGCTGTTGTAGAGAGCCACGTCGGTGCCCGGCAGAATCGCCAGATGCAGATCGGCTTCGCGCGCCGTGTCCGTGCGACGCGGATCGACGACGATGGTCTTCAGTCGCGGATTCTTCTGCCGTGCCGCCTCGATGCGCCGGTAGAGAATGGGATGGGCGAAGGCCGTGTTCGACCCTGCGATGAACAGGCAGTGTGCGTGGTCGATGTCCGCGTAACACGCCGGCGGCGCATCC
>JBEVOI010000154.1:0-5596 GCA_040507665.1 Burkholderiales bacterium
TACGGGCTAACAGCCCCTTAGACCTTCCGCGACTCTACCCAAGCCGAAACTTCCGACAACTTCCAGCCCACCGCACGCGGGCCTAACTGAATCCGTGCGGGGACGTCCGATTGTTTGATCCAGCCGAAAAGGGTGGGATGGGTCGTCCCAACGCGATCAGTTCGCTATAGCCTTTGCTTCAGAAGGCTGGTCGGCGGGCCGCGGCGCGCATCTGCTGCTTGACGTGGATGGCGGAGCAGCGCCGTCCATGACTCCCCCTCGCGAATCCGCTAGAATGCGCGCTTTTCATTGCGCCGCGCGTTCCGAGCCGCCCTCCGGAAGCGCTTGGCTTCACCATGATCCTCATTCTCGAAGAAAACACCGATCCGAAGAGCGCAGAATACCAGTCGCTCATGGATCGACTCGCAAAGTTACCCAACATCACGGCACGGGTGCACCACGAGCAGGGCACCGAGCGCGGCCTGTTCGAGGTTTATCTCATCGGCAGCACGACCTCGCTCAATCTGGACGAGATGCGCTCGCTACCCTGCGTCGAGCGGGTGGTGCGGATCTCGGAGGAGTACCGCGTTCTTGGCCGGCACAAGGACGAGACGCGGCCCACTCACTTCGACTACAACGGCGTGCGCTTCGGCCAGGACACACTGCACGTCTTCGCCGGCCTGTGCGCCGTCGACACACCCGGGCACGTCGAGCTGATGATGAAGGCGCTCAGGGAGGAGGGACAGGTTTGCACGCGCATGGGCGCGTACAAGCCCCGCACCAGTCCCTACGCATTTCAAGGCCACGGGAAGAAGTGCCTTCCGTATGTGTTCGAGCTGGCCGGGAAGTACGGCATCAAGGTGATCGCGATGGAGGTGACCCACGAGTCCCACATCGACGAGATCCGCGCGGCGCTCGATCAGACGGGCAACCCCACCGGCGTCATGCTCCAGATCGGCACCCGCAACACCCAGAACTTCGAGCTGCTGAAGATCACAGGCCGCCAGAAGGATTTCCCGGTGCTTCTGAAGCGCGGCTTCGGCATCACCCTCGACGAGTCCCTCAACGCCGCCGAGTACCTCGCGAGCGAAGGCAATCGCCGGGTCGTGTTCGGCCTGCGCGGCATGAAGACCAACATGGGCGACCCGCACCGCAACTTCGTCGACTTCTCCCACGTGCCGGTGGTGCGGCGTCTGACGCGCATGCCCGTGTGCATCGACCCCTCGCACTCGGTCGGCTCCCGGGCCCAGGCGCCTGACGGCCTGCTCGATGTCTTCCACGTCACCGCCCAGGGCGTGCTCGCCGGGGCGAACATGATTCTTGTAGACTTTCACCCGAATCCGGCGAAGGCGCTGGTGGATGGGCCGCAAGCGCTGCTTATGAAGGAGTTGCCGCACTTTCTGCAGGACGTGCAGATCGCGCGCGATGCCTACCTCCGTCGCGTCGCGGTGGCGCAGGGGTTTCGCGAAACCGCCTGACCGGCCGCCGAGCTGCTCTTGCTCCCGGCCGTTGACGTCATGATTGCGCAGAAATTTCCGCCGAGTACCATGTAAGTCCGCCCGCGACGCTGCGGGCCCTTCAGGAGCAGGGGAAATGGGTTACCGCGTCGGCGGTCGCTACATCGAGGGTCTGGACCACCTCGGGAGCGGCCTGTCGTTTGCCGATCAGATCAACGGCGCAGTGCGCAGCGCACGTGTCTTCAGCGAGCTCTCGCCTCAGGAGGCGGGTCTGCTGTCCGGCTTCCTCGACGTCTTCCGCGTCCGCACTGGCGAACCCTTCATCTTCGAGGGAGACGAAGGCAGCTTCATGGTCCTCGTGCTGAACGGGCAGGTGGACGTGTACAAGCAGTACGCCAGCACGAGCCCGAAGCTGGTCGCTTCCGTCGGGCAGGGCAAGACCCTTGGCGAGATGTCCATGATCGACGGCGAGCCGCGGTTCGCGACGTGTGTCGCCGCCCAGGACACCACCTTCGCGATGCTGGATCGGACCGGGTTCCGGGAGATCATCGAGAAGCAGCCCGTGCTCGCGTCCAAGATCATGCTTCACCTCGTTATCCTCTTGAACCAAAGGCTGCGGCAGGCGAGCGCGAAGCTGCTCGAGGTCATGGAGGCGAGCGACAAGGCGCCCAAGACATGACGGCGTCCCGCGCGCCGACCCAGGGAGCGCTCGCGAGTCTCGAATACCTCGGCGACGGCACCACGGCGTGGGAGCAATTTCTCGATCTGGCCGAGTCGTCGCGCTTCTTCCACGACTTCGGCCGCGACGAAGTCGGCATGCTCGCCGGTTTCATGCATATCCTTCGCGCGGCGCCCGGGATGCCGGTGATCCAGGAAGGCGGCAGCGGCGACTACATGGTGCTCGTGTTGTCCGGCCGGGTGGATGTGCTCAAGCAGGCCGACGACGGCGGTACTCAACTCATGGCGACTGCAGGCCCCGGCATGACCCTCGGGGAGATGTCCATGATCGACGGCGAGCCCCGCTTTGCGACCTGTCTCGCCATCGAGCCCACGACCATCGCAGTGCTCACGCGTGACGAGATGGCGCGCATCATCATCGAGCGGCCGGCAATCGGCTCCAAGATCCTCATCAACCTGGTCACACTCCTTTCGCAGCGGCTTCGCCGCACCAGCTCCAAGCTGCTTGCGCTGCTTCCCCGCGGCGGCAAGATCTAGTTTTCTCCCTGCCCGTGTCCGTTCCGTCCGGTCGCGCTTCGCCACGACTGGCTCGCGCCCTCTTGCCCTTGCTGCTGATTGCAGCGACTCGACTCCTGGCGGCTCCGATTACGCTCACCGACGACCGAGGTGTCGTCGTGCGGCTCGACCGTCCAGCGCATCGCATCGTCACCCTCGCGCCAAACCTCACCGAGCTTGCGTTCGCAGCCGGCGGCGGATCAGCCGTCATCGGCGTGTCGGATTTCAGCGACTATCCGCCCGAGGCAAAACGCCTTCCTATCGTGGCGAGCGCTGCCGCTGTCGATCTCGAAGAGATTCTCAGGTTGAAGCCGGATCTGGTGCTCGCGTGGAAGAGCGGCAACCGGCCTGCTGACCTCGAGCGGATCGAGAAGCTGGGTATCCCCGTGATCGCGACCGAGCCGCAGCGGATCGCAGACGTGCCGCGCATCACGCGGATGATCGGGCGCGCGGCAGGGACGAGCGCGGCGGCAGAGGCGTCCGCCAGGCATTTCGAGGCCGAGGTTGCGAGGCTGCGGAGTCGTTACGCCGGCGCAGCCGAGGTGACCGTCCTTTACCAGGTATGGGAGCGGCCGCTCGTGACCATCGGCGGAACGCATATCATCGACGACGTGATCCGCTTCTGCGGTGGGCGCAACGTGTTCGGGAACCTGAAGCCGCTCGCGCCGGAAGTGTCGCTGGAGAGCGTGATCGCTGCCGATCCCGATGTCATCCTGATCGGCGATGGACCGCAGAACGGGATCGGACGGTGGGCGCGGTTGCCCGCGCTGCGTGCGGTCGCCCGCGACAGGGTCTACGTAATCGACGCAACGCGGGTGGAGCGCGCTTCGCCGCGACTTGCCGCAGGCGTGGCGGATGTCTGCGAGAAGCTTTCCCGGGCGCGCTAGAGCGTCACGCGCGCTCCGTGATAGAGGACGGGACCAGTGGGCAGGCCCGTTGGAGAGCCGCCCTTGGGCTCGACGCTCATGGCGAGGCCGTCCGCGCGATCGAGCACCGGCCACAGGTTCCGCGGAACCTCGAGCACCTGCTCCCCGTCGGCGGTGATGAGCCCCATCGACAGCGGCGGCTTGTCGCCTCCCGGCAGGCACCACAACTCCCACGCCGTGCCGGGCTCCATTTTCTGATGGCCCATGACTCTGACGCGCAGCATCCGCTTGCCCCGCTCCTCGGGCAACCAGGACACGGCAATCCTCGGTTGTGCCTCCTTGTCGTTCATCACGACGATCATCATCGGCGGCTCGGTCTTCGGCCCCTGCACAAGCAGGATGGCGAGCGCGAGGGCCGCTACCGATGCCAGAGCGGCGACTCCACGCCACAGCGAGAGGCTTTGCCAGAGGCCCTGCCGCGCGGGTTCCCGCCACGGTCCTTCGATACGCGCGCGGATCTTCTCCCAGACTCGCTCCGGCGGCACGACGTCGGGTGTCGCAAGCGCCATCGGGAGGAACCGCGCTTCCCAGTCCTCGACTGTGCGCCGCAGCGCCGGGTCGTATCGCAGCAAGCGCCGGAAACGCGCGCGAGCAAGCCCGTGCAGCGTGCCGAGCACATACTCGGCCGCCAGCTTGTCGCGCAGTTCCGGGTTCTGATATCTCATTGTCTTCGCCGTCACCGCCTTCCGGGTTCGATCGTGCCGAGGCAGCTCTTCAATTGCTCCAATCCGCGTCGCACCCAGGTCTTCACCGTTCCGAGCGGCGCCTTGAGGTGCTCGGCGAGCTCCGAGTGTGTAAGGCCGTGGTAGAACGCGAGGGCGATGGTCTGGCGCTGGCTCGCCTCCAGTTGCTCGAGGCAACGGGCGACGCGCTTCGCATCGGCACTGTCGGTGAGTCGCTCCAGCGGGCCGGGTCTGTCGTCAGAGGTGTAATCGAGCATCAGCTCGAAATCGTCGGGCGTTTCCTCGCGCGGGCGCCGTAGCCAATCCAGCGATCGGTTGCGCACGATGCTCGTCATCCAGGTCATCGGTGCGCTCCTGGCCTGCGTGTAGTCCTGCGCGTGGTGCCAAATGTTGACGAAGCTCTCCTGCAGTACGTCCTCAGCCCAGTCCTGCCTCCGCAATATACGCAGCGCAACGCCCAGCAGTTTCGAGCTGGTGCGCCGGTACAACTCCGCGAAGGCCTGCTGGTCCTTGAGCGCGCTCCGGGCCAGAAGGCCCGAAAGCACGGTAGGGTCGAGGAGGTCGTCCACGGGGGAGGATCAGTCGGCAACGCCGCCGCGGTTTTTGCCCTGCTGCCAGAGCACGTCAGGGACTCCTTCTGCCCGATTGATGACCCGGGCAAGGATGAAAAGCAGATCGGAGAGACGGTTCAGATAGCGCTGGATGAGCGGCGACACGCTCTCGTGCGCGCTCAGCGCAACGACGCGGCGCTCGGCCCTCCGGCACACGGTGCGCGCGACATGGGTGAGGCTCGCGGCGCGGCTGCCGCCCGGAAGCACGAATTCCTTGAGCGGCGGCAGGCCCTGATTGAATGCCTCGACGGCGTCGTCGATGCGGGCGAGATGCGCATCGGTGATCAGCGTGAATCCCGGCAACGCCAGCTCGCCTCCCAGATCGAACAGATCGTGCTGAACGTCGAAGAGGCAGGCGCGAACCTCTGGCGGCAGCGCCTCGGCGAGCAGGACGCCGAGGCCGCTGTTCAGCTCGTCCACGTCGCCGAGCGTTTCCACGCGGGGGGCAGTCTTCGGAAGGCGCGAGCCGTCACCGAGACCGGTCGTGCCGTCGTCGCCGGTGCGGGTCACGATCCTGGAGAGGCGGTGAGCCATGGGGAAGTCCGATGCAAAGCCGCGATTATAAGGGCTTCGGAGAAGAGATCAGCGGCCGTCGATTCGGGAATCCGTTGTCGAGGAGGGGCGCGCGACGCCAACCGCGCTGTCACTTTTCGCGCCAATTCCACATCAGGCGCGACGCACAGGTTGGACTGCCGGTGCCGGGTCTT
>JBEVOI010000166.1:0-2786 GCA_040507665.1 Burkholderiales bacterium
CTCAGGCATCCCCGGACCATACCGGGGCATGCCGCGGTTTCCTCCCTCGAGGCTTGTCCAACGCCTGCCCGCGCGGCGTCATCACGTCCTCGCACGCCTGCGCTTGCGGGCAGGCGTCAGACAAACCTTAACGGACTGCGTCGTTCCCAGAAGTCACAGTTCGGCCAAAACCGGGCATACGATCGGCCGGCTAATTTTCTCGTTTGCGGACATGGTTAGGCATGGTCGACCGCACGCAGCAGAGCACCGCGAAATTATGTAGCGGTGAAGTGCATCAAGTGCGGGCGAGGAGGTAGGCCGGTCGCAGCGGTTCTTGTTGTCGCCTAAACAATGATGGAGGGCGTTCCAATCGGGCTGGAGGAGGCGCGCCTATACTGTGTGAATTGAGGGTAAGTCGATCCGGGTACATGCACCCGGAGGCAGGCCCGCCGCCGGACGGCCCGGCAGGCTCCTCAGGCGACAAAACTGTGAGATGGGATGGTAAACCCGCCGTCCTGCTGTCTGCCTTCTGCAGCCGATTGCGGCCATCTCCTCTCTGCACGGCAGCAGTTGGCGCCGCAGCGTTCGAGGCGCGCGCCGGGAATCGGATAGGTGATGACATGCCAGCTAACGACGACCCTATCAATTCTTCCGCGGGTGATTTCCAGCGGCTCAAGCGGGCCCTGCGAACGCTGAGCGCCACCAACCACGCACTGCTGCGCGCGAGCAACGAGAAGACCCTGCTCAACGAGATCTGCCGGGTGGCGGTCGAGGAGGCAGGCTATATCATGGCCTGCGTAGCCTACAAAGCGCACGACGCGGCGAAGAGCATCCCCCTGGTCGCGTATGCCGGTTTCGAGACCGGCTTTTGGGAGCAGGCCGCCCCCTCGTGGGATGCGGACTCGGCGCGCGGTCGCGGCGTTGCGGGTACCGCGATCCTCACCGGCAAACCCGCCATCATCCGCAACGTTCTTGCCGATCCGAACTTCGCGCCGTTCCGCGAACTCGCGATCGAGCGCGGCTATCGCTCGGTGATCGGGCTGCCGCTGAAGGTCGAGGGCGACATGATCGGTGTCCTGTGCATCTATGCGCCGGAACCGGATGCGTTCGACGGGGACGAGGTCGGCCTACTCGGGCAGACCGCGGAGGACCTCGCCTATGGCATCGAAAGCCTACGCCTGCGATTGAGGAACAAGGAGGCGGAAGAGACGATCAAGCGCCTAGCCTATTTCGATTCGCTGACCGGGCTGCCCAACCGTACCCAGTTGCGCGAGCGCCTGGAACAGGGCATTGCTGAGATGAAGCAGCAGCGCCGTCCGCTCGCCCTTCTGCACGTGAGAGTGTCCCGCTTCCGGGAGATCAACGAGACTCTCGGTCACCTGGAAGGCGACAAATTTCTGCAGGAGACCGCATCCCGTCTGGCAAAGGCGGCAGGGGAAACCGGCACGGTTGCCCGCACCGGGGAAGACGAGTTCGCCATCCTGCTGCCGAAGAGGGACGCGGAATTCGCTACGCGCATGGCGCGGAAGATCCTGGTCACGCTGTACGAGCCGGTGGAGTTGTCTGGGCTGATGCTGGATTCGCGGGCAGCCATAGGCATCGCGCTGTTTCCCGGCCACGGCACCGATCCGACTGCACTGATGCGGCGCGCCAGCGTGGCGCTCTACCAGGCGGAACATTCGGGCAGCGGGATCGCCGTCTACACCGGTACCCTGGATGCGGAGAGCGCCCGCCGGCTCGCGCTGATGGGCGACCTGCGCCACGCCGTCGAGAGCAACGAGCTGCTGCTGTATTGTCAACCGAAGGTGCATATCTCCTCGCGGCGCGTGTGCGGGGCAGAGGCGCTGGTACGTTGGCAGCATCCGCAGCATGGCCTGCTCAATCCCGCCGCGTTCATCAAGCTCGCCGAGAATACCGGGCAGATCACGCCGCTCACCTACTGGATACTGGACGCGGCTCTCGGGCAGAGCTATGCCTGGCGCGAGGCGGGGCTCGCGCAGCCGCTCGCGATCAACCTCTCCGCGCACGATCTGCGCGACCCCAGGCTACTGGACCGGATCGGCTCCTCGTTCGCGACCTGGGGCGCGCAGCCGGACTGGATTCAGTTCGAGCTGACCGAGAGCACGCTAATGGAGGACCCGGTGGGCGCCTTGGTCACGCTCGCCCGGCTGAAGGATCTAGGCGTGGAACTCTTCATCGACGACTTCGGCACCGGCTACTCCTCGCTTGCCTACCTGCAGAAACTGCCGGTGGACTCGATCAAGATCGACCAGTCCTTCGTCGGCAAGATGACCGCCAAGGAGGACTCCGCGGTCATCGTCCGCTCCACCATAGAGTTGGCGCACAACCTGGGCCTCCAGGTGGTAGCCGAAGGCGTGGAGAACGAGGAAACCTGGACTCGCCTGGCCACGCTCGGTTGCGACGTGGCCCAGGGATACTGCATCAGCATGCCGATACCGGCAGAGGACTTCAAGGACTGGGTGGATCGGTCACGCTGGCATGCACGAACTTGCTAGACTGCCAAGCGGAGCCAAGCGGAGCGCTTGCGGCGAGAGATCCTCTGGCCAACGGGTACGACGCCGTGGTGGGCGACCTTCGGCAAGGCCTCCTCGTTCCGCGCAATAGCCGCTACCGTTCTCGAGCGCCGATCTCTGACGTGAGAGACGAGGCAGAAATAGCTTGTCGGTGACCGCCTGGAGTGCTTGCGCGTACACCTGTTCTTGGTCGCCGCGGGCGCGGAATTGAAATTCCATCACGTCGGTTGTGCCGGATGAAAACTCTACGAAGATCTTCTCCAAGGGCACACC
>JBEVOI010000339.1:0-15076 GCA_040507665.1 Burkholderiales bacterium
TGGTCGAAGTCACCGATCGTGCACAGATGGACGTTCGGCGTGTCGTACCACTGATAGGGCAGCCCACCCGAGACCGGCATGTGCCCCAGGACCACCTGCAGACGGTGCCGCCAATAGCCGAAGTTGGGAAAGCTCACGATGCCCTCGCGGCCGACGCGCAGCATCTCGCGCACGATATTCTCCGTGTGCTTCATGGCTTGGAGGGTCTGGGACAGGATTACGCAGTCGAAGGAACTCGACTCGAACATCGACAGACCGATCTCGAGGTCGTTCTGAACAACGCTCACCCCGTTTTTCACGCACGCCAGCAGGCTCTCGAAATCGATCTCCACGCCGTAGCCCCGCGCACCCCGCGCCTCTTTCAGATGGCGCAGGAGCGACCCGTCGCCGCAGCCGAGGTCGAGCACCTTCGCGCCGGGCTTCACCCAGCGTGCAATGTATGCGAAGTCGGGGCGGCCGGTGGGGGCCGAGAACGAAGCGGTCTGCAGCATTGCTCACCCGATGTCGATGGTGTTCATGTAGTCGCGCATGAGCCGGAAGTAGTGCCCGTCGTCCATAAGGAACGAGTCGTGGCCGTGAACGGAGCCGAGTTCGGCGTAGGTCACGGGCAGATTGTTGTCCAGCAGCGCCTTCACGATCTCGACCGAACGCTCGGGCGAGAATCGCCAGTCGGATGTGAACGACAGGACCAGGAAGGCAGACCGCGCTGGCGCGAGCGCTTTGGCGAGGTCGCCGGAGGTGGCGTTCGCCGGATCGAAGTAGTCGAGCGCCTTCGTCATCAGCAGGTAGGTATTCGCGTCGAACTGGTCAGCGAACTTGTCTCCCTGGTAGCGCAGGTAGGATTCGATTTCGAACTCGACGTCGAAACCGAATTTGTAACCGCCGGGGCGCAGATCGCGCCCGAATTTCTCGGCCATCGAATCGTCGGATAGATAAGTGATGTGCCCGAGCATGCGCGCGAGCCGCAGGCCGCGCCTCGGCACGACGCCGTGGGCATAGAAGTCGCCGCCGTGGAAATCCGGATCGGTCAGAATCGCCTGACGGGCAACGTCGTTGAAGGCGATGTTCTGGGCCGTGAGCTTCGGCGCGGCGGCAATCACGATCGCATTGCGCACCCGCTCCGGCTTCGAGATTGCCCACTCAAGCGCCTGCATGCCGCCAAGGCTGCCACCCATAATCGCGGCGAAGCGTTCGATGCCGAGCCGATTCGCGAGTCGCTCCTGGGTCTCGACCCAGTCCTTCACGGTTACCACTGGGAAGCTCGCCCCATACCGCTTGCCTGTCCTCGGGTTCACCGTGCATGGACCCGTCGAGCCGTGGCAGCCGCCGAGGTTATTTACCCCGATAACGAAAAGACGGTTGGTGTCGATGGGTTTCCCCGGCCCGATCATGTTGTCCCACCACCCGACCGACCGCTCCTCGTCTTCATAGTAACCCGCGACATGATGGTTGCCAGACAGCGCATGACACACGAGCACTGCGTTGGAGCGGGCTGCGTTGAGCGAGCCGTAGGTCTCGTAGACCAGATCGTAGTGATCGATCACGGCACCGCTCGCGAGCTGCAAGGAATCCTCGAAGTGGGTAGTTTTCGGTGCGACGAGGCCGACCGAGCCGGGAGCGCTCATGGTTGACAGACCGGCTTGGAAAGGGATCAGGACGCGGGTTGTGCGCGTGCCCGCTCGGCCGGCGCACTCAGCCGCCGCAGGAGCTGCTGGACCGCGTCCTGCTGCATGTCACGATAGAGCACCGCTTCTTCGGATTCCGCCGCGAGCACCTGCTGGTCGGTGAAGATGTAGGAGCGCACCAGCGAGATCTCGCTCGGCGGCACGATCTCCTGCGCCGCCTTGTCCGCAAGCCGGTAGGAGATGACATAACGCAGCTGGAACTCCCGCACCGTGCCTTGGCTGGTCAGCGAGAGGATGGACTTCACCCGGGTCTCGTTTAGGATGAACAAGGTCGCATCCGCCTCTTTCGCGTTGTCGACGATGCGGGTGTGGGTGCCGGCGCGAATCGCTCGCTTCAGGTCGTTTGCGAACGCCGAATACGCGGGGCCCGAAACGTAGATCGTTTCGTGTGGCAGGCTCGCCGTCCCGCGCAGATGGAAACCGCAGGCGGCGAGCGTGAAAACCAGCAGGAGGGCTATCGCGGCGCGAATTTCGCGTAGTCTTTCTTCGTGGATCTTGCGCTTCACGCTGCTACCCTCGCTCTCTCCCCGCCCATCAGATGACGACGTTGACAAGCCGTCCGGGTACGATCACCACCCGCTTGATCGTCTGGCCGTCGATGAAGCGCCGGGCGCCTGGGTCGTCGAGCGCAGTCTTCTCGATGGCGGCACGGTCAGCATCCTTTGCGACTCGGATATTCCCCCGGAGCTTTCCGTTTACCTGCAACACGAGCTCGACCTCCTCCTGCGCGAGGGCAGACTCGTCGACCTCCGGCCACGGCGCATCGACGATGTCTCCCGCGAACCCGACTGCGCGCCACAGCGCGTGCGCGATATGGGGAGTGATCGGAGCAAGCAAGCTCAGCAGAATCTCCGTGCCTTCCGTCACGACCTCCAGATAGGTGGTCGTTCCGCGCAACTCCAGTTCTCCGGTGTGCACCGGCCGCGAAATCCGCTCCAGCGTGTTCAGGATCTTCATGCACGC
The DNA here is from genome assembly GCA_040507665.1 of Burkholderiales bacterium. GTDB lineage: Bacteria > Pseudomonadota > Gammaproteobacteria > Burkholderiales > JAEUMW01 > JAEUMW01. Next base: position 2,649 of record JBEVOI010000339.1, read on the forward strand.
GGAGGCCACCGTGTTGAACTGGTGCCTTTCCATATCGAAAGCAGCCTGTTTGAGGTTCAGATGGATTTCACGCCGCGCGCCGGTGTGCTCGAGTGGGGCGGTGCTCCAGTCGCGCCTGGCCGTCGTGCCCATTCGGCGGAGATCGAGGCCGAGGTCGATGGTCGTCTTGCGCGCATAGACAAAGCTCCACAGGCGGCGCAGGAATCGGGACGCGCCCTCAACGCCCGCATCGTTCCACTCCAGCGTTTGCTCCGGAGGACTTGTGAAGATCATGAAGAACCGCGCCGTGTCGGCGCCGTACTCTTCGATCAGACCTTGGGGATCAACGCCGTTCTGCTTCGATTTCGACATCGTACCGATGCCACCGTAGTCCACCGGCTGCTGGTCGATTTTCGAAGTCGCGCCGGTCACGCGTCCGGCGGCATCATGCTGGACCACGACCTCCTCTGGCGTGAGATACGAAATACCGCCCTTCTCGTTGCGCCGGGAGAAGATGTGGTTGAGCACCATGCCCTGGGTAAGCAGGTTCGCGAACGGTTCGTCGAGGCCGATCAGCCCGAGGTCGCGCATCACCTTGGTCCAGAAACGCGAGTAGAGCAGATGCAGGATCGCATGCTCGATGCCGCCGATATACTGGTCTACGGGGAGCCAGTAGCGCACCCGCTCGTCCACCATCGCCCGGTCTTCGTCGGGACAGGCGAAGCGCAGGAAGTACCAGGACGAGTCCACGAAGGTGTCCATGGTGTCGGTCTCGCGGCGCGCGGGCTTGGCGCATTGCGGGCACGGCACGTCCAGGAAATCCGGTCGCTTGTCGAGGGGATTGCCGGAGCCGTCGGGCACGCAGTCTTCCGGCAGCAGTACCGGAAGCTGGTCGTCGGGCACGGGCACGTTGCCGCACTCGGTGCAATGGATGAGGGGGATCGGGGTGCCCCAGTAGCGCTGGCGTGAGATGCCCCAATCGCGCAGCCGATATTGCACGCGCTTGCGTCCGAGTGCTTTCTGCTCGAGGGCGGCTGCGATCGCGTCTGTCGCGGCCTCGAACGTGAGGCCGGAGAATGCACCGGAGTTCACCGTGACACCGTATTCTGCATAGGCGTCTATCCAGGGTGCCGCGACGGTTTCGTAAGCGCCGGTCGTGGAGGCGATCACCATCCGAATCGGCAGGCCGTACCTGGTCGCGAACTCGAAATCGCGCTCGTCGTGGGCCGGTACCGCCATCACCGCGCCCTCGCCATAGCCCATGAGTACGTAGTTCGCGACCCATACCGGCAGCTTCTCTCCCGAGAGTGGATGAATGACGAACAGCCCGGTCGGCATGCCCTTCTTTTCCATGGTGGCGATATCGGCCTCCATGATGCTGCCGCGCTTGCACGCCTCCACGAATGCCGCGAGCTGCGGGTTCCCTTCAGCCGCGCGGGTCGCGAGCGGATGCTCGGCTGCCACCGCGCAGTAGGTCGCGCCCATGAGCGTGTCTGCGCGCGTCGTGAAGACCTTCAGCGCGCCGCTGCCGTCCTCATAGGGGAATGCAACCTCAACGCCCTCGCTGCGACCAATCCAGTTCGCCTGCATCGTCCGCACGCGCTCGGGCCAGCCAGGCAACCTGTCGAGCTCTGCGAGCAGCTCGTCGGCGTATGCGGTGATGCGCAGGTAGTACATCGGAATCTCGCGCTTCTCGACCATCGCACCCGTGCGCCAGCCGCGACCGTCGATGACCTGCTCGTTGGCGAGCACGGTCTGGTCCACGGGGTCCCAATTCACGACGCCGGTCCTCTGGTAAGCGATCCCCTTCTCCAGCATCCGCAGGAACAACCACTGATTCCAGCGGTAGTACGCGGGTTCGCAGGTGCGCAGCTCGCGGTCCCAGTCGATCGCGAACCCGAGCGCCTGGAGTTGCTGCTTCATGTAAGCGATGTTCTCGTCCGTCCACATTGCCGGTGGGACGCCGTTCGCCATCGCCGCATTCTCGGCGGGCAGGCCAAACGCATCCCAGCCCATCGGCTGCATCACATTGAAGCCCCGCATCCGGTGATAGCGCGTGAGCACGTCGCCGATCGTGTAGTTGCGAACGTGGCCCATGTGCAGCTTCCCGGACGGGTAAGGGAACATGGAAAGGCAGTAATACTTGGGGCGCGCGCTGTTTTCGATGGCGCGGAACGCGCCGGTAGAGGCCCAGTGCTCTTGGGCCTCTTGCTCCACGATCCGGTGGTTGTATTTTTCCTGCATGCAAAGACGCTGCAAGCGCGCTCGAAAACTCGCGATTATACCCGCAAGGAGGCTCGGGTTTCCCCGGCGGGCCAATGGGATCCGATCGCTTTCGCCGCTACCTGACGCCCCTCGATCCGCGATAAGACATTTGTGATCGCAACGATAAGCAATCGTGACATCGGTTTATGGTCGTTCCCTGTAGTATCGAACTGCGGCTGGGGCCTCGCGCGGCCTGGGGGCCGCCAGCAGACCCGACGCGGCCTCACGATATCAATGACAGGGAGAGCGCACATGTCCCGCAAGCACCCCATCGTCGCCGTCACCGGCTCCTCAGGCGCCGGCACCACCTCGGTCAAGAAGGTGTTCGAGCATATTTTCCGCCGCGAGCACATCAAAGCCGGTGTGATCGAGGGCGACAGCTTCCACCGGTTCTGCCGTGAAGAGATGCGTCAGAAGATCAATGAGGCTGAGGCTGAGGGCCGCGACATCAGCCACTTCGGTCCGGAGGCGAACCTCTTCGGCGAGCTGGAGGGTTTGTTCCGCCAATACGGCCAGACCGGCTCGGGCAAGTTTCGCAGATACCTGCACAATGCCGAAGAGGCCGCGCCCTACGGCCAGCCGCCGGGTACGTTTACCGAATGGGAGTCGCTCCCTGAGGGAACGGATCTCCTGTTCTACGAGGGCTTGCACGGGGGCATCAAGACCGAAACCTGCGATGTCGCGGCCCAGGTAGACCTGTTGATCGGCGTGGTCCCCATCGTGAATCTGGAGTGGATCCAGAAGATGCACCGGGACATGAAGGAGCGCGGATACTCGGTGAAGGATGTGACCCAGACCATCCTGCGCCGGATGCCCGACTACGTGTACTACATCGTGCCGCAGTTCTCACGCACTCACATCAATTTCCAGCGGGTGCCGACCGTGGATACCTCCAATCCTTTCGTCGCCCGCGATATCCCAACCGCAGAGGAGAGCTTTGTCGTGATCCGTTTCCGCGATCCCCATGGCATCGACTTTCCGTATCTCCTCACCATGATTCACGACTCGTTCATGTCGCGCCCCAATTCCATCGTGGTCCCAGGAGGCACGTTACCGCTCGCGATGCAACTGATCCTCACCCCGCTCATCCTCGATCTCATGGAGAAGCGACGGCGTTCCGGGTCGGTGACGGGTTGATGGGAGTCCCGCGCCGCAGTCCCGTATAATCCGGGCGCTGTGCAAGGAACCCCTGATTCAGGGTTCCCTACAGCGCCCCGCCATGTCCGCACCGTTCCTCGAAGGCCTCAATCCGCAGCAGCGCGAAGCGGTTACCCTGCCCCGCCGCTCGGCGCTCATTCTCGCCGGCGCGGGGAGCGGCAAGACACGCGTGCTCACGACCCGCATCGCGTGGCTCATCTCCACCGGCCAGGCGAGCCCCCACGGTCTGCTTGCGGTCACGTTCACGAACAAGGCCGCGCGGGAGATGCTAGTCCGCATCTCGGCGATGCTGCCAATCAATACGCGCGGCATGTGGGTCGGCACCTTCCACGGCTTGTGCAATCGTCTCCTGCGTACCCACTACGGCGCGGCGGGCCTGCCCCAGTTGTTCGCCATCATGGACAGCCAGGATCAGCTCGCCCTCATCAAGCGGTTGCTGAAGACCCTTGGCGTGAATGACGAGAAGTACCCCCCGCGCCAGGTCCAGTACTTCATCAACGCGAATAAGGAGGAGGGGCTGCGGCCGCCAGCGGTCGAAGCGTCCGACGACTTCAGCCGCAAGCTCCTCGAGCTCTATTCCGCCTACGAGGACCTGTGCCGCCGCGAGGGGGTGGTGGACTTTGCGGAACTGCTGCTGAGGTCGTTCGAGCTGCTCTCGCAGAACGAAACGCTGTGCGAGCATTACCGCTCCCGCTTCCAGCACATCCTGGTGGACGAGTTCCAGGACACGAACCGGCTCCAGTACCAGTGGCTGCGGCTGCTCGCGGGTGCGGTGAACGCAGTGTTCGCGGTTGGCGACGACGACCAGTCGATCTACGCGTTCCGCGGCGCCCATTCCGCGAACATGCAGCATTTCGAGCGTGACTTCGGCGTCGACAAGGTGATCAAGCTCGAGCAGAACTATCGCTCCCACGGCAACATCCTCGATGCCGCGAACGCTCTGATCCGTCAGAACCGGACGCGTCTCGGCAAGAATCTCTGGACCTCCGAAGGCGCGGGGGAGCCGCTGCGGGTCCACGAGGCGCCGACCGACATGGAAGAGGCTGCCTTCATCGTCGACGAGATCAAGGCCCTGCGGAACGAGGGCGTCGCGCTCACCCACGTCGCGCTGCTCTACCGCTCCAACGCGCAGTCGCGGGTGCTCGAGCATGCGCTGTTTTCGGCGGCGGTTCCCTATCGCGTCTACGGTGGACTACGATTCTTCGAGCGCCAGGAAGTGAAGCACGCGCTCGCCTACCTGCGGCTCGTCGCAAACCCCGACGATGATGGCGCGCTGTTGCGGGTGATCAACTTTCCCGCTCGTGGAATCGGCGTGCGCACGCTGGAGCAATTGCAGGAGGCAGCCCAGGGCGCGGGCGTAAGCCTGTGGCAGGCCGCCTGCCAGCGCGGCGCGAAGGGACCCCGCGCGGTGCAGTCCGGAAAGGGAATCGAAGGGTTTGTGCTGCTCGTGGAGCAGATGCGCTCGGCGACCGAAGGGCTGCCACTTCCCGAGATGGTCGAGCATGTGGTCGAGGCGAGCGGGCTTGTGGCGCATTACAAGACCGAGCGGGAGAGCGCGGATCGGCTGGAGAACCTCAGCGAACTCGTGAATGCCACTGCTGCATTCGTCTCGGAGCGCGGGGCCGGTGTTGTGCCGGCCGGCGAGGGGCTGGACCCGGAAGTGCAGGACAGCGCAGCGGCCGAGAGCGAGCTGGTCGCCTTTCTGAACCACGCGGCGCTGGAAGCCGGTGAACGGCAGGCCGGCGCCGGAACCGATGCCGTGCAGCTCATGACCGTGCATTCGGCCAAGGGTCTCGAATTTCACGCGGTGTTCATCAGCGGTCTGGAGGAAGGGCTCTTCCCCCACGAGAACTCGCTGACGGAGGCCGACGGACTGGAGGAGGAGCGGCGCCTCATGTATGTCGCGCTCACGCGAGCGCGCCGCCGGCTGTATCTCAGCTTCGCCCAGAGCCGCATGCTCCATGGTCAGACGCGTTACAACATCGCTTCGCGCTTTCTGCAGGAGATCCCGCCGGAATTGATGAAGCGCGTCGGCGCGCTCGCCGTAAAGGAGCAGTACGCGCCGGCGTATGCATCGAGATTTGCGAGCGCGTCGGTGCAGGCCGCACCCTTCCAGCTTAGAAAGTCGGTGGAGGCGACTGGCTGGCGCATTGGCCAGAGCGTCCACCACCCGAAGTTCGGACCCGGTGTCATCGTCGGCGCGGAAGGGCGCGGTTCGGAAGCGCGCGTGCAGGTGAACTTCCGCAATGCAGGAGTGAAATGGCTTGCGCTCGAATACGCGAAACTGACACCCGCGCAGTGAGGCTTTGACCGCTACGGAGCGGGCTCTTCGCTCCTCGTAGCATCAGGCCCGAACAGGGCCTGGTAGCCGCGATAAACAGCGCCGGCATACACCGGAATCCAAATCAGCGCGCCCAGGCCGTAGGGGAGCATGGCGAGCATCGCCAGCACGGCCGACGCGACCGCGAAGATCAGGATCGGCAGCAGGTTCTGCCAGCAAGCGACGAAGCTCGCCCGCATCGCATCGAGGGCGGGTGCGCCGCGGAAGACGACCAGCGCCGGCGCGAAGATCACGGCCATGAAAAGCGGCAACAGCAGGAAGATGGCGAGCAGCGGATCGGTCGGCACATCGGGTGGAAGCGCACCGGGATCGGACGAGCGTTGGAGCGCCGCCGCGATGATCCTGCTTCCACCGAGCGCCAGGAACGCGCCGAACGCGAGCACGTTGCCGGTAAGGTAAACGCCGCCGATCGTGATGAGAGGCGTCGCGTGACTCCGAAATCCGGCAATGAGGTGGCCGAGCTCCAGGCGCTCGCCTCGCTCCAGCGCGCGGCACCCGAGCAGGAGTCCCCCGCCGAGCGCAGGGGTGACGAGATACAGAACCAGCTGGCCGAGCGTAGGGATCGCCACCAGTGCGAGCGCAAGAAGCAGCCACACCGCCGCGAGCATCATCCAGTTGAGCGGGCTCCGGCGGAATAGCCGGAAGCCGTCCCCGAGCCAACGTATTCCGCTCGCCGCGCTCACGACCTGTGTCTGCACTGCCATCTATTCCTTTGCCGCATGCCGAACGTCACGCCGTGTCGCATCACCGACAGGCCGTTTCAGGCGATGAGCCGGCGCAGCTCCGCTTCCGCCTGCACGTGGTTCGCGAGCAGGTGGCGAAACTGCGTGGGGTCCTTGGCGTGGGTGAGCTCGCCCGGGCGCGGCAGGTGGAAATCCTGCAGCCGCGACACCCAGAAGCGCAGCGCTCCTGCACGCAGCATGACCGGCCATGCACCCCGTTCGACAGCGGTGAGGGATCGCAGGTCGCGATATCCGTCGAGCAGCGCCCGCGCACGCGTCGCGTCCAAGGTATTGTCTGCCGTCACGCACCAGTCGTTCACGGTGATCGCGACGTCATAGAGTAGAGCGTCGTTGCAAGCGAAGTAGAAGTCGATCACGCCTCCGATCGCGTCACCGTCGAACAGCACGTTGTCGCGAAAGAGATCCGCGTGGACCACGCCGCGGGGAAGATCCTCCAGCCGGTGCCTTGACTGGAAGCGCAGCTCATCCGCCAGCAGCGCCCGGTCTTCGGGGAGCAGGAAGGGCATCACCGCAGGCGCGGTGACCGCCCACCACGACGGACCGCGATGATTCTCCATGGTGGCGGTGTAGCTCATGCCGGCGAGGTGCATGTCGGCGAGCATCTCTCCTACCTGCGCGCACTGCGCTGTCGACGGTTCGCTCACGTCCTTGCCCGGCAGGCAGCTCACGAGACTTGCGGGCTTGCCGTTCAGTTCCCCGAGCAGCGCGTTATCGAGGTTCGCGATCGGCCTCGGGCAGGGAATGCCGTGGCTCGACAGGTGCGCCATGAGATTGAGGTAGTACGGCAGGTCGGCGGCGCTGAGTTTCTCGAACAGGGTCAGCACGTAGCGTCCGTGGGTCGTGGTGACGAAGTAGTTGGTGTTCTCGATGCCCGCGGCGATGCCCTGCAAATCGACGAGACTGCCGATGGAGAAACGCTTCAGCCACGCGGTGAGGTCTTCGCGCGTGACCGTGGTGAAGACCGACATGGCCGGGGAACGGCGATGCGGATGCGCCGCCTAGAAGCGCTTGATCACCCACATGGGCGGCCGGATGTCGGCGCCGTGACCATCCTGACGCGCGAAGTTACCGGTGCCGGCAGGATCGATCAGGTAATACGGCACGCCATTTCTGGGTGTCACTCTGATCATGTAGAGCTGGCCATTCAGCCGGTATTCCTCGTAAATGTCCTCGCCCTGCTGCTGAATGGTCACCTCCGGTTCCATTGCGTCCTCGTCGGACACCCCGGGCGGCGGAGGCGGTGGTTCGGGCAGGGGCTCCAGCCCCGCGGGCGGTGTATTCTGCGCCTGCGCCGCGAGCGAAACGAGGAGCAGTGAAATGGCGAGGAGGCGGTGCATCGGCGGAGTGCGGAGGGGATGGGGGGAAAAGTCCAAGCAGACGGTCGGGAGTGTACCACGTCACAGATTGAGCTGGATTTCGCGCTCCCGCGCCGAAGGCTCGAAGCCGCGCTTCTCGTAGTGGCTGAAGATCGCGTCGACCACCTGCTTCGGATCGTCGATGACCTGGATGAGATCGAGATCCTGAGGATCGATCATGTCGTCGTTGATGAGCGTGCCTCGAAACCAGTCGAGCAGCCCGCGCCAGAACGGCTCGTGCACGAGGATGATGGGGATCTTCCGGGTCTTGGCGGTCTGCACCAGCGTGAGCGCTTCCATCAGCTCGTCGAGGGTGCCATAGCCACCCGGCATCACCACATAGGCGGACGCGAATTTCACGAACATCACCTTGCGCGCGAAAAAGTGGCGGAAGGTCTGGCTGATATCCTGGAACGGATTGGCGTGCTGCTCGTCGGGGAGCTGGATGTTGAGCCCGACCGAGGGCGAGCGTCCGAAGTAGGCGCCCTTGTTCGCTGCTTCCATCACGCCCGGTCCGCCTCCCGAGATCACGCTGAAACCGGCATCGGAGAGCTGCCGCGAGATCTGCTCGGCCAGCACATAATACGGATGGTCCGGCAGCGTGCGGGCGCTGCCGAAGACCGACACGGCCGGCCGGATCGGTGACAGGCGTTCCGTGGCCTCGACGAACTCTGCCATAATCTCGAACACCCGCCACGACTCCCGCGCCGACCACGTCTTGTCCGTGATCTCGGTGGCGAGCGGGTTCGGAATCTTCTGCTTGCTGCTCATTCTCAATCCTCCGTCGTGTCATTCTCGATGTGGTGCCCGCGGCGCCATGCAGGAAGCACGCCGGGCGGTCGCGCTGGGGCGGGGGTGTGGGGGGAATCGGAGAAGATGAAGACGCTGCTTCTGGTGGACGGGTCTTCGTACCTTTACCGCGCCTTCCACGCGCTTCCCGATCTGCGCAACAAGGCGGGAGAACCCACGGGCGCCGTCTACGGCGTCCTCAACATGCTGCGGCGGTTGCGCAAGGACATTCCGTCCGAGTATAGCGCCTGCGTATTCGACGCAAAAGGCAAGACCTTTCGCGACGACATCTATCCCGAGTACAAGGCGCACCGGCCGGCGATGCCCGACGACCTCGCCGCGCAGATCGAGCCGCTGCTCGAGTGCATCCGCGCGACGGGCTGGCCGTTGCTGATCGTCGACGGTGTGGAAGCGGACGACGTCATCGGCACGCTGGCGAAACAGGCGGAGCGCGCGGGGATGCGCACCGTCGTCTCCACTGGCGACAAGGACATGGCTCAGCTCGTGAACGAGCGCGTGTCGCTCGTGAACACGATGTCCAACGAGAACCTCGACCCCGCGGGGGTGCGAGGGAAGTTCGGCGTACCGCCGGAGCGCATCACCGATTACCTCGCGCTCGTCGGCGACAGCGTCGACAACATCCCGGGCGTCGACAAGGTGGGCCCGAAAACCGCCGCCCGTTGGCTCTCCGAGTACGGCAGCCTCGACAACCTGATCGCCCACGCGGGCGAGATCGGCGGTTTGGCCGGCGAGAACCTGCGTAGCGTGCGCGACTGGCTGCCGCAGGCGCGCGAGCTCCTCACCATCAAGTGCGACGTGCCCCTCTCGCAAAACGTGCACGATCTCGCTCCGCTGCCGCCTGACCACGCAAAACTGGCCACGCTTTTCGACCGGCTCGATTTCAAGAGCTGGCGGCGAGAGCTGGAAACCGCCGGCGGCGATGCGTCCACACCGACGGTTGGGCCGCCCGCCATCTCGTCCGCCAGCCCGCGCAGGTACGAGACCGTCCTCGACGAGGACGCATTGCGCGCCTGGATCGCGAAGCTCGAGACCGCGGAGCTCGCGTCGATCGACACCGAGACGACCAGCCTCGACCCGATGCAGGCGGAGCTGGTTGGAATCTCCATTTCCGTCTCGCCCCACGAAGCCGCGTACATTCCGTTCGGCCACCGCGGGCCCGCGGCGCCCGATCAACTGCCTGTTCAACGTGCACTCGCCATGTTGCAGCCGTGGCTCGCGAACGCGGCGAAACCGAAAGTCGGCCAGAACCTCAAGTTCGACCTCCATGTGTTCGCGAACCATGGTGTCAGCGTGCGCGGCATCGCCCACGATACGCTGCTCGAATCCTATGTGATCGAGAGCCATCTCTCCCATGACATGGACAACCTGGCCGAGCGGCATCTCGGCGTGAAGACGATCACCTACGACGAGGTTACGGGCAAGGGCAATGCACGCATCGGATTCGAGCAAGTGGCGGTGGATCGGGCGACCGAGTACGCGGCGGAGGACGCCGATGTTACGCTCCAACTGCACCGTGCCATGTTTGCCTCGATTCGCGAGGATGCGAAGCTCCATCGCGTCTACCAGGACATCGAGATGCCGGTGCTGCAGGTGCTCTTCGCGATGGAACGTCACGGCGTCCTGATCGATGCCGCGCTGCTTGATCGCCAAAGCCGCGACCTTGGCGGCCGCATGCGCCAGATCGAGCTTGACGCCTACTCCGCGGCCGGCCAGCCGTTCAACCTGAACTCGCCGAAGCAGATTCAGGAGATCCTGTTCGAGCACCAGAAGCTGCCGGTGCTGAAGAAGACGCCCGGCGGGACGCCCTCGACCGACGAGGACGTGTTGCAGCAGCTCGCCCTGGACTATCCGCTGCCAAAGCTGCTGCTCGACTACCGCGCGCTCTCCAAGCTGAAGAGCACGTACACCGACAAGCTGCCGCGCGCGGTGAACCCGAAGACGGGTCGGGTGCACACGACCTACGGGCAGGCGGTCGCGGTGACGGGCCGGCTCTCTTCCAACGAGCCGAACCTGCAGAACATCCCGATCCGCACCGCCGAGGGTCGGCGCATTCGCGAGGCCTTCATTGCGCCGGCGGGCAGCGTGATCGTTTCGGCGGACTATTCGCAGATCGAGCTGCGAATCATGGCGCACTTGTCAGGCGACGAAGGGCTGCTCAAGGCGTTCGCGGAAAGGCGCGACATTCACGCGGCCACCGCCGCGGAGGTCTTCGGCGCCGATCCCGGCGCGGTCAGCTCCGAGCAGCGACGATACGCCAAGGCGATCAACTTCGGTCTCATCTATGGCATGTCGGCGTTCGGGCTCGCAGCGCAGCTCGGGCTGCAGCGCAGCGCCGCGCAGCAGTATATGGAACGCTACTTCGCCCGCTACCCGAGCGTCGCGGCGTACATGGAGCGCACGCGCGCGGAGGCGAAATCCAGAGGTTACGTGGAGACGCTGTTCGGACGGCGCCTGTGGCTGCCGGAGATCAAGAGCGGGAATCCGGCGCGGCGTCAGGGGGCAGAACGCGCGGCGATCAACGCGCCCATGCAGGGCACCGCCGCGGACCTGATCAAGCTGGCGATGATCGCGGTGCAGGGCTGGATCGAGCGCGAGCGACTCAGCACGCGGCTCATCATGCAGGTGCACGACGAGCTGGTGCTGGAGGTGCCGGACGCTGAAGTGGAGACGGTGAGAGCGGAATTGCCGGGACTCATGAGCGGCGTAGCAACGCTCGCAGTGCCGATTCCGGCGGAGGTCGGCGTGGGACCGAACTGGGAGCGGGCGCATTGAGGTGAGGAATGCGCCGGTCTCGAGGAGATGAATCGACCATCGGGTGTGGAACGTACGCTCTGCCGAGCGTGCTCAATCTCGCCTAGTCACGGGACCTCCATCCTCAGACGCGACAGTACAAGAACGGCAGCGCGTAAGGGCGCTGATTCTACATCGGTGCGGCGACCTGTCCTGTCGTAGGATGGGCACCGCAAGGTGGCTTTACAATTTCGATTTAGGGTGCCCTAATTCGGAGCAAGTCGCTGAATCGCAAGCCGTAAGCTGATGACTATGAATATATGCAGCCCTTTGTCGCTTTGTAAAGCGACATTATTAGGGGCCCTACTTTGAGTTGGGCGCCCTGTGGATGAGCCAGCGAAAGCTATTGCGGGGGCTACTATGGGCAATGTGCCAGTCGCGAACCTTCTACATTCTTGGCGCTGGGGCGTCGTATGGGCTGATCCCAGTTACCCAAGAAATGCGACGAATCATCGAGGTCGATTTCCATTCTGTCGGCGTCTATGAGACTGCACCAGCACCGCATTCCCAGTTGTTCGAGCGTGTGTTTGGGACCATTCCTGAACACGAACAGGACATTCGAAAGATTCTCCTGACGCACATGCCGCCCGGTGCTCTAGATCTGTTGGCTCAGCGAGCGCTTTGGAGGCCAAGAGATGGCGTAGTTCCGCCACAATACGCACTGTTTGACGTCGTGGGTTTCCCAGCGACCTTATGCAATTTCAACCTGGACGGCCTCGCCTCAGCTTACTGCGGCCATCGCCACTACGTACTGGAAATGCACGGCCGAATTGACGCTCTCCGGTTTGAACGCATGAATTACGAAGAGTTGCTGGAAGCAACCGTCGTCTATGGAATTCGCCTTCCTCATCTGACGCCAAAACTGATGCCTCAGGTTGAGCCCGAGGGCATCAACCTTCAGCCTGCGTACGCCCAAGCTAGAAGACTGTTCCGCTACGCGCAAGCCGTCATCATTCTTGGCTATTCCTTTGGCCGGCGAAGTGATGG
>JBEVOI010000192.1:0-22315 GCA_040507665.1 Burkholderiales bacterium
TCGAGGAGCGCGAGTTGCTTATGGTGATGGAGGCGATCGTCGCGCTCCACAATCGCTATTCCGATCGGGTCAAGCGCGCGAAGGCGCGCATCAAGTTCCTGGTCGACCGCTTCGGTCCCGAAGGCTTCATCGAAAAATACCGGGAAGAACTCGCACACACCCGTGCCGGCCTCGCCGATCGCCCGTATCCGAAGGGAGAGTGGAAAGAGGGAAAGGGAGAGGAAGTCACCGCCCCCGGCCCGGGTGCGCCGCGGCAAGTCTATGCGCAGAAACAGCTCGCTCGGGTTGTGTTACCAATTTCCGTGCCCCTCGGCGATCTGAGTGTCGCACGTCTGCGTGGCCTCGCGTCGCTGCTCGAGGAGTTCGGTTTGCCCGAGATGCGCACCACCCAGGATCAGAATTTGATTCTGCCAAGCGTACCCGCCGAACGGCTTCACGCCGTGCGGCTCGCGGTTCAGGCGCTGGGCATGGACGTGCCGCGCGCGGGTGACAACGTGGTGGCGTGCCCCGGTACCTCCACCTGCCGCCTTGGCATCACGTCGTCCACTCTCGTGGCGCCCAAGCTCAGCGGCGGCGAGCACGATCTGCGCATCCGCACGTCGGGCTGCCACAATGGCTGCGCGCAGCCGGAGACCGGCGACATCGGCATCTACGGCGAAGGCAAGCGCCTGCATGGCAAGCTGGTTCCGCATTACCAGACCTACTTCGGCGGTAACGGCATGGGCGGTGGCCACCTTGCGATCAAGGGACCCTCGGTACCGACCCAACGCGTGGAGTCGGCCATCGCCCGGGTCCAGGAGGCCTTTGGTGCCGAGCGCGTCGGTGGTGAGACGTTCTTCGCATGGACGCGCCGCAAGGACCAAGGTTACTTTGCCGAGCTGCTCGCGGATCTCACCCGCGTCGAGCCGCACGAAGTGGAGCATCTTGCACGTGACCACGGCGACACCGCAGCCTTCCGCGTGCTGCAGCTCGGCGGTGGCGAGTGCGCGGGCGCGAGTCAGGTAACCGCAGGCGCCAGTTTCTTCGAGGCCGCCCACGAGCGCGGCTATCGCGACGCGCTCTTCTTCCAGCGCAAGTATGCCGAGGCCGCGAAGTGTGCCGAGGTGATTGCGCGCAGCGTGGCGCAGGCGGTCGCGCAGATCGCGGGCGGTCGCAAGCACGACGACCTGCTCTCCCTCGCGACGGAGATCGCGCAGCGTGTGCCAGAGCGCGCGGCGCTCGCAGAGCAGCTTGAGACGTTTGCTAACGTGCTGGCGCAGCCGGAAGAGACGTTGACGGACAAAACGGTTGCGCCGCTGTTCAAGCCCCTCGACGAATGGACGCTGGCGGCGGCGGATTATTGCCTCCATCGCGAGCCTACGCTCGACCTGACCGGTGCTCTGCCAAAGCACGCGTCGGCGCACGCGGCGCAGAAAGCCGCGGTCGCGCAGGCGGCATGAGACTGTGGACACCGACATGAGCCTTGCCGACAAAGTCCTTGCTGTCGAGGCGGTGCTCGCCGAGGTCGCGGAGGCCTTGTCGCCCGCGGCATTCGCCAGCAGCTTCGGGGCCGAGGACGTGGTCCTCACGGATCTCATCGCGCGCCGATTCAGGGGGATCGAGATCTTCACGCTCGACACCGGACGCCTGCCGGAAGCGACGCACGCGCTGATGCGCGAGCTCGCCGATCGCTACGAGTTGCCGATCCGCATCTACTACCCTGACGCGACGGAGCTGGAGGCGTATCTGGCCGCACATGGTCCCAACGCCTTCTTCGACAGCATCGAGCTGCGCAAGGCGTGCTGTGGCATTCGCAAGGTGAGTCCGCTGCGCCGCGCGCTTGCCGGTAAGCGCGCATGGATCACCGGTTTGCGCCGCGAGCAGAGCCCGACGCGCACCGGCATCATGGTCAGCGAGTTCGACCGTGAACACGGGATGCAGAAGTTCAATCCGCTGTTCGACTGGACGCGCAACGACGTGTGGTCCTACATCCGCGACAACGGGCTGCCGTACAACGCACTCCACGATCAGGGTTACGCAAGCATCGGTTGCGCGCCTTGCACCCGCGCCATCACGGTGGGCGAGGACGAGCGCGCCGGGCGCTGGTGGTGGGAGAATCCCGAGACGAAGGAGTGCGGCCTCCATCCCGCCAAACGCGGCGGGACCCGCTCCGGGATCTCCGAGATCGACAAGGTGACCTCATGAAGGCGGCGGTGGCTGTCGACATTCCAGTCGCGTCGGGTCCTGCGACCGGTCCCGTACTCCAGCGGGCTTCCTCCGCCCTCAGTCATCTCGACGTGCTGGAAAGCGAAGCGATCCATATCCTGCGCGAAGTCGCAGCAGAGTGCCGCAATCCGGCACTGCTGTTCTCGGGGGGGAAAGACTCCATCTGCCTCCTGCACCTCGCCGAGAAGGCGTTCCGGCCGGGGCGCTTTCCGTTTCCGCTCCTGCATATAGATACCGGCCACAACTTCGACGAGGTGGTCGAGTTTCGGGACCGGCGCGCAGCAGAACTCGGGGAGCGACTTATCGTGCGTTCGGTGGAGGACTCGATGCGCACGGGCCGCGTGGTGCTCAAGCGCCCGGACGAAAGCCGCAATGCGTACCAGTCGGTGACACTTCTCGACGCGATCGCCGAGTTCAAATTTGACGCCTGCATCGGTGGCGCCCGCAGAGACGAGGAGAAGGCGCGCGCGAAGGAGCGTATCTTTTCGTTCCGCGACGATTTCGGACAGTGGGACCCGAAGAACCAGCGTCCGGAGCTCTGGAGCCTGTACAACACCCGCGTGCACCCCGGCGAGAACATGCGCGTGTTTCCGATCAGCAACTGGACCGAACTCGACGTTTGGCAATACATCGCCCGCGAAGGTCTCGCGATCCCGAGCATTTATTACGCACACCCGCGTGAGGTGATCCGCCGGGGCGGTCAGCTGGTGCCGGTCACGCACCTCACCCAACCGAAATCGGGCGAAGCAGTCGAGCGCGTGTCGGTGCGCTTTCGCACCGTCGGCGATATCACTTGCACCTGCCCCGTCGCGTCCACGGCGGCGACGCTGCCGCAGATCATCGCCGAGACTGCCGTCACCCGGATCACCGAGCGTGGCGCCACGCGCATGGACGACCAAACCTCCGAGGCATCGATGGAACTGCGGAAGAAGGAGGGTTACTTCTGATGTCCGCCATCGAACATGTCTCCTTCCGCGCGACCGAGTTGCTCCGCTTCATCACGGCGGGCAGCGTCGACGACGGCAAGAGCACGCTGATCGGGCGGCTGCTGCACGATTCGAAGGCGATCTTCGAGGATCAGCTCAACGCGATCGAGAAGACCACCCAGAAGCGGGGCTCCAGCGGCGTCGATTTGTCGCTCCTGACCGATGGACTTCAGGCGGAGCGCGAGCAGGGCATCACCATCGATGTTGCGTACCGCTATTTCTCCACGCCGCGTCGCAAGTTCATCATCGCCGACACGCCGGGGCACGAGCAGTACACCCGCAATATGGTGACCGGCGCTTCTACCGCGAACCTCGCCGTCATCCTGATCGATGCGCGCAAGGGAGTGCTCATCCAGTCGCGACGCCACGCCTTTCTTGCAAGCCTGGTCGGCATTCCGCACCTTGTGGTGGCGGTGAACAAGATGGACTTGGTTGGCTGGTCGCAGGACGTATTCAGCACGATTCGGGCGGAGTTCGCGGTATTCGCCCAGAGGCTCGGGCTCAAGGACATTACCTATATTCCCCTCTCCGCTCTGTTGGGGGACATGGTCGTGGAGCGGGGCGACAACCTGGGATGGTACGACGGCCCGGCGCTCATGGAATGCCTGGAGAGCATCGAGATCGCCCACGATATCAACGAGCGCGATTTCCGCTTCCCGGTGCAGTGGGTTTGCCGTCCGCACGACCCGGCATTCCATGATTACAGGGGCTACGCGGGTCGCGTGGAATCGGGGGCGATCCAGGTGGGAGACCAGGTCACCGTGCTGCCGTCCGGAATGACCTCGACCGTCGCGCAGATCGTTACTCTCGATGGGGACGTTGCGCGCGCCATCGCACCTCAGTCGGTCCAACTCACCCTGGACGATCCGCTGGACGTATCCCGCGGTGACATGATCGTGAAGTCAGATGACCCGCCGCGAATAACTAAGGAGTTCAACGCACACATCTGCTGGTTCGATGCGCAGCCCCTCGATCTCTCGCGCAAGTATCTCATCAAGCAGACGACTCGGACCGTGAAGGCACTGGTCGCCGGGATTGCCCATAAGGTAGACGTGAATACGCTCGAGCGGCATCAGGCCACGAGCCTTCGATTCAACGAGATCGCGCGCGTGTCGATCCGGACCCAGCAGCCACTGTTCATCGATGCTTACGCCAGCAACCGCGCGACGGGGAGCTTCATCATCATCGACGAGACGACCAACAATACGGTAGCCGCCGGGATGATCGAGGACAACCCATGACGGGAAAGGTCTATCTAGTCGGCGCCGGTCCCGGCGCCCCTGACCTGCTCACACTGCGCGCAGCGCGTCTACTCGAGCGGGCGGAGATTGTCTTCTACGATGCGTTAGTGCACCCGGAGACCGTTGCGCTAGCGGTGGGCGCGAAGAGGGTTGCCGTGGGCAAGCGGTGCAGTCAGGTATCGACGGATCAGCGCTTCATCAATCGCAATCTGGTGGAGGCCGCGCACCGGCATGAATTGGTGGTGCGACTGAAGGGCGGCGATCCGATGCTGTTCGGGCGGGCACAGGAGGAAATCGATGCGCTCGCTCGTGCGGGCATCGAGTTCGAGATCGTGCCGGGCATCAGCGCGGCGTTCGCGGCGAGCGCCGATGTCGGTGTATCGCTCACGCGCCGCGGGTTGAGCCGGAGCGTCGCCTTCGTCACCCCCCGCGTCGGCAACGAGGAGGAGGAAAGCGACTGGGCGCCCGCGGTCGTTGGCGCGGACACCGCCGTTCTCTACATGGGCGTGGGTCAGGCGCCCGCGATCGCGCGCTGCCTACTCGATCGCGGCATGTCTCCGGGCACGCCGGTGCGGATCGTGGAAAACGCATCGCTGGCGTCAACCCGCGAGTTCCGTCTCGCGCTATCCGAGCTACATGGCACCGCGAGTTTGGGAATCACCGGTCCAGCTCTGATCATGCTGGGCGGGGTATTCCGTTCCTCCGCGGTCGACTCCGTCGCGGCTCCGTCGTCCGAGTCCTCGGTCATCCCCCGTACACGCCGCGCCTGAGCGGGGGCTGCGGCCACCTCCCCTGGCAGGTCCTTATCGCTGGGCTGGTCCGTGTGCACCGCTGCCCTGCGGCGAAGATGCTGGCATGCCTGGGGTTCATTTGTTGCCGTGACTCGAGCACTGCAACGCGACAATTCAGTATAAAGAAATGACGTTATATTCGTTCTGAGCATTTTTGCTCTCCGCTATAGTGGCGTCGGTTGGCGCGAAGCAGGTCGGGTATGCACGCGCGCTTCCAGAGAATCACTCAAACGGAGATTGCATGAAGCTCAGGAATGTCTTCCTACTGGCTACGGCCCTGGCGTTGCCACTCGCTGCCGCCGCTGAAATTAGCATCCTCAACGTGTCCTATGATCCGACCCGGGAGCTCTATCAGGACTTTGACGCCGCCTTTGCGAAGTACTGGAAAGGCAAGACCGGCGAACAAGTTACGGTCAAGGTCTCCCACGGCGGTTCCGGAAAGCAGGCCCGAGCGGTCATAGATGGGTTGGAGGCGGACGTGGTTACGCTCGCGCTCGCCTACGACATCGACGAGATTGCCGAGAAGGGGAAACTGCTGCCCGCGAATTGGCAGACTCGCCTGCCGCACAACAGCGCGCCCTACACGTCCACGATCGTCTTCCTCGTGCGCAAGGGCAATCCGAAAGGCATCAAGGATTGGGACGATCTGGTGAAGCCCGGGATAGCGGTGATCACGCCCAATCCAAAAACTTCGGGTGGTGCGCGCTGGAACTTCCTCGCCGCGTGGGCCTATGCCCAGAAGAAGTATGGCAGCGAAGCGAAGGCAAAGGAGTTCGTGGCCGCGCTGTACAAGAATGTACCGGTACTCGACTCGGGCGCGCGCGGTTCGACCACGACCTTCGTCGAGCGGGGAATCGGAGACGTTCTGCTTGCGTGGGAGAACGAGGCGTTTCTTGCCGTGAAGGAACTGGGGCCGGAAAAAGTCGAAATCGTAGTGCCCTCGATCAGCATCCTGGCGCAGCCCCCGGTTGCTGTCGTGGACAAGGTCGTAGACAAACGTGGCACGCGCAAGGTCGCGCAGGCATACCTTGAGTACCTGTATACGGAAGAGGGCCAGGACATCGCCGGCAAGAATTTCTACCGGCCGATCGAGCCGAAGGTTGCCGCGAAGTATGCGAAGCTGTTTCCGAAGGTCAATCTGTTCACCATCGACGAAGTCTTCGGTGGGTGGCAAAAGGTCCAGAAGCCGTTCTTTGCGGACAACGGCGTGTTCGATCAGATCTATCAGGTGGGCAAGTAGCGAGCGGGAAAAGCATGGGTGCGGAACACATCGACCGGTTTGCGCTCGCGAAGTCGAGCAACCTCGTTGAGGAATACGTCGCTGAATTGCCCCGCTCCGCGGCGGCGGCCCGTCCACTCTTTCGCAGCGACGATGGTCAGGTCGCTGCGCAATTCTTCAATTGCCGCCTCGCAAGCGCGTTTCAGCCGATCGTCGATGTGGCGCGGGGCGTGGTCGTCGGGCATCACGGACTATTGCGCATCCTCGGGTCGGGCGACGCGCCCCTCGCTCCCTGGAACCTCTTCGCGCTGGCGGTCAGCGACGCGATGCTCAGGCAGCTCGACCGCCTGTGCCGAACCATTCATGTACTGAATTATTTTCCGCACGCTAGTGTTGGCCACCTGCTGGTCCTGAACGTCGAGCAACGCTTGCTTGCTAGCGTTCCCGATGATCACGGCAAGGTCTTTGAAGGCATCCTGGCCGAGTTTGGCTTGACCCCGAAACAGGTCGTCATCGATTTCCCCCGCTCGGTGCTCGCAGACCCGTGGCTGCTGGAGAATGCGTCCCGGAACTACCGGTCGCGCGGATACCGGGTCGCAGTCCCCACGAACAGCTGGGATGAGTCTACGCTGCGCTTGCTCGAGGGCGTGCCCACGGATATCGTCAAGGTCGATGTCGTGCCCGGAATGGCGGGGCGACGGCTCCGGGGATTCGCAACCGGGCTGCGCGAGCAAGGCATCCTTCTGCTCGCGCGAAGAGTCGAGTCCAGCGAATTGCTGGACATCGTTTCGGAAGCCGGTGTCGACCTTGTGCAGGGGTTCCGTGTCGGTCAGCCCCGGCCTGTCGCTCGCGCGAAACGATGTCACCGCTCGGTGGTAGACGCGGGCACGCCCGCAGGCTCCGCGTTAAGTCCGCTTCGATTCGGGCACCGGATGTCAATCTTGGGGCGCGAGGTTCCGACGGATTCGACGCTCCTCTGACGGCCCTGTGGATCGAGATCCGCCTCCAGTGCTGATCGTCCCCGGCCTCGGGGATAGCGGCCCCGGTCATTGGCAGACGCTGTGGGAGAACGAGCACCCGGAATATCGGCGGGTGACGCAGCGGGACTGGAACGATCCCGACCTCAATGAGTGGGCCGCTTCGATAGACCGCGCCATCCGCAATAGTGCGGCACCGTCGGTTCTGGTTGCGCACAGCTTCGGCTGCCTCGCCGTCGCGCGCCGTGCAGCCATTTGCCGCGATGGGATCCTCGGCGCGCTGCTCGTGGCCCCGGCCGATACGGATCGCTTTCGGTTCGCGAAGGGACTATTGCCCGAGGCTTCACTGGGTTTCCCGAGCATTCTCGTCGCGAGCGAAACCGATCCGTGGCTCAGTCTATCCCGTGCGTTAGCACTTGCGCGCTGCTGGGAAAGCCACTTCGTTAACCTCGGAGCGGCTGGCCACATCAACGTCGCGTCCGGCTTCGGGACGTGGCAGGACGGGCAGGTATTGTTTCAGGAACTCCTGGGGATAGTGGAGCGTTGCCTGCCGGCTTTCACTATCTGAGGAGGTAGCAGTAGCAGAGCACGGCGCTCGGGAGTAAGCTTTCCCGCGCTATGGCGAGTGACCGGATCTCGCAGTACATCGCGCAGCTACCCGATGCGTCGGCGGCGGGAAGCAGCCTGCGACGGGTGGGAGCCTCTCGAGTCGCCGGGCGCTTTCTCGATTGCGAACTCGCCAGCGTCTTTCAGCCGGTTTTCCATCCAACTGGTGAAGTGTTTGGCGATACAGCGCTGGTGCGATGCCACGGAAAGCAGGCGGAGGGTTCCGCAGCACTGCAAATCTTCGCGCTAGCGCGGAGCGACGGTGACCTGGTACGTCTCGACCGACTCTGCCGGACCGTCCACGCCATCAATTACTTTATCTCCGCGCCAGTCGGACGTTCACTTTTTCTCAAGGTGGATCCACGGCTGCTTGTCAGTGTTCCGGACCAGCATGGGCGGGCATTCGAGCGTGTGCTCACGAGTCTCGGTGTGGCACCGAGCCAGGTCGTCATCGAGATCCCGGCCAGTACGAACGGAAACCCGGCGCTGGTTGCGCATGTGGTAGCGAACTACCGCTTTCGGGGATATCGGGTCGCGGTGCACTATGCTGGCGACGCTGGCTGGCTGGCGACCCTCGTCCACCTCCGCGCTGAATTCGTCATCGTCCGCTTCCCAGAGGGCTTTACCTTGGAGGTGCTTCGATCGATTGTGGCGAGCGTTCACGAGGTCGGGGCGCGAGTTCTCGCAACGCATCTCGAGACCGCAGCGGCCGTTGCCACGCTCCGTTCCGCCGGAGTCGATCTGTTGCAGGGCTTCGAGCTCGGTGGTCCCAGGAGCGAACTCGTCAATACCCTCCACCTTGCGCAGGGTCCAGAGTTTTCTCAGCCTGCAACGCAATAGTCGACTCTCCACCGATCGCGGCGCACGGTCCGCCGTCCCTACCGACCGAACGAGGCCTCCGACTGTCCGAGAGCGCCCACGAAAGTGATGCGCCATGGACATATTACGCGCAGGTTTATTCAAATTCATTTTTATTCGTTTGCCGCATAAAGTCGCGGTGCTACTGTAGCGCTCGCGTTCAAGGCATCGGCTCTGCGAGCCCGGATTCCTGCTGCGCGTCAAACGAGTCCCTCGACTCTGACCACAAACACGCCGAATCCCCCTTTTCTTGTTGCAGGGTCCCGCGAGCGACCTGCAGAGGCGCGTTAACGGAGGCCGCAATGCCAGGTTGGTACCAAGACAATTCACATTCGATTGGGCGTACACCTTTGGTTCGGCTCAACCGCGTGACCGAGGGGGCGCTGGCCACGGTTTTGGCGAAGATCGAGGGGCGCAATCCTGCATATTCAGTCAAGTGCCGCATCGGTGCAGCGATGGTATGGGACGCGGAACGCCGCGGTCTGCTCGGTCCCGGCAAGGAGATCGTGGAGCCGACGAGCGGGAACACGGGCATTGCGCTCGCGTTCGTAGCCGCTGCGCGCGGTTCGCCCTTGACCTTGACCATGCCGGAAACGATGAGTCTGGAGCGTCGCAAATTGCTTATCGCATACGGCGCCAAGCTCGTGCTCACGGAGGGCGCGAAGGGTATGACCGGTGCGGTAGCGAAGGCGGAGGAGATCGCCGGTTCGGATCCGGAGCGCTACGTGCTGTTGCAGCAGTTCAAGAATCCCGCGAATCCGCGAATTCACGAAACGACGACGGGCCCGGAGATCTGGGACGACACGGACGGCGGAATCGACATTTTCGTATCAGGGGTGGGCACTGGCGGCACGATTACGGGTGTTACCCGCTACATCAAGCGTACGCGAGGCAAGCCCATCCTCTCCGTGGCGGTCGAGCCCTCCGCGAGTCCCGTGCTCACCCAGAATCGGGCGGGTCAGCCGCTGAAGCCTTCACCCCACAAGATTCAGGGTATCGGCGCCGGCTTCGTGCCGGAGAACCTGG
Organism: Burkholderiales bacterium; assembly: GCA_040507665.1. Lineage (GTDB taxonomy): Bacteria > Pseudomonadota > Gammaproteobacteria > Burkholderiales > JAEUMW01 > JAEUMW01. The sequence goes on from JBEVOI010000192.1 coordinate 9,910, forward strand.
ATCTGTCCCTCGTCGACGAGATCGAGCAGGTCACCAACGAGGAAGCCATCCACTACTCGCGGCGTCTTGCGCGGGAGGAAGGGATTATCTCCGGCATCTCGTGCGGCGCTGCTGTGGCTGTAGCCGTGCGCATCGCCAGACGCGTGGAGAACACGGGCAAGACGATCGTCGTCGTGCTGCCGGACTCCGGAGAGCGGTACCTGAGTTCGGTGCTCTTCGAAGGCGTCTTCGACGCCACGGGACTCGGGATCGCCGCGTGAACAGTGGCCGGCAATCGGCTGACGCTGGCGCAGGCGTTAAAGTGACCTCCAGCGGAAGCATCGACGAAATTGTTTCCGCGTTGCGTGCCTTGCGCCTTGCATCGCTCGAGATCCGCCAGCGCAAAGATCGGCCGCCCAAGCTGCCGTCGCGGAAAGCGCTTGCCGCCCTGGTGGAGGGATTGAGTGCTGTACTCTTTCCCAATCGTCTCGGCCCACCCGACCTCACCGACGAGGGCATCGATTACTTTGTTGGGCACACGCTGGACGTTGCCCTGAGAGAGCTGCAGGAGCAGGTGCGCCGGGAACTGCATTTTGCGTCCGGAGAAGACGGTCCTGGCGATGCTCACCGCGAGCGCGCTCTCGCCATCACGCAAGAGTTTGCGAGCCGGCTTCCCGGCGTGCGCTCGATCCTCGAAACCGACATCAACGCAGCCTATGAGGGAGACCCTGCTGCAAGAAGCGTCGACGAGGTCCTCGTCTGCTATCCCGGCATTGCGGCGATCACCCATCATCGGCTCGCTCACGAACTCTTCCTGCTCCACACACCCTTGATCGCGCGCCTGATCGCCGAGATCGCGCACTCGCTGACTGGGATCGACATCCACCCCGGTGCGCAAATCGGAGAGGGTTTTTTCATCGACCACGGTACCGGTGTGGTCATCGGAGAGACGACCGTGATCGGGCGCCACGTGCGCCTCTATCAGGCCGTGACACTGGGCGCGAAGCGCTTTCAACTCGATGAGCATGGGGGTCTGGTCAAGGGTATTCCGCGCCACCCTGTCGTGGAGGACGACGTTGTGATCTACGCCGGCGCGACGATCCTCGGCCGCGTCACCATCGGACGCGGATCGACGATCGGCGGAAATGTATGGCTCACGCGCAGCGTTCCGCCCGGGAGCAACGTGACGCAGGCGCAAGCGCGCAGCGAGGTGTTCGACGCCGGCGCAGGAATCTGATCTCGGAGCAGTGGCCGGCGACCGACCGAATGTGCGGTGTACGACCTCACCGCAGCAATTAACTCACAAAGACATTACCAACCCAGCACCCTGAGAGAGGCATTCATGGCAGAGAAGCAAGTTCAACTGGCACTCGGCGATTCGGCGGCACGGCAGCTCGCCAATGCAACCAAGACCGTCCCGCAGCTTGTTACGATTTCGCCCCGGTGGCTCGTTCACCTGCTTCCTGGGTTGGGGTCGAGGCGGGCATCTACCGGCTGAACAAGGTGAAGGATGCCAGCCGTGTCCTGACCGCCTGCTCCCAGCGCGACGAGCGTGATCTCCCGCAGACGTTCGTCGATTACGAGGAGAACCCGCGGGAGTACTTCCTGAGCGCCGTGACCACCGTGGGGGAAGGAGCCGGCGTTCTTTCTGGCGCACCCTGCGGCGATCGCAGCCTTCGGCCGTGAGTGTACCCGGCGCGGGGTTCCACCTCCGACCGTCACGCTCTTCGGTTCGCCGTTTCTCACGTGGCGCGGCATTCCGCTGGTGCCGACCAACAAGCTCGCGGTCGAAAAGGGCAAGACGAATATCCTCCTGCTTCGCACCGGGGAGAGCCGGCAAGGTGTGGTGGGCCTCTATCAGCCGGGACTGCCCGCTGAGCAGGGGCTGGGGCTTTCAGTGAAGTTCATGGGCATCAGTCGCAAGGCAATCGCTTCGTATCTGGTTTCCCTCTACTGCTCGCTCGCCGTGTTGACGGAAGACGCGCTCGCAGTGCTCGAGGGCGTCGAAGTCGGCAAGTACCACGACTACAAGCATGACTACCGGAAGTAAGCCTGACGCGGCGGGGATGACCGGCATCACCCTGACGCCGGGACACGCCGCCGAGACGCCGGGGCTTCCCGACGTGGCGACCCTGACCCGGCTCGCGAACGCGTTCTTCACGGCGTTGCCCGGCGCGACGGACCTCCCCGCAGCGCCTGGTGCGGTTCCATCCGCAGCGGCGGGATCGCCCGTTGCGCCCGCGGACCCCGCTTTGCAGCTTGCCCCGGCGGCAGCCGCAGGGTTGAGCGGGCGCAGCCCGCAAAGCCTCGTCACACCCCCCGCGCCGGCGGATGCGGAAGCCGCCTTCTACTTTCTTCGGGCCGGCGAGCCCAGCACCCCGCGCACGGTGCCCGCGCTGAATCTCGTGCCGCCGGGTCTGGAGCCCGGACTCGGAATTACTCCGCCGGCAAGCGCTACCGCCCTCGACCCGCGATCGGTGGCGAATCTGTCGGCACCGCCGGCCGTGCGGCTGGGTTCGACGCCGCGGGCAACCCCCGGCGTGGAGGTCGGCGCCCTGCCTGCGGCCGGGGCGACACCGCCCGCATCAGCCTTCGAGCTGCCGGATGAGGCGGCCCTGCGGGCGCTGCCCGCAGCGCTGGCGGGTGCAGCGGGCAGCACCCCGCAGCACGGCGTTGCTGCGCCGACGGCCACATCGTTGACCGTGCCGTTTTATTTCCTCGACGGCATCCAGCCCACGCCGCCGCGCCGCGTGACGTCGCTGCATCTGCCGCCACGCTACGTCAATCTCGAGCCCGTTCAGGATCTGGAGCTCGGTCCCGCAGCTCGAGGAGGGCGGCGGGTTGTTCCCCGCGCAGGCCGCGCCTGCTTCGGCGTTGCCGAAGACGGCGACGCCGCCAGCGGACGTCACCAGCGGTGCTCCCGCCACGTCAGCGGGTGAGGCGTCCGCGGCCGCGCTGTACGTGATCAACGAAGCACGCTCTACCGGCGAGAGCTCGCGTGCGGCCCCTGAGCAGACGGCACGCGTTTCCCCCGAGCCCGCGGCCGGCCTCGCTTCGGCCCACCCGGGCTTCGACGTGAACGCCATTCGGCGCGATTTTCCGATCCTCTCTGAACGCGTGCACGGCTGGCCGCTGATCTGGTTCGACAATGCCGCGACGACGCAGAAGCCTCGCGCCGTCATCGACCGGCTCACCTATTTCTACGAACACGAGAACTCGAACATCCACCGCGCTGCCCACGAGCTCGCCGCGCGCGCTACCGACGCCTACGAAGCCGCGACAAGGTTGCGCGATTTCTGCACGCTTCTTCCAGCGACGAGATCGTGTTCGTGCGTGGCACCACCGAGGCCATCAACCTAGTGGCGCAGTCGTGGGGGCGCAGGAACGTCGATAAGGACGACGAGATCGTCATCACCTGGCTCGAACATCACGCCAACATCGTGCCGTGGCAGCAGTTATGTGCCGAGAAGGGAGCGCGGCTGCGTGTCGCGCCGGTCGACGACGACGGGCAGATATTGCTCGACGAGTACGAGAAGCTGCTCGGGCCGCGCAAGCGGCTGGTGGCGTTCTCGCAGGTGTCGAACGCCCTCGGCACCATCACGCCTGCGCGCGAGATGGTCGAGATCGCTCATCGTTACGGCGCGCGCGTGCTCGTGGACGGCGCTCAGGCAGTCTCGCACATGCGCGTGGACGTGCAGGCGCTCGACTGCGACTGGTACGTTTTTTCCGGCCACAAGCTGTTCGGTCCCACCGGCATAGGCGCCGTGTTCGGAAAGGGGGATCTGCTCAATGCCACCCCGCCCTGGCAGGGGGGTGGCAACATGATCAAGGACGTCACGTTCGAGAAGACGCTCTATCAGCAAGCGCCCGGGCGGTTCGAGGCGGGCACCCACAATATCGCGGACGCGGTCGGGCTCGGGGCCGCACTCGATTACGTGGAAAGAATCGGCATCGAGAACGTGGGTCGCTACGAGCATGAGCTGCTCGTCTACGCCACCCGCGGGCTCGGCAGCATTCCCGGCTTGCGCATCATCGGTACAGCGCGCGAGAAAGCGAGCGTCATCTCCTTCGTGCTAGACGGCTTCCGCAGCGAGGACGTCGGTGCGGCGCTCAACCGTGAGGGCATTGCGGTGCGTGCCGGGCATCATTGCGCTCAGCCTATTCTGAGACGCTTCGGACTGGAGACCACGGTTCGGCCTTCGCTGGCGTTCTACAACACCTGCGAAGAGATCGACGCGCTGGTCGCAGCGGTGCACAGAATCAAGACGGGCCACATCCCGCATTGACCACAACTTCGGGGCACCCGTCCGGGCAGTCCCGATCAGCCACTCGGAGGTAAAGCAAATGTCAGTAGCAGCAGGTACTGTCCGGAAGACGGATGTTGAGAAGGTATTCAAGCGCGCTCGCGCGCGCGGCAAGGCGGCGCTGGAAAGTTTTGCGGGAACGGTCGACCCCGTGGAGGCCTGGCAACTGGCCGATGCCGGAGAAGCTGTGCTGGTCGATGTGCGCACGGAAGAGGAACTGAACTTCGTTGGCCGCGTCCCCGAGGCGATTCACGTACCGTGGGTGACGTGGCCGGGGATGAGGCCCAATCGGGATTTCCTCTCATCCCTCGAGAACGAGATACCGAGCAAGGCGACACCGGTTCTGTTCCTGTGTCGCAGTGGTCAGCGTTCGGCCGCCGCCGCGGCAGCAGCGTCGGAAGCGGGTTACAAGCACGCCTTCAACATAGCGGAGGGATTCGAGGGGGCGCTCGACGAAGCCCAGCATCGGGGCACCCACGGGGGGTGGCGCCATCACGGTTTACCGTGGGTGCAGAACTGAGAAGTCAGGTCAACGCCAGACTCTCTAGTCTCGCCTAATACCCTGAAGGGATATCGAAATTCTCTATCGGTAGTTCGTGAGGACCCCGTCCATCCGGTACCTTGTCAAGATTTTGAGTGTCGCGAAAAGGTAAGAAGGCCTCGCCACACTATGCGGAGAAGTAAAGTATTGATAATTGGCGAATACCGGGATACCAACCAATGAGCCACCGCCTGACCGAATGCCGCGTACACAATTCGCCACGGGCTTCGGTGCAATCGCAAGGCCAGTGTCGCCCGCCGTGTTTCGAGTCTCGCTGGTGAACGCAGGTTCTCAGTTATGACGACGCTTGCCCTTGCTCTTCCCAAGCTTCACCGACGCCACAATGTGTTGTCCGGCTTCGGGCTCGCGCTTGGCTTCACACTGCTGTACCTGAGTCTGATCGTCTTGATTCCCCTTTCGGCGGCGTTCGTCAAGACGGCGTCGCTCAGTTGGGATCAGTTCTGGACGGTTGTGACCGCGCCCCGCGTGATGGCCTCTTATCGACTCACCTTTGGTGCTTCGCTCCTGGCGGCCGTCCTCAACGCTGTCTTCGGTCTTCTGGTCGCTTGGGTGCTGGTTAGGTACTCGTTTCGTGGGAGACGTGTGGTCGATGCCCTGGTGGACCTGCCCGTCGCGCTTCCCACCGCGGTCGCGGGCATCACGCTCGCCGCCCTCTATAGCGGTAACGGCTGGATCGGGCGCCTGCTGGAGCCGTTCGGCATCAAGGTCGCCTTTACGCCCCTCGGTGTTCTGGTGGCGCTGACATTCATCGGCCTGCCCTTCGTAGTGCGCACGGTGCAGCCGGTGCTGGAGGACCTCGAGCCGGAGCTTGAAGAGGCCGCTGCAACCTTGGGTGCGACACGCCTCCAGATCTTCACGAGGGTGATTTTCCCGACGGTCCTCCCCGCGCTGCTAACCGGGTTTGCATTGGCGTTCGCGCGCGCGATCGGGGAGTACGGCTCGGTAATCTTCATCGCCGGCAATATTCCCATGGTGTCGGAAATCACGCCGCTGCTGATCATTACCAAGCTTGAACAATATGACTACGCGGGTGCGACTGCAATTGCGGTCGTGATGCTTGTGATCTCCTTCGTGCTTCTGCTGATCATCAACGTGCTGCAGTGGTGGACGCGGCGCCGCCGCGCCGCTGCATGACATCGAGACCATGAGCGCCGTTCTCTCCATCCCTGTCTCTGCACCGGCGTCGAAGTTGGCCCGAGGCACCCAGGAATCGGCGTGGGTACGCGGGCTGCTAATCGCCGTGGCCCTCGGCTTCCTGACCTTGTTTCTTTTCGTGCCGCTCGCGGCCGTGTTCTATGAAGCGCTCAAGAAGGGATTTGGGGTTTATTGGCGCGCCATCGTCGAACCCGACGCGTTGAGTGCGATCCGCCTCACGCTACTTACTGCGGCAATCGCTGTTCCGCTGAACCTCGTGTTTGGCGTCGCAGCGGCGTGGGCGATCGCCAAGTTCGAGTTCCCTGGAAAGAATCTGCTAACCACCCTTATCGATCTGCCGTTCTCGGTGTCTCCGGTGATCGCCGGCCTCATTTTCGTGCTACTGTTCGGTGCGCAGGGCTGGTTTGGTCCGTGGTTGCAAGCGCACGATATCAAGATCATCTTCGCGGTACCCGGCATAGTGCTCGCGACAATCTTCGTCACTTTCCCATTTGTGGCGCGCGAGCTCATCCCGCTGATGCAGGCCCAGGGATCAGAGGAAGAGGAGGCCGCCGTCGTGCTCGGCGCGAGCGGCTGGCAAACTTTCTGGCGCGTGACGCTCCCAAATATTAAATGGGGGCTGCTGTATGGCGTTATCCTCTGCAATGCCCGGGCGATGGGTGAATTCGGGGCCGTGTCGGTTGTCTCCGGCCACATCCGCGGCGCCACTAACACGATGCCGCTGCACGTCGAGATCCTCTATAACGAATACAATTTCGTGGCCGCGTTCGCGGTCGCTTCGCTGCTCGGGCTGCTCGCCCTCTTCACGCTGGTGGCGAAGTCTGTCGTCGAGCGAAGATTTCTCGAGGTAAGGGAGTCCTCATGAGCATCGAAGTGCGCAATGCCTCCAGGCGGTTCGGTGGGTTTACCGCGCTGGATGACGTAAGTCTCGAAGTCAACAGCGGGGAATTGCTCGCGCTACTCGGTCCCTCCGGGTCCGGCAAGACCACGCTATTGCGAGTGATTGCCGGCTTGGAGACATTGGACTCGGGTCAGGTGCTGTTCCAGGGCGAAGACTGGACGGGGCAACACGTGCGCCACCGTCGCGTGGGATTCGTATTCCAGCATTACGCACTGTTCCGACACATGACCATCTTTGACAACGTTGCATTCGGTCTTCACGTGCGGCGGCGAAGCGATCGCGATTCGAAGGCACAGATACGGGACAAGGTCATGGAGCTGCTCAAGCTGGTGCAGCTCGACTGGGTTGCGGACCGCTACCCGCACCAGCTCTCCGGTGGCCAGCGCCAGCGTGTCGCGCTTGCGCGCGCGCTTGCGGTGGAGCCGCGGGTACTCCTGCTGGACGAGCCGTTCGGCGCGCTGGACGCGAAGGTACGCAAGGAGCTTCGGCGCTGGCTGCGCAGGTTGCACGACGACATACACATCACCAGTGTCTTCGTCACTCACGATCAGGAAGAGGCGCTCGAGGTAGCTGATCGGATCGTCGTCATGAATGAGGGTCACATCGAACAGGTGGGGACCCCCGACGAGGTTTACCAACATCCCGCCACCGCCTTTGTCTACAAGTTCCTCGGGAGCGTGAACCTGTTCCACGGGCGCGTTCACGAAGGGCGCGCGGAGATCGGAGACCTTGTGCTCGATGCGCCAGAGCACGCCGAGGCTAACAACGCACCCGCCGAAGCGTACGCTCGCCCGCACGAGATCGAAGTCTTGCGGCATCCCGGAGGCGAGGCGGCGATCCCGGCCATCCTGCATCGGGCAATTCCCGTCGGACCGCGCATCCGGCTCGAGCTGGGGCTGGAGGAGGGCGACCAGCCGATCGAGGCCGAGGTAAGCCGCGAGGCATGGAGTGCGCTTCAAGCGGCTCCCGGGGACCGGGTGTTCCTGCGCCCGCGGCGCTTCAAACTGTTCTCGACCCCTGCGCCAAACTGAGGAGAACACCAACCGGTGGGTGAGTATCCTCGCCTGGTTGCCTATCCTCTAGACCCGCGCAGCTGGAAAAGGCTAGAATTTCAAGCCTTTGTCCAGCCATGCGCATCCTCCGCAACATTCCCGCCGTCGCCGATACGCCCGTTGCCCTGACCATCGGCAACTTCGATGGTGCGCACCTCGGCCATCAGGCTATGCTCCGTCGCCTCAAGAACGCGGCGACGGAGCAAGGTCTCCCAGCGTGCGTCATGACCTTCGAGCCGCATCCACGGGAGTTTTTCGCACCGGATCAGGCGCCGACCCGGCTGACATCGCTGCGGGAGAAGCTCGAGTTGCTGCAAGGTCATGGGGTCGACCGGGTCTATCTTTGCCGATTCAACTTCGACTTCGCCCGCGTAACCGCGGAAGATTTCATCCAGCGCATCCTGAAGCGCGGGCTCGACGTGCACTGGCTATTGGTCGGAGATGACTTTCGTTTCGGCGCCCGGCGTGCAGGAGATAGCGCTATGTTGCGGGCGGCGGGACGGGAGCTTGGCTTCGATGTGGCGGAGATGCCGAGCGTGGATGTGGGAGGGTTACGGGTGTCGAGCACAATGGTGCGCGCGTTGCTCGCAGAGGGCCGTATTGAGTCCGCAGCGCGCCTGCTTGGCCGGCCCTACAGCATCAGCGGGCGGGTGGTGCGCGGTGATCAGCTCGGACGCAAGCTTGGTTTTCCGACCGCCAACGTCCAGATGAAGCACAACCGGCCTCCGCTTTCCGGGATCTTCGTTGCACAGGTGCACGGCTTGTCCGACGGACCGCGACCTGGCGTGGCGAGCCTGGGCGTACGGCCGACCGTCAGCGGCGCCGGGAAGCCGACCCTGGAAGTACACCTGTTCGACTTCGACCGGGACATCTACCGCAGCCATGTCCGGGTCGAGTTTCTCGATCGCCTGCGGGAAGAACGCAAGTATGCAGACTTGAAAGCGCTCACACGTCAGATTGCGCTCGACATCGAGCGTGCACGGCAGTGGTTCGCGCGTCGCAACGGGCGGCGAGTCTTGAACAAGAATGGCTGATTACAAGAACACCCTGAATCTGCTCGACACCCCTTTCCCAATGCGGGGTGATCTTGCCAAGCGCGAGCCTGCGATGCTTAAGTCGTGGCAGGAAAGACGAGTCTATCAGCGCATCCGAGAGGTGGCTGCGGGACGCGCGAAGTTCGTCCTGCATGACGGGCCGCCTTACGCGAACGGCGACATCCACATTGGTCACGCGGTTAACAAGATACTGAAGGACATCATCGTCAAGGTTAAGACCTTGTCCGGTTTCGATGCGCCCTACATTCCGGGATGGGACTGCCATGGTTTGCCGATCGAGCACCAGGTGGAGAAGCTACACGGCAGAAAAGTAGAGCCGAACGAGTTCCGCCGCTTGTGCCGAGAGTTTGCGCGTGCCCAGGTAGAGCGGCAGAAGGCAGACTTCATCCGCCTCGGCGTGCTTGGCGACTGGGACCGGCCGTATCTCACCATGGACTACCGCACCGAGGCCGACATCATTCGGGCGCTCGGTCGCATCCAGGAGCGCGGGTACCTGTACCAGGGCGCGAAGCCGGTGCACTGGTGCGTGGATTGCCGCTCGGCATTGGCAGAGGCCGAGGTGGAGTACGAGGACCGGATTTCTCCTGCGATCGATGTCGCCTTCCGTGTGGTCGATCCGCCGGACCTGGCAAGGCGCGCCGGACTCCCCAGCCTGCCCGCGCCAGCGTCCGCGGTGATTTGGACGACGACGCCGTGGACGCTGCCGGCAAATCAGGCGGTATGTGTCCATCCCGACTTCGACTACGAATTCGTGCGTACGGAGAAAGGTGTCCTGATCCTCGCGCATGAACTCGCCGAGGCCTGCCTGCAGCGGTATGGCCTGCAGGCGACCGAGATTGTTGCCACGGTGAAGGGTGCCGCGCTGGAACATCTTGTTCTCGCTCATCCTTTTCAGGATCGTACGGTGCCGCTGATCGTCGGCAGCCATGTCACCCTCGATGCCGGCACCGGCCTTGTTCATACTGCGCCCGCCCACGGTCTTGACGACTATCTCATCGGCGAACGCTACCACCTTCCTATCGACAACCCGGTCGGCGGAGATGGTCGCTTCTACGATGATGTGCCGATCATTGGCGGCAAATCTGTTTGGGACGCGAATCCGGTGATCGTCGATCTGCTTGCCGAGCGTGGGATGCTGCTCAAGTACGAGAAACTGGAGCACAGCTACCCGCATTGTTGGCGGCACAGGACACCGATCATCTTCCGCGCCACGCGTCAGTGGTTCATCGGCATGGACCTGGAGAGTGGGGGGGCTGCCGCTCTGCGCGAGCACGCGATGAGCGCAGTCGACGCCACGCACTTCTATCCGTCGTGGGGCCGCGACCGGCTCGAGGCCATGGTTCGCAACCGACCCGACTGGTGCGTATCGCGTCAGCGTAACTGGGGCGTGCCGATTCCTTTCTTTACCCACAAGGAGAGTGGGGCGCTGCACCCGCGCACCCCAGAGCTGTTGGAAGCCGTGGCGGAAAGGGTAGAGCGGGGCGGTATCGAGGCGTGGTTCAGCCTAGGGCCGCAAGAGCTTATCGGCGAGGGGGCCGAGGAGTATCAGAAGTCACCGGACACACTCGACGTGTGGTTCGACTCGGGCACTACCCACGAGAGCGTGCTCAAGCGGCGCAAGGAACTTCGTTGGCCTGCAGATCTCTACCTCGAAGGTTCCGATCAGCATCGCGGCTGGTTCCAGTCATCGCTGCTTACCGCCGCCGCGGTGGAGGGCCGCGCGCCCTATGAAGCCCTTCTCACCCACGGCTTCGTGGTCGATGGGACGGGCCACAAGATGAGTAAGTCGAAGGGAAACGTAGTCGCGCCCCAGAAGATCATGGACACTCTTGGCGCAGACATCCTTCGCCTGTGGGTCGCGGCGACCGACTACTCTGGGGAGCTCGCGATCTCGGATGAAATCCTCAAGCGGGTCGTAGAGGCCTACCGCCGCATCCGGAACACCGTCCGATTCCTGCTTGCGAACCTTTCCGACTTTGAGCCGACGAAGCACTCGCTTCCCTTTGACCGCCTGCTCGAGGTGGATCGCTGGGCAGTACTGAGGACCCGGCAGATCCAGGGTGAGATCGTGGGCTCCCGCAAAGACGGTGACACCGTCTGTTGTGGCGGCCATTACGGAGATTTCGAGTTCCATCTCGCGGTGCAGAGAATCCATCACTTCTGTTCGGAGGACCTTGGTGCCTTTTACCTCGACGTTCTGAAGGATCGGCTTTATACGACTGGCGCGGATTCGTTTCCGCGCCGCTCCGCCCAGAACGCGTTGCATCACGTCACGCGAAGCCTGCTCAAGATGATTTCTCCCGTGCTGAGCTTTACCGCGGAGGAGGCGTGGGCGACGCTGACCAAGAACAGCGAGAACAGCATTTTCCTCGAGACCTGGCATGAGTTTCCGGATTTTTCGGAGGCAGATGTCAACCTTCTGGAAAAATGGGAACGAATCCGGCGAGTCCGCTCGGACGTCCTGAAGGAACTGGAAGCTGCCCGCGTTGCGGGTAGGATCGGGTCATCCCTGGAGGCGGAAGTCGCGTTGATGTACTCGGGGGAGAAGTTCGAGGCTGTGTCATCACTCGCAAACGACCTGAAGTTTGTACTGATTACCTCGGGCGCCGGGGTGAGCAGAGTCAACGGAAGCCAGCACGAGGCTGTAATCGTACAGCCGAGCACCTACGCCAAGTGTGTGCGGTGCTGGCATTACCGATCCGATGTCGGAGCGGATCCCGAGCATCCGGAGATCTGCGGCCGCTGCGTGTCCAACCTGTTCGGCACCGGAGAGTCTCGTGCCTTTGCCTAGGATGGCTCCCTGGCTAGCGCTTGCGGCCGGTGTGGTCGTACTCGACCAGGTCACCAAGTACTGGATCCACCAGACGCTCACCCACGGACGGGTGATCGAGGTGTTGCCGTTACTCAATCTCGTCCTCGTTTACAACCCCGGCGCCGCGTTCAGCTTTCTTAGTGACCAGCCGGGCTGGCAAAAGAACTTCTTCATCGCAGTCGCGGTGATCGCAAGCGTCTGGGTGGTGTATTTGCTGTCCCGCTACTCCCACCGCTGGCTCTTCAGCCTCGCCCTCGCGCTGATCCTTGGTGGTGCCATCGGGAACGTCATCGACCGCATGATCTTCGGCGCGGTCATAGATTTCATCGACCTACACGTGGCGGGGTACCATTGGCCTGCGTTCAACGTTGCCGACTCCGCCATTACGTGCGGTGCGGCGCTTCTCATTATGGAGAGCTTTCGCAAACACGAGGCCGGTGGGGTGTCGGAGGCGCCGGCAAAGTAAAGGACTACTATGGATGTCATGCTCGCCAACCCGCGCGGTTTTTGCGCCGGGGTCCACCGCGCCATCGAGATCGTGGAGCGCGCCCTCGAGATTCACGGGGCACCGATCTATGTCCGCCAC
>JBEVOI010000206.1:0-9922 GCA_040507665.1 Burkholderiales bacterium
CGAGTTGCTGCGGGCGGAGCTCGCGAAACCCGGCTACGTGTGCGACTCGATCTCGCTCGGTACCAATACCGATCCGTACCAACCCATCGAGCGCGAGTACCGCATCACGCGCGGTATCCTCGAACTGCTGGCGGAGCACGATCATCCGGTGGCGATCGTGACCAAGAGCGCAACGGTGGAGCGGGACATCGATCTGCTCGCGCCGATGGCGGCGAAGAATCTCGCGCGGGTGCTTCTCTCCATCGCCACCCTCGACCACGATGTGTCACGCCCGATGGAGCCGCGCACCTCGGCGCCGCGACGACGGCTGGAGGCAATCCGGCGGCTTTCAGCGGCGGGCATCCCGACCGGCGTGGTGGTGGCGCCGGTGGTGCCGTTCCTCACCGACCACGACATCGAGCACGTGCTCTACGCCGCGGCCGAGGCCGGCGCTACCAGCGCGGGCTACGTGCTGCTGCGGCTGCCGTTCGAAGTGAAGGATCTGTTCAAGGCATGGCTGGAGCAGCACTTCCCGCTCAAGGCGGCGCACGTCATGAGTCGTGTGCGCGAGATGCGCGACGGCCGCGAGAACGACCCCGAGTTCGGCAGCCGCATGAAGGGAACGGGCCTCTTCGCGGAGCTTCTGGGGAAGCGCTTCAAGCTTGCCTGCGTGCGGCTCGGCCTGCATCAGGATCGCGCCGCGCTCGACACCTCGCAGTTCCGTCCGCCGAAGACGTCGCCGCAGCTTGACCTGTTTTGACGGCCAAGCCTCTGGTGGCTAGTGGCTTGTCATCGGACTCGAGGTGCACGCGGCGAGGGATTTGCCTGCGGGCTCGGGGTGCGGGTGTTCATAGAAGAAGCGGATCATCTCATTCGTCGCATCGGGCCCTTTAGGATCGGTGTATGAACCGCCGAGACTTCCACCCGACCAGGCGTGGCCGGCCCCGTGGACCTCCCATTGCTCCAGCATGATCTGCCCACTCGGGTCGTGATAGCTGGTGCGGGTGTAGGCATGGCCATCAGGCACCTGGCCGCGTTGCACGGTCACTGGAGGATTCGTCGCGGCCTTGATGTCCGATCCATTGGGAGCGTGCACCGACATGCATTGGGCGATCACATGATCGCCGTTGCGTGGGTGGACCGTGGTATCCCGATCCCCGTGAAACACGATGGTGGGGACGGCTCGAGGGGATGAGCCGGCGCCCGAAGTGCGGTCGCGCCGGTCGTTGCCAGGACTTGGCGCACCCTGATGCATCGCGGCGAATGCAGACGGAAGGTCATGGGCGACCGCGTAGGGAAGTCCGGAATGGATGCCGATGGCTGCATAGAGATCGGGGTAGGTAGTCGCCATGACCGCAGCCATCGCGCCACCGGCCGATAGTCCCGCCACGTACACGCGGTGCGTGTCGATGGCGTAGCCGCTGATGATTTCGAGCGTGATGCCAGCGATGATGCATGGCTCTCCCCGATCGCGATGCTGGTCAGCGGTATTGAACCAATTCCAGCAGTTCGACTGATTGGCAGCGCGCGCCTGGGCAGGATAGACGACGAGGCACTGGTGCTCTTCGGCGAGTCTGTTCATGCGCGTGCCGGCGGCGAAATCGTCGGGGCTCTGCGTACAACCGTGGAGCATCACGATCAGGGGGAGCGGCTTTCCTTGGTACCCGCTGGGGATGTAAAGCTTGTAGGTGCGAGTTCCCGCCTGATTGGTGTAGGAGCGCGAGATGAACTGCCCACCGGGTTCCACGTCGCGTGCAAGATCTGAAGGGGGCGTGGGCCGTGGTCTTTGCCCGCTGTCGCCCCGGGGTTGCGGGTGTAGTGGGGCGCGGAAGCGCGCAAACGGGCGGGACGCGCCCGCTGGCGGTACGTTGGTCTCGGCCCCCGCGGAGGGAGAGTGGGCATCAATGACGCGGAACGTCCCTTCGATGGGCGCGTCGGCGCCTGCACTGGGGATGTCGGCCGGGGCGTCCGACGAGAGGATGCCCCGAAGCGTGCGTTGAATCTTGGCGGTGGCCTCGCGGAGTCCGCCTGCATTGACGAGGCGCGTCGCTTCAAGGATCCCGGTGCGCAGTGTTTCCTTCATATTCATGTCTTCGTTCCTGTTGTGATGTCGGTCTAACGGATTCGATCGGCCAAGGCGGACTTGATCGCCGCACTGGCCTGCAAGGCCCCCAGGACGGTGACGGAGTCGATGGTCGCAAGGGCCAGTTCGGCGGAGACGTCGTCGGCAATCCGAGCGAGCCCGAGCACCTGGATCTGGAGTTTTTGCCCCGCCTCTTGCACGGCCTCGAGGTCGCGGCGGTTGAACTCCTGCAAGCCTAGGGCCATCGTCTTGCGAGCCACCGTTTGTTTGACGACGTCGGCGTGGCTCGCGAGTTGGTTGCGTATCGCGGTGCGAATCAAGTCGGTGCGGTTGGAGTAGAACCCTTCCTGCACCAACAGATCGATCTGCCCTAGGTCTATGAACCCCAGGTTGATCGTGATTTTCTCGGAGTCGCCTCCTTTGGGCCGTAATTCATGTACGCTCATGACACCTCCACACCATCCCTGTACCATCCAGAAACCATCTGTATGGATGGTATTTTATGCTGCAGCGCGGAAAAGTCAAGAGAAAGCGAAACAGCGTTGCCAAGCCGTCATGGGGAGGAGACGCGTGGGCACATGGCCCTTCAGACAAGTCTCTCGACTGGAAACCAACGCAACGTCGAGAGGCTGCGGTAGAGTTCGATCGACGCGATGAAGAAAGGGCGATGAGACTGCTGCAAATGATCGGAATCGGGTCGCTGTTGATTAGCCTCGGGGCCACAACGCTGTGCGCTGCTGAAACCGCGCAGGCGAACCGCCACGATTCCGGCGAATTCAAGAAGGGAGAGGCCGCGTACCTTGCGGGCGACTACCAGCAGGCCGCTAAACTCTGGCGTCCGCTCGCCGACAAGGGTGAGCCGCAGGCGCAGTATGCAATGGGTCTGCTCGCGAAGCGGGGGCTCGGTGTCATGCGCGATCCGGTCGAAGCGGCGGAGTGGTGGCGCAAGGCCGCGAACCAGGGGCATACGACAGCGCAGTTCAATCTCGGTGTGCTGTATGAGAGCGGCGAGGGCGTGCGGAAGAGTTACGACGAGGCGTTCAAGTGGTATCGCCTCGCGGCCGAGCGCGGCGACCCCGACGCCCAGTTCAACCTCGGGCTGCTATACGCCGCCGGTCACGGCACCAGGCGCGACCTGAACGAGGCGGCGGGCTGGTACCGCAAGGCGGCCGAGCAAGGCGATGCCGCGGCCCAGTACACACTCGGTCTCGCTTACGCAGCCGGAATGGGCGTCCCGGAAGACCGGGCGGAGGCGCTCGTGTGGCTGAAGAAGTCTGCCGCGCAGGACTTTCAACCCGCGAAGGATGCACTCGCGAAACTCGCTGCCAAACCCGCTGTGAAGAAACCATGAGCCACGAGGTCTGCCTCGTCGTGAGCGACGACCTCGCGAAGTACGGTTTCCCGGCCGGGCACCCCTTCGGCACGGACCGACAAGGCGCGTTCCTGAGCGAGGCCCGCGAACGCCGTCTCGATGCCAGAGTGCAAATAATAGTGTCGCGCCAGGCAACCCGCGCCGAGATCGAACGCTTCCACACGGCCGATTACGTCAACCGTGTGATGGTGAAGTCGCAGCAGGGGGTGGGTTACCTCGACTACGGCGATACGCCGGCCTATATCGGTGTCTTCGAGGCATCGAGCCACGTCGTGGGCGCTGCGCTCACCGCGCTCGATGCGGTGATGGCAGGCGAGTGCCGGCGCACGTTCCAGCCGATCGGCGGCCTGCATCACGCGCGTCGCGACCGGGCTGCGGGATTCTGCGTGTTCAACGATGTCGGGGTCGTGATTGAAACGCTGCGCTCGCAATACGGCGTGAAACGCATTGCGTACGTGGACATCGACGTGCACCACGGTGACGGACTCTACTACCCCTACGAAAGGGACCCGGACCTGATCTTCGCCGACCTCCACGAGGATGGAAATTTTCTCTATCCGGGCACCGGGCATGCTTCTGAGAAGGGAAAGGGCGCGGCGGAGGGTACCAAGCTCAACATCCCCATGGCGCCGGGTGCGAGCGATGCAGACTTCATGCAGGCCTGGCAACGCGTCGAGGCGCACCTCGTGAAATTCAAGCCTGAGTTCTTTCTGCTCCAGTGCGGCGCCGACAGCCTCGCCGGCGATCCCATCGCACACCTGCGCTACTCCCCCGCTGCCCATGGTCATGCAGCGAAGCGCATGTGCGCCCTTGCGAACGACTACGCGGGCGGCAGGTTGATGGCCGCGGGGGGCGGGGGCTACAACCGGAAGAACATCGGGCTCGCATGGAGCGCAGTGCTCGAGGCGCTGATCGAAGCGCCGTAGCTCCGAAATTGATCCACCTCGCATCCGACTCCGTTGTGGGCCGGGCTGCGCGGCTCCTTGCACGACGGCAGGAACGCGCGCTCCCGTGACGAGTGCCCACGACCTGTTCGCGAAGGCCGTGTTCGTCGGCCTCATCATGGCCGCGGCGGTGGGGCCGATCTGGATGCTCTGCTTCCGGCGTGCCCTCGCCGACGGTTTCTGGCCGGGGTTCCTGTCGGGGCTGGGGGCGGCAGGGGCGGATGCGCTCTACGCGGCTGTCGCTGCCTTCGGCCTCACGTTTGTCTCAGACTTTCTGATCGCGCATCGCGCTGGGTTCATGCTTGGCGCGTGCCTCTTTCTCATCTGGCTTGGCGTGCGAATGTTTCGCGCGCGGCCGGCGCGTGCGGCGGCGGTGGTCCACGCCACGAGACTCGCCCAAGCGTGCGGCTCGACGCTGGTGCTTACCCTCGGGAATCCGATGACCATCCTCTCCTTTCTCGCGATCTTCGCGGGACTCGGCCTCACGGGTGGGCGCGATGTGTCGACCGCGACATCGATCGTGCTCGGGGTCTTTCTCGGCTCCACCCTGTGGTGGCTGTTTCTCTGCAGTCTGGCGGCGCGGATCGGCCCGCGGCTCGGCCACAAGGCGTTCGTGGCGCTCAACCGGACTGCAGGGGTGCTGGTGATCGGATTCGCGGTCTATCAGCTCGTGCTGCTCGCCGGGCGCTGAACGATCGGTTCAATGCAGGCGAGCAAGGCGCTGCTGCTGCCACGCCTCCAGCTTCTCGCGCATCCGCTGATAGTGAGAGCCACGCCAGTAAACTCGGCCGCAGCGCGGGCATGCGGCGACCGGTTGATCTGAACTGGGCGGCAGCCAGGGGAAGCGTGCACGCTCCCTCGCGGTCGCGGGCAGCAGGGGCGTATTGTCGACAAGGCAGCGAGTGAACGCGCGCGCAAGCCAGTCCAGGCCAAAGACATTCGCGAGGACCTGCGCCTGCTCCTCAAGCCTGGAGGTGCGCAGAAGCACGACCACGCCGACCGCGGCCTTGTGCTCATGGATGCGGCGGTCCAGGGTCAGGAAGCGTCGCGTCTCCTCCTGACACTGCCGCAGCAGATCCCGATCCCGTATACCGTCCCGGGCAAGAGCCGCATCGTAGCCGGCGGCCCGCAGGTAGCGGCACAACCGGGCCAGCATCTCGTCGCAGAGAAAGCGTTCCATCGCACTCCTTCGGGCGGGAATTATTCTCCCACGCCCGTGCCCGCACAAGCCGCCGCAGCGCACCAACATAAGGCGAGGGGAGCTCGGCCCGCACCAACACCTCGCAGAAATTTCGATTGAAGGCGCAAATGAATCGCTAACAGGCTGAATCAGATGAGATATCTTCTGTGGCATGGGCGTTGCTGAAAGCGGCCAGTCACGGGAGTCGTGCATGCGGGAAGTGAAGTCGGTCTGCTGCTGTTGTGGTGTTGGGTGCGGCGTAATCCTGGCCACCGATGCCGGTCGTATCACTGGCCTCCGCGGCGATCCTGAACATCCTGCCAATTTCGGTCGTCTCTGCAGCAAAGGCTCGACCCTCCACCTGACCACGCGCCAGGAAACGCGGCTGCTCTTTCCCGCGCTGCGCGCGTCCCGCGATGCTGCGCCCGAACGCAAGTCCTGGGACGAAGTGCTTGAAGTCTGCGCGGACCGTTTTGCCGAGATCATCGACAAGCACGGGCCCAACAGTGTCGGCTTCTATGTCTCGGGCCAGCTGCTCACCGAGGACTATTACGTTTTCAACAAACTCGCCAAGGGACTGGTCGGCACCAACAACATCGATACCAACTCACCGCTGTGCCTGTCGTCAGACGTGAGCGGCTATAAACAGACCCTCGGATCCGACGCTCCTCCTACGTGTTACGAGGATCTGGCTCTGGCGCGCTGCCTATTCATCTCGGGCTTCAACACCGCGCGGGCGCATCCAATCCTGTTCCGCAGAATCGAGGACGCGAAGCGCGCGGACCCGAGTCTGCGGATCATCGTCGTCGACCCGCGCCGTACCGATACTGCGTCGGCCGCTGATCTCCACCTGCAGATCCTGCCAGGCACCGACGTCGCACTGCATTACGGCATGCTGCACGTGATTCTGCGCGACGGTCTTCTGGACCGCGATTACGTTGCAGCGCATACGACCGGCTTCGATACGCTGCGCGAACGGGTGCGATCTTTCGCACCGATGCGAGCCGCCGAGATCTGCGGCATTCCCGTGGCAGACCTGGTGCAGGCTGCGCACTGGTTCGCGATGGACACCCCCACCCTGTCGCTCTATTGGCTGGGGCTCAACCAGTCTACGCACGGCACGGACAGCAACGCGACCCTCATCGATCTGCATCTCGCGACCGGCCAGATCGGCAAGCCGGGCGCAGGGCCGTTCTCGCTCACGGGCGAGCCCAACGCCATGGGCGGGCGTGAGGTGGGGGGCATGGCGAACCTGCTCTCTGCCCACAGAAATCTCGAAGACCCCGCGGATCGGGCCGAGCTCGCGGTGTTGTGGAACGTTCCCGCTGTCCCGGAGAAGCCAGGCCGGACCGCAGTCGAGATGTTCGAGGCGCTGCGGACGCGCAAGATCAAGGCGATCTGGATCGCAGGCACCAACCCCGCCCATTCGTTGCCGCACCAGGCGCTCGTGCGCGAGGCGCTCGCCGGTGCCGAGTTCGTGGTGGTCCAGGAGGCCTACGCCGATACCGGTACCACCGCATTCGCAGACGTGCTGCTTCCCGCCACCGCCTGGGGCGAGAGGGAAGGCACCCATGACCAACTCCGAACGCGGTATTGCCTACATTGCTCCTGCCACTTTCGGGCCTGGCGAGGCCCGCGCCGATTGGCAGATCGCCACCGAATTCGCGCGGCGGTTGAGTGGGCGTCTTGGGCGCGAAGACGGCGAACGACTCTTTCCGTACCGCTGCGCCGAAGATGTATTCGGCGAGCATCGCCACACTACGCACGGCCGCGACCTCGACATCACCGGCCTCAGCTACGGACTCCTGCGCAGAGCAGGTCCGCAGCAATGGCCGTATCCGTCCGGCGCTTCTGCGGGACGCGCGCGTTTGTACACGAACGGCCGCTTCCCTACACCGGATGGGCGCGCGACGTTCGCTGCCCCGGACTACCGGCCGGTCGCGGAGGACGTGGACCATGCCTACCCGCTGCGTCTCATCGCCGGACGCCTGCCCGATCCCTGGTATGGTATGACCCGGACCGGCACCGTTGAGCGCCTCTTCAACAATGCGGAAGAACCGCAGCTCGCCATGCACCCCGACGACATGGCCGCACGCGGCGTCGAACCCGGCGACCTCGTTCATCTCAAGGGACGGCGAGGCGAGATCATCGTGCGTGCTGCGCCCTCGGCGGAGATGCGTGGGAGTCTGGGTGTTCTCGCCGATGCACTGGGGCAGCCGGTTCATGAATAGCGCGGGGGCAGCTGTGCTCACCACCCCGGCGCTCGATCCGGTATCGCGCCAGCCCGAGTTGAATCACGCCATTGCCGAAGTGCTCCGCACCGAATTGCCGTGGGAACTGGTGGCGATTTCCAAGGACCAGGCTCTCGGTGAAACCGCGGCCCAGCACTGGCTGAAGGAATGATGGCCGCCGGCGTCTCAGCCGAAACCCTGCGGCCGTGGGTGCTCGCGCCGCTCGCCGCAGTGACCGGACCCGTTCCGATCGTGCCCCCCGGGGCGAGGCGGGTCAATGTGCTCAGTTGAGAAAGGAATGATGTACGCCTGCTACATCAAGGAGATCGGGCGCGGCAAGGACAGCACCCGCAACCTGTCTGAAGACGAGGCTTACCACCTTTACTCGGCAATGCTCGATGGCGGTGTGCCGGACATCGAACTCGGCGCGATCCTGCTCGCGCTGCGGATGAAGGGCGAGACCGCACCGGAGATCATCGGCTTTCAGCGTGCGGTCGCGGAGCGCACCAACCGGCTCGATTTCGCCGGCGCGGTGCGTCCGGTTTCGATCGCCAGCTACAACGGTGCGCGCAACGCGCCCAATCTGTTGCCGCTAGTGGCTTTGCTGCTCACGCGCATGGGCATCCCGGTGCTGATCCACGGCGTACTCCATGGGGAGGGCCGCGTCGCCACTGTGTATATTCTGCGCGAGCTGGGCATCCTGCCGAGCGTAAGCCTTGCGCAGGCGAAGTCCCAGCTCGAAAGCGATGGACTCGCCTTCCTGCCGACCCAGGCCTTCGCCCCCGGGCTCGCGTCGCTGCTCGCCTTGCGCAGCCGGCTGGGCGTGCGCAACACGGCGCACACCGTGGTGAAGCTCATCAGTCCATTCGCCGGCGACGGCGTACGCATGATCAGCGCGTCCCATCCCGACTATCTCAGCAGCATTCGGGAGTACCTCGTCGCGACTGCGGGCCACGCACTGCTCCTGCGCGCGACGGAGGGCGAGGCATTCGCGAATCCGAAGCGTCGGCCGCAGATCGACTATTTCGTGGACGGCCGCCAGGAGCTTCTGTTCGAACAAGAAGTCGGGCCGCTCAAGGTTCTCCCGAACCTGCCCCAGAGCATCGATGCCGTCTCCACCGCCACGTGGATCCGGCGCGCGCTCGCGGGCGAGGTGCCGGTGCCGCTCCCCATCCTGCACCAGGTCGCCTGCTGCCTGTACGCCTCGGGGTACAGCGAGGACATGCACCAGGCCAAGGCCGTGGTCGCGGTCGCGGCCCGCAACCTGGCGGTGGCCTGAGGCGCGAAGCGCCTCACGATCCCGGTAACACCCCGCCCGCTCGGACGGGGGCAGGTCCTCAAGCATCGGCGCAGGTCCGCGCGCCCAGATGTCCCATCCCGTTTGCCCGATCTCAGGCCGGTTCGGTAGAATCCGAAGTCCCCGCCACGCATTGCCCAAAGGAGACACAACAATGGTCCACGAGCTTCCCCCTTTGCCGTACCCCATGGACGCGCTTGCGCCGCACATCTCGAAGGAGACGTTCGAGTTCCACTACGGCAAGCACCACCAAGCCTACGTCACCAATCTCAACAACCTGATCAAGGGCACTGAATTCGAGAACATGAGCCTCGAGGACATTATCAAGAAATCGTCCGCTGGCATCTTCAACAACTCGGCCCAGGTGTGGAATCACACCTTTTTCTGGCACAGCATGAAGCCCGCTGGCGGCGGCAAGCCGTCGGGCGCGCTGGCCGCGGCGATCGACAAGAAGTGGAGTTCCTTCGACGCTTTCAAGGAAGCATTCGCCAAGAGCGCGGTCGGCAACTTCGGCTCGGGCTGGACGTGGCTGGTGAAGAAGCCCGACGGCTCGGTAGACATCGTCAACACCAGCAATGCCGGTACGCCGATCACCGGTGCCGACAAGCCGCTGCTCACGATCGACGTCTGGGAGCATGCGTACTACATCGACTACCGCAACGCGCGGCCGAAGTTCGTCGAGACGTTCCTGAGCAACCTCTGTAACTGGGATTTCGCCGCGAAGAATCTCGACTGACGCCACCGCAGACGCAAGGAAACGGCCCGCTTCGGCGGGCCGTTTTGCATTTCGGGCTATTTCCAGAGAGTCCGGCAAGAGGACAACCCAGCGATATACG
>JBEVOI010000226.1:0-28824 GCA_040507665.1 Burkholderiales bacterium
TGTCATGAGGATATGACCGCCGCCGATCTGGTCGGACGCCATCTGCTGAATCATGAGGGCACACACTGGCAGGACGGACCGCTGACGCGCGCGGTGCGTGCCGGCGCGATTTGTTATCTCGACGAAATCGTCGAGGCGCGCACCGACTCCACCGTGGTGATCCACTCGCTCACCGACCACCGCCGCAAACTCACCATCGAGAAAAAGGGTCAGGAGATCGACGCACACGAAGACTTCATGCTCGTGATCTCCTACAATCCCGGCTACCAGACCGTGCTCAAGGATCTGAAGCCCTCGACCAAGCAGCGCTTCGTTGCCATCGATTTCGATTTCCCTTCGGAGGAGATCGAGTGCCGCATTGTCGCGAACGAGGTGCCGAGCAGCGCGCCGGAGATCGTGAGCCGCCTGGTCGCAGCAGGGCGGAAGGCGCGTACTCTGAAGGACCACGGTCTCGACGAAGCCACCTCGACGCGGGCCCTGGTCTATGCGGCGGGCCTGATCGGGGCAGGGCTCGATCCACTCACCGCTTGCCGGGCCGCGATGATCAGCCCGATCACGGACGATCCGGAACTGGTCGAAGCGCTCGACGAAATCATCGGCGCCCACTTCGCGCCGGCCGCGCCGGCTTGATCAGAATTTCGTAGCCACGCGCATCGTCGTTGCGCAGTCTCCCCGCACAACCCGCATGAACGCCGAGCTTGCACACCTGCTGCAGACCTACGGCTACGCGGCGGTGTTCGTCGGCGCACTGCTGGAAGGGGAGACCGTCATGCTCATGGCGGGCTTCGCAGCGCACCAGGGCTATCTCCACTTGCCGCTCGTGATGGTGGCCGCTGCCGCCGGCGGGCTCCTCGGCGATCAGGTCTTGTTCTATCTGGGGCGCACCCGCGGCCGGCAGCTCCTCAATCGATTTCCAACCTTGGAGGCGCCTGCTGGCCGCGCATTGCAATTACTCGACCGTTACCAGACGCCGATCGTGTTCGGCATTCGCTTCATGTACGGTTTGCGCACAGCGGGGCCGCTCGCGATCGGTATGAGCGACGTGCCCGCGCCCCGATTCATGTTGCTGAATACCCTGGGTGCGGTGGTCTGGGCGATGTTGTTCAGCGTGATCGGCTACGGCTTCGGGCGCGCTGCCGAGGCTGCGCTGGGAGATCTCCGCGAATACGAGAAGCTCGCGCTCGTCGGTGTTGCCGCGATCGGGATAGCGGTGGCGATCGTGCATTGGACGCGGCGCCGGTCCGGTGCGCGGGCGCCGCTGGCGCGTCAAGGCAGAGGATGACCGAGATGGAATCGTCGAGCCGTTCCGGAGAAGTCGACGAGGCGCTCTCGCGCCTGTCAGCGCTTTCCTTCGTCGGGCATCGCGAGGCCGTCGCAGCACTGCCGTCCATTGCACGTCACGGCGAGGGCGTTGCGCTCACCTGGCTGCAGGCGTCCAGCGATCTCTTCGCCCATGACCGCGAGTGCGGGAGGATCTTCGTCCGCGGCAGCGTCGCGGCGGAGGAGGTGTCGGAGGAAGTGCTGGCCTGGACCGAGCAGGCGCGCACGTTCGGCCGCTGGCGTGGCTCGGTGCAGGCGCTCGCGGCATTCATGGACAATCTGCCGGTCGCGTTCGGGGTCCTCGGCCATGCCGGCGAACGCCGTTGGGCGCAGATCGGGCTCCTCTGGTGCCGGCGCAATCTGGAGAGCGGCGCCGCCTATTTCGCGACACCGGTGAAGGAGCTTTCGGGGCGCCTAGGGATCACCGGCATCGAAGCGCTCGCGACCACGGCGGAGGAGCTTTTCGAGCGGCGCAACCTGCTGCTCTCTACCTATCTCGAGGGCGCGCTGCGCGTGCGCAACCTGCTCGGGCACCAGGCGGTGCTGCCGTGGGCGGTGCGTGGCGCCGACGTGCTGCAGGCGGCGCGACTGCGCGGCGAGGCCTATTTCCGGCTGGAATCGGAAGAGAGCCTGTCGCAGTTGCTCGACGGCATGTCGGGATACCGCACCCGCGATCACCAGCGCCTTCTTGCGATGCTCGTGCACGCGTGGCTTGGCGAGCCGGTCGCGCTCAAGGACAAGATGTGGTCACCGGAGCAGGGGCGGCCTTTCGTCGAGCTGGACGCGAGCGCGTTGTATCTTCCAGTGATCCTGCCGACAAGGGAGGACGCGCTGCTCGGCTCACTCCATGCGGCCGCGCACCTCAGGTTCGGCACGTTCGACGTGGGTGTGCTGGCGGCTCTGGTGGACACCGAAAGCGAGTCTCCATTACCGCTCGGCGATCTTCTGCTCGAGCTCGTCGCGCCATGGCAAGGCGACCTCACGCGGTTTCTGCTCTGCTTCGATCTTTGCGAGGACCTGCGGGTCGACGCGAGGGTGGGCGCCGCGGTTCCCAACTATTTGACGCGGCTTTCGCAGCTCGCGGAGCGGGTTTTGGGGCTGGAGGGGCCGGCACAGGTCTATCGCGATCTCGGGCTCGCGACGTTGCGCCTCGCGTTGGGAAACGCCGATCCAGGACTTGCGCCAGAGGTAGCCGAACGTCTGCGCCCGTTGCTCATGGCGGACGCGACGGTCGCCGATGCATTCCTCTGCGCGGAGTGGCTCTGCGGCCACGTCGTGCTGCCTGGCCTGGAGGATGAGGAGATTCGCGAGGCGTACCTGCCTGCGCGCGGTCCGAATCTTTCGCGCGTGTTGCAGGCAAAGGGACGGAAAGGTGAGGGCGCACCGCAGCCGGGCCAGTCGGAGCAGCCGCGGTCCACGCCGCAGCCGGCCGACGCATCCGGCGAAGGCGACGGACAAGCCAACGCCGACGGAGCCGAAGGGGCGACCGGTTCCGCGCAGCCAGGTGCGGCAGGGGCCGTCGGCAGGCGACCGGGAGAATCGGCGCGGCGGCGTGGCAACGGCAAGACGGGAACAATGCCCGCGAGAGAGCGGGGTCATCCCTATCCCGAATGGGACTATCGCGAAGGCCGCTACAAGCGCGAATGGGCGTGGGTGCAGGAGCGCACGCTCGCGGAGTCGAACGCGTCGGAGGCATCGCGGCTGGCCGCGCGGCACGCGCGTACGCTCAAGCAGTTGAAGCGCGCGATGCAGGCGCAGAAGCCGACGCGGCTCGCGCCGGAGCGACGGCAACTCGAAGGCGAGGAGATCGACATCGAGGCGGCCGTGAGCTATGTGACCGAACGCCACGCGGGGCGTGCGCCAAGCGCGACGGTGTACAAGCGGCGGTTGCCGAATCAGCGTGACATCTCGGTCATCCTTCTCGCGGACCTTTCGACCTCGGTCATGCAGCTCGTGCCGCAGGGGGGAGGACGTCTCGTGGACCGGGTGCGCGCGGGCATCCTGCTCTTCGCGGAAAGCCTCGAAGTGGTGGGCGACGCTTACAGCATCGGCGGGTTCTGCTCCAAATACCGCGACAACGTCACGTGGTACACGATCAAGGACTTCGACGAGCCGCTGTCGGCGAGTGTGCGCAACACCGTCGGCGGGCTCTCAGGACGTCTCGCCACGCGCATGGGCGCAGCGATCCGCCACGCGGTCACGCGCTTCGACGGCGTCGAGAGCCGGCGCCGGCTGCTGCTCATCGTCTCTGACGGCCGCCCCGAGGACTACGACGACGGCGGCGATCGGCGTTACCTGCACGAGGACACGCGCATGGCGGTGAAGGAAGCCGTCGCCAACGGCGTGCATCCGTTCTGCATCACCGTCGACGCGCTGGGGCAGGAGTACCTGCCGCAGATCTTCGGCAAGGGCCATTATCTGGTGCTCGACCAGATCAACAGCCTGCCGTCGAAGCTGCCGGAGATCTATTTGCGGCTGCGGCGGTAGGGCAAAGAGCCTGCACCACAGAGAGCACGGAGAACACAGAGGAAGAGATGAGCACTGTAGAGAAACACTACAGCTCGCGTACTCCATCCGTTCTGTGAACTTCGACGAGGAAATGTCTGAACTCGAGTTTCTCGAGTCCTTCTCTGTGCGCATCGTGGTGCAGGATTTTGTCTCTAATATCCTCGCGCCCGCGTTTGCGTAGAATAGCTGAGTAGCTATTCGGTTATGGAGGGCCTTGCGGTGTGAATCCGAGACGGTATCTGGAAGTCGCGCTATTGGCGGCCGGAATCGCCACGGCGGCGGGTGCCGTGTATGCGGACGCGATCTACAAGTATGTCGACGACAAAGGCAACGTGACCTACTCGTCCACGCCACCAAAGGGCCGCAAGGCGGAAAAGCTCGACGCTCCCGGTGCGCCGACCGCAGAGGAGGTTGCCGCGGCGCGCAAGCAGCTGGAGGTCGACAAGCAGCAGGTCAGGAAATACGAAGAAAACCGTCGGAAGCAGGAAGCGGAAGCAGCGAAGCTGCGGCAGGAGCAGCTCGCGAGGGAGCAGGAGCTGGCGGCGAGCCAGAGCGCCCAGGCAGCGGGCGAAGCGCCGATCTACTATCCGATCTGGGGTTATCGTCCGCCCATCAAGCCAATTCGTCCCTGGCCAAAGCCAGAACAACCCATCTCGCCGTACACCCCAACCCCCTCCAACCCGCAGATGGCCAAGCCAGTTCCGCGAGAGTAGCGCTCACAGCCTTCAGATCTAATGGGGCTCGACCTTGTCCTGGTCGTGTCCGTGCTTCTTGGTGAGCCAGGCCATGGTCACCGACACGAAGAGGCCGAAGATGATCACGATCGCATTGACGCCGAGATTCGCCTTGATCATCAATGCGTAGGCGCCGAGCATGGCGAGGATGCTGAGATTCTCGTTGAAGTTCTGTACCGCGATGGAGTGCCCCGCGCCCATCAGCAGATGACCGCGGTGCTGAAGCAGCGCGTTCATGGGCACGACGAAATAACCCGCCATCGCGCCAATGAGGATCATCAGCGGCACGGCGATGCGCCAGTCGGTGATAAAGATCATCGCCATCACCGTCACCCCCATCGCAATGCCAACCGGCAGCACCCGCACTGCGCGGTTGAGGGGCACGGTCTTGGCGGCGATTGCGGAACCAAAGGCGATGCCGAGCGCCACCACCGCCGTGAGCTGCGTCGCTCGCTCGAGGTCGAATTTTAGCGCGGTCGCTGCCCACGTCAACACGATCAGCCGAAGCGTTGCGCCCGCTCCCCAGAACAGCGTCGTCACCGCTAGCGACACCTGACCGAGCGGATCGCTCCAGAGCAGCTTGAAGCTGTGCCAGAAATCGTGCAGCAGAAACCACGGATTGCGCCGCGGGGGCTTGTGGTCGATCGGCACCTTCGGAATATAGAGGTTGATCATTGCGGCAAGCACATAGATGCCGAGGATGATCACGATCGCAAACTCGGGCGCGGTGTTGATTCCCGCGTTGAACTCGAGCCCCTCGAGTCGATCCACGATGTGATGCTCGATGCGATGGCCGATCAGCAGCCCGCCGATGATCGCGCCGAGGATGATCGCAGCGACGGTGAGACCCTCCATCCAGCCATTCGCCCACACCAGCTTCCGGTGCGGCAGGTATTCGGTGAGGATGCCGTATTTCGCTGGCGAGTACATCGAGGCGCCGATCCCGACCAGGCCGTAAGCAAGCAGGGGATGCAGCCCGAGCAGCATCGCTGAGCAGCCCACGATCTTCACTGCGTTGCTGACGAACATCACCTTGCCCTTGGGAAGCGCGTCGGCGAAGGGGCCGACGAAGGGCGCCAGGGCGATGTAGGAAAAAACGAAGAACTGCTGCAGAACCGGCGTCTGCCACGCGGGTGCATCGAATGTCCCGAGCAACGCGATCGCCGCGAACAGGAGCGCGTTGTCCGCGAGGGCCGAGAAGAACTGCGCTGCCAGAATGGTGTAGAAGCCGCGATTCATCGAGAGGTTGCCGGCGGTCCCGGCCACGCTCATGCAGGCCCAGCGCGCCCTTGAAAGGTCGCCGGTTTATACCATGAAAGGATTGCGCCGGAGAATCTCCGTCTGTCCTGGTGCATCGCCGCATCCGAACCTGCCGCCGCTCTGGTGAAGGCGTTCAGGGGTCCGGCTGCCGATTCGTTCTCTGGTGTGGGTTCCGGAATCCTGCCAACTCCGCGGAACAGACCGCCTACCCCGTGGGGTGCTTTTTGTGCTTGAATACGGCTCGCTTTTTCGATCATCGTCCATCGCATCGTAGTCGTCATCACTCCGGCGGCTGGACGGCACCGCTTGGGAAATATCTGATCGCCGCCCCCGATGAGCCGGCCGCTTTCCGCGCGCATCAATACTGCCGCACTCGCCCACAATCTTGGGGTAGTTCGCCGCCGAGCGGCTGCCTGCCGCATCATGGCCGTGGTGAAGGCAAACGCCTACGGCCATGGCCTGCTGCGCGCCGCGGCGGCGCTTGCCAAGGCGGACGCCTTCGCTGTTCTCGAGATCGAGGGCGCGCTACGCCTGCGCGAGGCAGGACATGAACAAGAGATCGTGCTGCTCGAGGGGGTCTTTGAAGCAGCGGAGCTCCCGCTCGCTTCGAAGCATGGACTCTCGCTCGTGGTGCATCACCAAGAGCAGGTCGCGATGCTCGAAGCGACCCGGGTACGGCGCAAGCTGCGGGTGTTCCTCAAGGTCAACTCCGGCATGAACCGCCTGGGGTTTCCGCTCGGCGAGGTGCGGAATGCGCTCGCCCGCCTCCAAGGTTGCGCCGCGGTGTCCGAGGTTGTGCTCATGACCCACTTCGCGAACGCCGACGACCAGCGCGGCATCGCGTGGCAGCTCGAACGCTTCCGGACCGTCGCTTCGAGCCGCATGCTCCCGGTGTCGATGGCGAACTCGGCCGCGCTGCTGCGCTATCCCGAGACCCGGTTCGGATGGGTGCGGCCCGGCCTCATGCTGTACGGTGCGAGCCCCTTCGCCGACGAATCCGGGGAGACCCTCGAGCTGCAGCCGGCAATGACGCTGCAGAGCGAGATCATCGCGGTGCAGGACCTGAGACCCGGCGATCGTGTCGGCTACGGCGGCATCTTTACCGCTGAGCAGGCCATGCGCGTCGGCGTCGTCGCGTGCGGCTACGCGGACGGCTATCCGCGCAATGCTCCGACCGGGACGCCGATCCTGGTCGACGAAAAGCGCACACACACCCTCGGTCGCGTCTCGATGGACACGCTGTGCGTCGACCTGGCGGCCGTGCCCGCTGCCCGGGTCGGGACGCCGGTCACGCTCTGGGGCCGTGGCATGCCCGTCGAAGAGGTCGCGACCAGCGCCGGAACCATCGCTTACGAGTTGCTCTGCGCGCTCGCGCCGCGGGTGCGGACGGAGGTCACCGATGACTAGGGCAAAGACTGCCTACGTCTGCAGCGAGTGCGGCGGCCAGACCCTCAAGTGGCAGGGGCAGTGTCCCCATTGCAACGGTTGGAATACGCTGGTGGAAACGGTCGCGGAAAAGGCGGCGACCCGCTTCGCGCCGATAGCGGCGACGAGCGAGGTCCGTCCGCTGTCGGAAGTGGACGCCACTGCGGAGCCCCGGATCGCTACCGGCATCGCGGAGCTCGATCGGGTGCTCGGCGGCGGACTCGTGCTCGGCGGCGTCGCGCTCCTCGGCGGAGACCCGGGCATCGGCAAGTCGACCTTGCTATTGCAGGCGCTGGCCGAGCTCTCCGCGACGCGTCGGGTGCTCTACGTGAGCGGCGAGGAGTCGGCGCAGCAGATCGCGCTGCGGGCGCGGCGACTTGCCCTCGATGCGCGCCGCCTCGACGTCTTCGCAGAAATCAACCTCGAGAGGATTCAGGCGACGCTGTCCAAGCGCAAGCCCGAGGTCGCGGTGATCGATTCGATTCAGACCCTGTACTCCGAGGTACTGCAATCGGCTCCAGGGAGCGTGGCCCAGGTCCGTGAATGCGCGGCGCAGCTCACGCGGCTCGCGAAGTCGAGCGGCATTTGCATCGTCATGGTCGGGCACGTGACGAAGGAAGGTGCGCTCGCGGGGCCTCGGGTGCTGGAGCATATCGTGGATACCGTCCTCTATTTTGAAGGTGACACCCACTCGAGCTTCCGCCTGGTGCGCGCAGTCAAGAATCGCTTTGGCGCGGTGAACGAGCTTGGGGTCTTCGCCATGACCGAACGGGGGCTGAAGGGCGTGAGCAATCCCTCCGCGCTTTTTCTTTCCCAGCATCCGGAACAGGTGCCCGGCTCCTGCGTGCTCGTCACCCAGGAGGGGACGCGGCCGCTGCTGGTCGAGATTCAGGCATTGGTGGACGAAGCGCACAGCCCGAACCCGCGGCGGCTTACCGTCGGGCTCGACACCAATCGTCTCGCGCTGCTGCTCGCAGTGCTGCATCGTCACGGGGGGATCGCGTGCTTCGATCAGGACGTTTTCGTGAATGCCGTCGGCGGTGTCCGGGTGAACGAGCCGGCGGCGGATCTTGCGGTGCTGCTGGCGATCGTGTCGAGCCTGCGCGGGCGCCCGCTGCCGGAACGGCTCGTCGTCTTCGGCGAGGTCGGCCTGGCGGGCGAAATCCGTCCGGTGCAGCGAGGCCAGGAGCGCCTGAAGGAGGCGGCGAAGCTCGGATTCACGCGCGCGCTGATTCCGAGGGCAAACCGACCGCGGCAGCCGATCGCCGGCATCGAGGTCACCCTGGTCGAGCGCATCGAAGAGGCGGTGGAGCATCTGCAGCGGTAACCCCTTCGGGGGCCGGCCGGCTAGAATTCCGGCGTTGGCCGGGGGGCTGGTATAGTGTCGCCCGTCGATCGCAAGCTTTGTGATCGTACCAATGCAACCGTATCGCACCTCGATGGGGACGGAAGCCGGTCTTGCAGCCGAAGATCGTACCCAGCCCGCGGGTTTTGGAACAGGAGGATTCATGAAGTTTTCGTCACGCGGCGTATCCGCAGTCGCTGCGTTTTGCATGGCGTTTGCGCTGTCCGGCTGCGGTCTGTGGCCGTGGGGCGACAAGGGGGCCGCCACGGTATCCGCGAAGCCGTCGGCACGGGCAGGCTACGGCGAGCGCGCGAGCCCGGCGCCCCGCTCACAGGTGCCGCTGCCGATTCGCGGTTCCCTCGCTGTCTTCGTCGATCCGAAGGTATTTACGACGCGTTCGGTCGCCTCCTATGGCCTGGACGAGAAGATATTCAACGAGCGGGCCATGATCGAAGAGGCGGCGGTGACGTCGTTCCGGCGTGTCTATGCCCAGGTCGCACCCTATCAGGAGGGGAAGGACACCGATGCGACGCTGAGCCTGACGGGAGACAGCTACTACAATCCGATCATGCGCACGTACTACGTGAACATGCGCGCGTCGATGTACATCGGCGACGCCGCCGACTCGATCGGCACCTACAAGGCCAAGGCGCAGTTCGACGCGGGGATGAACGATCCGGGCGCGTTCCTGAAGGCCTACACCATCGCGACGGACGACATCGCGCGCCAGATCGTCGGAAGCGCCGAGTTTGCGGAGGCCATCAGGGCTCCTCAATAGCGCAGGCGCGGCAAACTGCGCGACCGGTGTGGCGAGCGCCGGCGACAGGGTATCCTTCTTGCTCTGGCCCCCGCGCCATCTGATCGGGTCTGGGACGCGAACCCCGCGCAAGTCGATGCCCCTGCGGTTTCGAGGTCGACAGTGGTGTGGGCCGATGAGAAGGGGCGATGGAGGGGAGGAAAGTGCTTCGAAGCCGGAGTTGGTTCTGTGCTCGTTGTCTGTTGGCGCTGTTGGCGCCAGCGATCCCCGCCAGCGCATGGGCCGCCGGATTTCAGCTTCTCGAGCAGAACGTCAGCAGCCTCGGTAACGCCTATGCCGGCACCGCGGCCAGCGCGGAGGACGCCAGCACCATTTTCTACAACCCCGCCGGCATGACCCGCCTCAAGGGCGGCAATCTGGTCATGGCGATCAATGCGATCAAGCCGTCGGTGGAGTTCCAGAACCAGTCGTCGAATCGGGCTCTAGGCTTCAACACAGGAGGCGATGCCGGTAGCTGGGCTTTCCTGCCGACCTTGTATTACTCGCAGGCCTTGAATGCAGACTGGAATGTCGGCCTCGCGCTCAATTCCCCGTTTGGCCTGAAGACGCAATACGATCAGGGTTGGATCGGACGCCTCCAGGGAATCGACTCGTCGCTCAAGACGATCGCGATCACGCCCAGCGTCGCATACCGGATCAGCGAGATGGTATCGGCCGGGGTGGGCGTGACAGCGCAATACGCCGACGCGCAGCTTACTTCCGCCTTCGGTCTCGCAGGGCCGGTGGCCAAGGCAACCGGCAACGACTGGGGATTCGGGTGGAACGTCGGGCTTCTGGTGCAGCCGGTACCGAGCTTTCGCTTCGGAATCGACTATCGCTCATCCGTGAGCATGACCCTCGAAGGCCCGTTCACCATTCCGGGGCGCATTGCGACCCAGGATCGGGCCGGCCTCAAGACGCCGGCGACCGCAACCTTGAGCGCGGTGGCCGAGTTGAGCCCGCAATGGGAGCTGCTTGCCGACGTGGCGTGGACCCAGTGGAGTTCTTTCAAGTCGCTGACTGTCACCAACGCGGCAACTGGAGGGGTGCTCGCGGAGACGATCGAGAACTGGCGAGACGCGTGGCGCTTTGCCGGAGGGGCCAACTACAAGCATTCCGAGCAATGGAAGTTTCGCGCCGGCATCGCCTATGATGAGACGCCGGTTTCGGACGTTTACCGTACCGTGCGAATCCCGGACAACAATCGCACGTGGCTCGCGCTGGGCGTCCAGTATCACCTGTCGCCTCAAACCGCGATCGATCTCGGATACGCGCATGTTTTCTTCCGGTCGGGTTCGATCAATCAGGTCTTTCCGCCCCGCTCAGGACTGAACGTTACCGGCTTCTTCAAGGATGCGGTGGACATCGTGGGCCTGCAGTACACCCACAGCTTCTGACATGTCGTGCGCGGGGCGTGGCGCCCAGCGCGCCACGGGTTGCCAACCGGGCTGGTCTCATCGAGAATTGCAGCCGCTGTCCATCGGGCAGAGGAAAAGATCAAGAAATGAAGGAGTCGCGCATGCACCGTCACCGCCAGCGTGAGACCGGCCTGTCGGATTCGTGGTTGTTGGCGGCACCGCTCGCGCTGCTTTTTTTCGCTCGGCCTGTTGGCGCATTCCAGTTCCAGACCGACGATCCGGATTTTGCCGCGAGTTTCGACAACACGGTCGCGATCGGGGCGGCGTGGCGCACGCAGGGCCGCGACCCGGCGCTGATCGGCATCGCCAACGGGGGCACCGCGCGCTCGGTGAACGATGACAACGGCGACCTGAACTGGCCCAAGGGCAGCCTCTTTGCACTGCCGGTCTACTACACCGGCGAGATCGAGATGAAGTACCGCAATCTCGACTTCTTTACACGCTTTGACTATCTCTACGACCAGCGCATCGAGGACAACGACAAGCTCGGGCCGACGGCGAAAGCGCTGGATGGCAGCGATGTGCGTCTGCTCGACTTTTTCGCGGGCGGCCGTTGGGATCCGACCGACGACGGGCGCATGTTGAGCGCAAGGATGGGCCGGCAGGTGCTCAATTGGGGCGAAAGCACCTTCATTCCTAACGGGATCAATGCGATCAACCCGATCGATCTGCGCCGACTGCGCAGCCCGGGCAGCGAGCTGCGGAACGCATTGCTGCCGCTCAATACGTTCTGGGCTTCGCAGGACATTACGCAGGGCCTGACCCTCGAAGGCTACTACCAGTTCGAATGGGGCCCGACCCGCATAGACCCCGCCGGCACCTATTTCAGCTCCAACGATTTCGCCTCGCCCGACGGAGAATTCGCCTTTGTAGGATTCGGACGCCGTCGCGACTTCAACCAGCCCATCGTGCCCCCAGTCGGGGCCACGGCGGCGGTCGCCCAGGTATTCGCGCCCATTTCGGGACAAGTCAATGCGAAGAACAGCGGCCAATTCGGTTTTGCTGCGCGCGTCTTCATCCCGAGCTGGAACAATACGGAGCTGGGCTTCTACGGGCTGAACTATCACAGCCGCATTCCAGTGGTGAACGGCGTCCGCGGCACCACCAGCACAGCGCTCGGCGTCGGAACGGCACGATACTTTCCCGAGTTTCCCGAAAACATCAACCTCTACGGCATGAGCTTCAGCACCCCCGGTCCGTGGGGCGTCGCCCTCCAGGGGGAATACTCCTACCGCCCCAATCAGCCGCTCGCCCTCGCGGGTCCGGAGATCCTGCTGGCGACGCTTGGGCTAGCGAACAGTATCACCGGTCCCGCGGCGTCTGCGGCGCGAGTGCCGACCGGCACGATCATCCAGGGCTATCAGCGCGTCGCGCAGCAGCAAATGCAGATGACCGCAACCAAGGCCTTCGGGCCGTCCCTCGGCGCGGATCAATTCTCGCTGGTGGGGGAGATCGGCGGCACCTACCTGGACCTGCCGAATGGCGTCTTCTTCAACGGGCCCGGCGTCTTCCTGCCTGCTCCCGGCTCCAACACGACGACTTCGTTCGGCTCGGTCCAGACGACCGGCTACGCGACCCGCTTCTCGTGGGGATATCGCTTGCTCGGCCGGCTCGAGTATCCGAACGCCATCGGCGCCACGACCGTGACGCCCCGCGTCGCGTTTGCCCAGGATGTCAACGGAGTCAGTCCCACCTTCAATCAAGGGGTCATGGCGCTTACGCTCGGGGTCGGCTTCAACTATCGGCAGAACTGGCAGGCGGATATCGCTTACACGGCTTACTTCGGCGGGCGGACGATCGCCGGCATCGATCCAACGCCCACCACTGCGTTTCCGCCGGGGCAGAGCCGGAGCTACGCGAGCAGCACCAACCCGCTCCAGGATCGCGATTTTCTCGCGGTGAGTGTGAGCTACTCGTTCTGAGCCTATTCGCGAAGGGGTGGCGATCTTTTCGTCAGGAGACTACAACTTGCAGCTTCGAATTTGGAACGCGATTGCGGCCGCCACAGTGATTGCGTTGCTGGCGCCTGCGGCGCGCGCACAGGTCTCGCCCCCGGATCTAGGGAAGTCCCTGACTCCGATGGGCGCTGAAAAGGCGGGCAACGCGGCCGGCACCATTCCGGCCTGGGACGGGGGCCTCACGCAGTGTCCGCCGGAATTCAAGCCGGGGGGGCACTATCCCGATCCGTTTCCGCAGGACAAGCCGCTTTTCACGATCGACGCGTCCAACCTGGAGAAGCACCAGGCGCACCTCTCGCCGGGGCAGATCGCGCTGCTGAAAAAATACCCCACGTGGAAGATGAATGTGTATCCCTCGCGGCGCACCGCTGCGTTCCCGAAGGGCCACTATGAGGAAACCATGGCGAATGCTACCCGGGCGAAGCTCGTGGAGGGGGGCAATGGCGTGACCGGCACGGCGGGGGGCGTGCCGTTCCCGATTCCCAAGGACGGGCACGAGGTGATCTGGAACCACCTGCTGCGCTACCGCGGGGACACCTACGCGATGAACTGGAGCCAGGCGCCGGTCACGCGCGATGGGGCTTACACGCCGGTGCGCTTCGAATACGAGTACGACTTCGGCTTCGGCAACCTGTCGAAGCCGGCGGACAAGCGCGGCGATAACAATCTCGCATACTTTCTGCAGACCGTGACCGCACCGGCGCGCCTCGCCGGACAAATCCTCCTCATCCACGAGCCCGTCGATCAGGTGAAGCAGCCGCGTGAGGCGTGGACCTACAACCCGGGCCAGCGCCGAGTCCGCCTCGCGCCCCACGTCGCGTACGACAACCCCGGCACCGCCGCCGACGGCCTGCGCACGAACGACGACTTCTTCATGTTCACCGGTGCCACCGACCGGTACGACTGGAAGCTGATCGGGAAGCAGGAGTTGTACGTCCCGTACAACTCGAACAAGCTCACCGGCAACGAGATCAAGTATGCCGACGTGCTGCGTGCGGGACATCTCAACCCGGATCATGCACGCTACGAATTGCATCGGGTCTGGGTCGTCGAGGCGACGCTGAAGCCGGGACAGAGCCACATCTACAAGAAGCGGCGCTTCTACATCGACGAGGATAGCTGGGCGGTGGTCGTGACCGACAAGTACGACAACCGCGACGAATTGTGGCGCGTTGCCGAGGCGCACAACGTCCAGTTCTGCGATCGGCCCATGTGGTACAACATGCTCGAGGTTCACCACGATCTCCAGTCGGGCCGTTACCTCGCGATGGGGCTACGCAACGAAGAGCCGCGCGTGTACGAAACCATCAAGCGCGATCCGTCGGACTTCACGCCGTCGGGGTTGCGCGGGATCGGCGTTCGCTGACGGGAAGCTGCCACGTATCCGGCGCGCGGAGTCGGAAGCATCGTGAAGCGCGCCGCCGTTCTCCTTCTCCTAGTCCTCGCCGTACGACCGGCGGTGACGGCCGAACCGCTGCTGCTGCCTGCTTTAGGTGGGGCACAACCGCGTCTGGACCGGCTGCTGCTGCTCGACGCGGCCACCGCGGGCCGGCGCATCATCGCCGTGGGCGAGCGCGGCCGCATTCTGCTTTCCGACGACGACGGCCACAGCTGGCGTTTCGGCGCGTCGCCAACCGAAACGACGCTCGTCTCGGTTTTCTTCGTTGACGACACGCACGGGTGGGCGGTGGGACACGACGCCGTGATTCTACGCAGCGAGGATGGCGGGGCGTCCTGGCAACAGGTGTACGTGGCACCGGACGAGAACGCGCCGCTGCTCGACGTGTGGTTCCGCGATGCCGAGCATGGCTGGGCGGTCGGCGCCTACGGCATGGCGCTCCAGACCGTCGATGGCGGCCGCAGTTGGGAGCGAATCCAGGTCGACGCAGGCGACCGGCACCTCAATGCCCTCGCCGGCAGTCCCGACGGGAAGATCTACATCGTCGGCGAGTCGGGCACCATCCTGCGTTCCGACGATAATGGGCGCGTCTGGACCAAGCTTGTTTCTCCCTACGGTGGCTCCTATTTCGGCGTGCTCGTATTGCCGGGGGGGAACCCCCTCATCTTTGGCATGCGTGGCAAGGTGTTTCGCGGTGGGGCGCACGGCGAATCCTGGCAAGCCATCGCCGGTGGTGCGGACGCATCGCTTCAGGGTGGACGCGTCACGACCCGGGGAGAGGTGCTGCTCGTGGGCAACGATGGTGTGATCCTCGTAAGCAGGGATGGAGGCAAGACATTCTCCGAGCGGCGCGCGCGCGATCGGAAGGTGATCGCCGCGGTGTTGCCCCTCGGCGAGTCGGAACTGCTGCTCTTCGGCGAAAGTGGCCTGACGCGGTTCGCTGGCGCCGGAATCTGACGACCACTGCCGCGCCGTGGAGCCCGTCGCACCGTGAACGCGGACTCACACCACCACCGCGTCACCGAACGCATCGCCGCCGCAATCTTTCGCGCACGCAAGGGGCTGCTTCTCGTGTTCGCGATCATCACCGTGGCCCTCGGCTACTCCGCAACGCAGCTTCGGGTGGACGCAGGTTTCAACAAGATGATCCCGCTCGAGCACCCGTACATGAAGGTGTTCACCCAATATCGGCAAACCTTCGGCGGGGCAAACCGGACCCTCGTGGCTCTGACGCGAAAGCAGGGCGACATCTTCGACCCGGCGTTTTTCGATGCGCTGAAACGCGTGACCGACGACGTATTCTTCATCCCCGGCGTGGACCGCCCGACGGTCACCTCGCTTTTCACGCCGAACGTGCGCTTCATCGAAGTGGTGGAGGAGGGATTCGCGGGCGGCAACGTGATCCCGGCCGGCTTTGCAGGCACGCCGCAGGAGCTGGAGAAGGTGCGCGGAAACGTCCTCAAGTCAGGCAATGTCGGACGCCTCGTCGCGAACAATTTCCAGGGAGCGCTGGTCCGCGCCGAACTGCTCGAGGTGGACCCCCAAAGCGGCAAGAAGCTCGACTACCAGGCGGTGGCCAGGCAGCTCGAGGCGATTCGCGCGAAGTACGCAAGCGACGACGTCAGCGTGCACATCATCGGTTTCGTGAAGGCGGTTGGCGACATTGCCGACGGCACCCGCAGCGTGATCGCTTTCTTCGGGATCGCGTTCCTTATCACCGCAGTGCTGTTCTATTTTTACTCAGACTCGGTCAAGCTCACCGTGCTCGGCCTCGTCTGCGCAATGGTGCCGGTGGTATGGTTGCTCGGCATCCTGCCGTTGATCGGCTACGGCATCGATCCCCTGTCGATCCTGGTGCCGTTCCTGATCTTCTCCCTCGGCGTGTCCCACGCCGTGCAGATGACGAGCGCGTGGAAGCTCGAAGCCGCGCGTGGCGCCGACGGACCGACCGCCTCCCACAACGCGTTTCTCAAGCTCTTCATTCCCGGGGCCGTAGCCCTCATCACCAACGCGCTGGGGTTCATCGTGATGTTCCACATCCGCATCGATATCGTGCGCGAATTCGCGGTCACTGCGAGCCTCGGTGTGTTGCTCATGATCGTGACAAACAAGGTGCTGCTGCCGGTGATGCTCTCGTACCTGAGCCTCGAGGCGAAAGCTCTGGCGCGGGCCGGCACACGCGAGGCGTGGACGGATCGGTTGTGGCGGTTGCTGTCGCGCTGCGTCGACCGAGGTCCTGCGCTCTGTGTGCTGGCTGTGGCGGCGGTGCTGCTGGTTGCGGGCGCGTGGAAGGCGCAGGAGCTCCGCATCGGCGATCTCGGGAAGGGCATGCCCGAGCTGCGCCAGGATTCCCGGTACAACCGCGACGTTGCCGCTATCACCGGCCAGTTTGCGATCGGTGTGAATGTCCTGTCCGTCATTGCGCAGACGCGCGACGTGCAGGGTGCGTGCACCGACTTCGCCCTGATGGATAACATCGACCGCTTCGAGTTCTATATGCGCCAGGTGGACGGGGTCCAGTCCGTGCTGGCACTCCCGGGTCTCGCGAAGGTCATCAACGCCGGCTACAACGAGGGCAGCCTCAAGTGGCGGGCGCTTTCGCGTACCCCCCAGGTGCTCGCCCAGTCGGTGACGCCCGTCGATACCGGCAGCGGCCTGCTAGATTCGGAGTGCGGCGCGATGCAGGTGTTGCTCTTTACCCGAGACCACGATGCGGAGACGATCGCGCGCATCGTGCGCGAGGTGAAAAACTACGCTGCCCGCCACGACGGCGATCACATCCGGTTTCTGCTTGCGAGCGGCAACGTCGGCGTCATGGCGGCGACGAACGAGGCGGTGGCCGAGTCCGAGAAGACGATGCTGTTCTCGATTTTTGCTGCCATCGCCCTGCTTTGCTGGCTCACGTTTCGTTCGGTCGCGGCAACGCTGTGCATCATC
Organism: Burkholderiales bacterium; assembly: GCA_040507665.1. Classification (GTDB taxonomy): domain Bacteria; phylum Pseudomonadota; class Gammaproteobacteria; order Burkholderiales; family JAEUMW01; genus JAEUMW01. The sequence continues at coordinate 17,101 of JBEVOI010000226.1, forward strand.
CTGCCGCTTGCGCTGGTATCGCTCCTGTGCAATGCCCTGATGGCGATCCTCGGCATCGGTGTGAAGGTGGCGACGCTGCCGGTCATCGCGCTCGGTGTCGGCGTGGGTGTCGACTATGGCATCTACCTCTACGAGCGATTCCAACACGCGCTCCGGGAGCAGGGCCGCTCGCTGCAGGACGCGTTCTTCGAAGCGCTCCGCCAGCGCGGCGCGGCAGTGGTCTTCACGGCGATCACCATGAGCGTCGGTGTGGGCACGTGGGCGTTTTCGCCGCTGAAGTTCCAGGCCGACATGGGCATCCTGCTCGCGTTCATGTTCCTTGTGAACATGCTGGGTGCGGTACTACTGCTTCCCGCGCTGGCAGCGTGTCTCGTGCGAGCGAAGCCGACCTAGCCAGCGCAGGACCCGGAACTGGCGTTCGCATTCCACCAGAGGGATGAAGCGATGACTTCACAGGAAGGCAGGCTCTGGTCCGAAACCCTGCGCGTGCCCTTCAGCGACATGGATATCCTCGGGCACGCGAGCCACATCGCATACTTCCGCTACATGCAGGAGGTCCGGGTCGCGTGGGTGCGCTCGCTTGTGGATCAGCTTCCGCCTGATCAAGCGCCGGTGGTCGTCTCCGCGAGCTGCAACTACCTGCGACCCGTGGTGTATCCGGCAAAGCTTGAGGTCCTCATGACGGGTGGCGACGCGGGACGCAGCAGCTTTGTGCTGCGCTATGAAATGCGCGATACGAATAGCCTGCAACCGGTGGCAACCGGCGAAACCAAGATGGTCTGGGTCGATCGCCGCGAGCAGTGCTCGGCGCCGCTGCCGAACGCGATCAGAGCGCTTCTGGAACCCGGCAGCTGACGGTTTCGCCGCTGCGTCCCCGGCTGTCAGGGCCGATGAAATAGAGGTACCAGGGCATCAGGTCATCCGGGATCGGCAGGCCATCCTGCGCTTCAGCAGGATGGCTTCTGTCGCGCTGGGGCGATCGCACCGGCCCCGGGACTAGAAGATTGATCCGGAGCTGCGGCTGCTGCTCCCATTCGTCCGCCTGAATCCCGACGAGCGCGGCGAGACCCGCCTTGGACGCGGCGAAGGCTCCCCAATAGGCCTTCGGCGCCAGGCCATGCGTTTCGCCGGTCACGATCACGGCCGCATCCGGCGCCGCCGCGAGCAGCGGCTGGCACGCGCGGTTCAGGCTTGCCGGCGCAGCCAGATTTACCCGGAGCGTGGCGAGCCAGTGGTCGAGCGTGAGGTCGGCAAGGCGCTTCAGACCCTCGAAGAGCACGGCGCTGTGGAGGATACCGTCGAGGCGTCCCAGCTCGGCGCCGATGGTGTCGGCGAGACGCCCGAAGTCGGCATCGGCGGCAGCGCGAAGGTCGAGCGCCACCATCGCCGGTTCGGGATAACCAGCCTGCTGGATGGCCTCGTACACTGCTTCCAGCTTCTTCGCCTTGCGCCCGTGCAGCACCACCGTCGCTCCGTGCGCCGCGAAGTTGAGGGCCGCCACGCGCCCGATACCCTGGCCGGCGCCGGTGACGAGGATGACGCGCCCTGCGAGCAGATCGCGGGGCGGCTGATAGGGATGCGGAATATCGCTGGTGCTCTGCATGCAAGACCTCGATCAGAAAGTGCCGACGCACACCCAAAGCATCGGGGCTTGAAATCCCTGAAAGAAAAAGAGCGATGACGTCGGGCGAGTCGATATTCGCCAATCCTGATCCATGACTCGTAACCGCTTCGCGAGCACCTCACGCCGCGACCCTGATGCGCCAGGCGATCCAGAGCTTGCGTAGTGGGGTCAAGCTGGTGCGACGGTCTAGGACGCGGCAGCCGTCGGCGCGGATCTCGTCGAGGAGCGTTCGGTAGATGGCGGCGAGAACCAATCCGGCGCGTTGAGCGCGACGATCGACCACAGGCAGCTCCGCTTCCGCGCGCGTGAAGTGCCCTACGGCGCGGTCGATCTCGAATTCGGTCAGCTTCGTGAATCCGTCGGTGTGGCGCCGATGCAGGACATCCGCCGGCTGCACGTGGAACTTCGACAGCTCGTCGATCGGCAGGTAGATTCGGTTACGCCTTGCATCCTTTCCAACATCGCGGATGATGCGCGCGAGCTGGATGGCGAGCCCGAGATCGCGCACGCAGGCAACGGTCCGCTGGTCCTCATAGCCGAAGATTTCCGCGCAGAGCTGGTTGACCACCCCTGCGACGCGATGGCAATACAACGCGAGCGCCTGGAAGTCCGGGTAACGGCCTTCGGTCAGGTCCAGCTCCACACCGTCCATGATCTCCTGGAAGCGCTCCTCCGGCAGCCGATAGATCTTGGCCACCTCCTGCAGCGCACGCGCGACCGGGTGCTGCGGAGTGCCGCCATAGACGGTGGCGATCTGCTGCCGCCACCACGCGAGCTTGGTGCGGGCGAGTGAGGGGTCGGAACATTCGTCCACGACGTCGCGCACTTCACGGACGAAGGCGTGCACCGCAGTAGCTGCACGCCGCTTCTCCGGCTGAAGAAACAGTAAACCATAGTAGAGGGAGGAGCCTGCCCTCGCGACCTTGTCCGCACAATACTCTTCGGGGCTCATGGGCGGTAGCGAGAGAACAAGGCGCGCGAGAAGATGCAAGGCACGTCCTTAGTCTCGAGGGCAGGTCGGTGTCGAAACACACTGCTGTGGGCATCGCGCACGTTCTTCGGGTTTCGTTCGCCGGCCATCACCAACACACGCCCAAGCCGATGCGACCTTTCAGAGCAAAGACCGAGCTGGGCAGCGCCGCCTCGCGGCGTGAGATCTCGGGGCATTGGAAGCACTGCAATGGGAAGGAAACGCCGGCAGACGTGGCGTTTTCACGGAGCGCGGAAGCACCTGGATGGCGGGGGCCAGCGCATTATATTACAATTACTTAAGGAAGCTCTGAACAAGTCCACGAAGGCGCCCGGAAACCCCGTCCCTCCGGGTTTGCGCGATGCGGCGCTGGCGGCGCCGGGCTGCTCGGCATGGTGACCTAAGCTACGCCCTTCGTCGCTCGGCCAGCCAACTTTGGCGTTATCGGCGATTTGTTCAGAGGTTCCTTGCCCCAAATCGGGACCGCGAAAGTGGCGGAATTGGTAGACGCACCAGACTTAGGATCTGGCACCGCAAGGTGTGGGGGTTCGAGTCCCCCCTTTCGCACCATGCGGTGAAACCCGACCAGAAAACGTTTGAGGACCCACCCTGATGCAAGCAACACTGGAGAGCTTGAGTGGACTGGAGCGACGTCTCAATGTGTCGCTTCCCCTGAACGAAATCGATACCGAGGTGCAGACGCGCCTAAAGAAGATCGCGCGCACCGCCAAGATCTCGGGTTTTCGGCCCGGCAAGGTGCCACTCAAGATTGTCGAGCAACAGTTCGGGCCCCAGGTACGGAAGGAAGTCCTCGGCGACATCGTGAAGAGGAGCTTTGGGGACGCCGTGCGCGAGCAGAAACTGAAGGTGGCCGGTTTCCCAAATATCGAGCCCAGGCAGGGCGAGGATAGTGCGGGCGCGTTCGAATACAGTGCGACCTTCGAGGTGTATCCAGAGATCAGGGTATCGGATGTCGCGGGAGTGAAGCTCAAGCGACCGGTTCACGAGGTGGCTGAAGTCGACGTTGACCGGACCCTCGACATCCTGCGCAAGCAGCGGGTCACCTACGAACCGGAGGAGCGGCCCGCGGCGAACGAGGACGAGGTTACGATCGACTATCGGGGCACGATCGATGGCGAGGAGTTCGCCGGCGGCGCGGCGACCGATTATTCGGTGGTTTTGGGGCAGAACCGGCTGCTGCCGGCGTTTGAGACGAACATTCTGGGGCTTGCGCCTGGCGGACGGACGTCGTTTGAGCTCACGTTCCCCGACGATTATCATGGCACCGAGGTGGCCGGCAAGACCGCCCGCTTCGAGGTGACGCTAAAGCGAATCGCAGCGCCGAAGCTGCCCGAAGTCGGCGCCGAGTTCGCCCGCCAGATGGGCGTAGAGGATGGTGATTTGTCGAAACTCCGGGCCGAGGTGCGATCCAATGTCGAGCGCGAGGTGAAGAAACGCATTCAGATCCGCGTCAAGGAGCAGGTGATGCAGGCCCTCCTGGACGCCATTCCGATCGAGGTGCCGAAGTCGCTCGTGGACATGGAAACTCAGCGACTCACCCACACGGCGGCGCAAGACTTGGCGGCCCGTGGGGTGGATATGAAGCAGGTCCCGTTTCCCCGGGAACGGTTTGAGGCTCAAGCAAGGCGCCGAGTGAGTCTCGGCCTGATTCTTGCGGAGCTCGTGAAGACCCATGGCCTGCAGCCGCGTCCGGAGCAGCTACGAGCAGCGATCGAGGACCACGCACAAAGCTTCGAACGTCCCGAAGAAGTCCTGAAGTGGTACTATCAAGCTCCCGAACGATTGAACGAGTTCGAGTCGATCGTGCTCGAAGACAATGTAGTGGAATGGGTCATCAAAGGCGCCGAGGTGGAAGACCAGCCGGTCGCATTCGACGAACTGATGGGTAGAGCCTGAAATGCATAATCGCAACTGGGAGCCACAAGGCCTGGGCTTGATCCCGATGGTGATCGAGCAGAGTGGACGCGGCGAGCGCGCGTATGACATCTACTCCCGTCTGCTGCGGGAGCGTGTGGTGTTTCTGGTGGGGCCGGTAAACGAAATTTCCGCCAATCTCATCGTGGCACAGCTGCTCTTCCTCGAGTCGGAGAATCCGGACAAGGACATCTCCTTCTACATCAACTCACCGGGCGGTTCGGTATCGGCTGGGCTCGCCATTTACGACACGATGCAGTTCATCAAGCCGCACGTGAGCACCCTGTGCGTTGGTCAGGCGGCGAGCATGGGTGCGCTGCTGCTGGCGGCAGGCGCGAAGGACAAGCGATACTGCCTTCCGAACTCGCGTGTGATGATCCATCAGCCGATGGGCGGTTTCCAGGGTCAGGCCTCCGACATCGAGATTCACGCACGGGAAATTCTGTTCCTGCGCCAGCGTCTCAACGAAATACTCGCCAACCACAGCGGACAGGACATCAAGACTATCGAGAAGGATACGGACCGCGACAACTTCCTCAGCGCGGACGAGGCGGTGCGCTACGGAATCGTGGACAAGGTGCTGGCGAACCGCTCCGCGGTGCCGGCGTGAGGATCGCCCTGATGCAGGCGGGATACTGAGCCCATGTCGGACAAAATTGGAGGGGAAAAGCTCCTCTACTGCAGCTTCTGCGGCAAGAGCCAGCACGAGGTGCGCAAGCTGATCGCGGGCCCGTCGGTGTTCATCTGCGACGAATGCATTGAGCTCTGCAACGACATTATCCGCGAGGAGACCCAGGGAGATCAGGCAACCAAGGGCGTGAAGTCCGACCTGCCGGTTCCGCGCGAGATTCGCGAAATTCTCGATCAGTACGTGATCGGGCAGGAGCAGGCCAAGAAGATCCTCTCGGTGGCGGTGTACAATCATTACAAGCGGCTGAAGACGCTCAACAAGAGCGAGGACATCGAGCTCGCGAAGTCGAACATCCTGCTTGTAGGTCCAACCGGCTCCGGCAAGACGCTGCTCGCCCAGACCCTCGCGCGCCTGCTCAATGTGCCGTTCGTGATGGCGGACGCTACGACACTGACAGAAGCAGGCTATGTCGGCGAGGACGTCGAGAACATCATCCAGAAGCTGCTGCAGAAATGCGACTACGATGTCGAGAAGGCCCAGCGGGGCATCGTCTACATTGACGAGATCGACAAGATCTCCCGCAAGTCCGAGAATCCATCCATCACCCGCGATGTTTCCGGTGAGGGCGTGCAGCAGGCGCTGCTCAAGCTGATCGAGGGCACCATCGCCTCGGTGCCCCCGCAGGGCGGGCGCAAGCACCCGAATCAGGAATTCGTCCAGGTCGACACGACGAATATTCTGTTCATCTGCGGCGGTGCGTTCGACGGTCTGGACAAGGTCATTCGCGCCCGCTCCGAAAAGGGCGGGATCGGCTTCGGTGCCGAGGTGAAAAGCCGCGACAACCGCAAGGACATCGGTGAGGTGTTGCGGGAGGTGGAGCCGGAGGATTTGATCAAGTATGGGCTCATCCCGGAGTTCGTCGGCCGCCTTCCCGTCGTAGCCACGCTCACCGAGCTCGACGAGAGCGCGCTGATCCAGATCCTCGTGGAGCCCAAAAATGCGCTGGTGAAGCAGTACCAGAAGCTGTTTGCCATGGAAGGGGTAGATCTCGAGGTGCGGGAGCCCGCTTTGCGGGCTATCGCACGCAAGGCACTCGCCCGGAAGACCGGCGCGCGCGGCCTGCGCTCAATCCTCGAGCAGACCCTGCTCGATACCATGTTCGACCTGCCATCTCTCGACAACGTTATCAAGGTCGCGATCGATGATGTTTCTGCTGGCGGCGAGATCAAGCCGATCCTGATCTACGCGGATCAACCCAAGGTTGCCGGGTCGCTCTGATCGCGCTCCAAGGGTCGGCGTACCCTTTGCCTCGCGCCCGGAAGCAGGGTATCGTTTATCTGCATCTACCGGCGAGCCGTTGAATTCCACGGCCGGTCCCCCCATCTTAGTTATTCCAACTCTTGGCAGGTGCTTGCATGTCTGATTCGGATCATTTTGGCCAGGAACGATTCACGCTCCCCTTGTTGCCCCTGCGGGACGTTGTGGTCTTTCCCCACATGGTGATTCCGCTGTTCGTGGGGAGGCCGAAGTCCATCAAGGCCCTGGAAAGCGCAATGGAGGCGGGGAAGAGCATTCTGCTCGTAGCCCAAAAGTCGGCGGCGAAGGATGAGCCGTCCTCCGACGACCTTTACGGCGTCGGCAGCATCGCCAGTATCCTGCAGATGCTCAAGCTGCCGGACGGCACCGTCAAGGTGCTCGTCGAAGGATCGCAGCGCGCCGTGATCGGCGGTGTTAGTGACGTGAAGACCCATTTCGTCGCGGACGTTGCGCCGGTGGAGCCCGATGTTCCCAGCAATCACGAGATCGAGGCCATGCGGCGCGCCATGATCTCCCAGTTCGATCAGTACGTTAAGTTGAACAAGAAGATCCCGCCTGAGGTACTGACGTCGTTGGCGGGCATCGACGAGGCGGGTCGTCTCGCCGATACCATTGTGGCTCACCTGCCACTCAAGCTCGAGCAGAAGCAGCAAGTGCTGGAAATGTTTGAGGTGAAGCACCGCCTCGAGCACCTGCTCACCCTGATCGAGACCGAGCTCGACATCCTGCAGGTAGAGAAGCGCATCCGCGGGCGGGTCAAGCGCCAGATGGAAAAGAGTCAGCGTGAGTACTACCTGAACGAACAGGTGAAGGCGATCCAGAAGGAGCTCGGGGAGCTCGAGGAAGGCGCAGACCTGGACGATATGGACAAGCGCATCAAGACCGCGCATATGACCAAGGAAGCACGGGCAAAAGCGGAAGCAGAGCTGCGAAAGCTGCGTCTCATGTCACCGATGTCCGCCGAGGCAACGGTCGTGCGCAACTACATTGAAGCGCTCGTTTCGCTTCCATGGAAGAAGAAGAGCAAGATCAACAAGGATCTGGTTGCGGCTGAGGAAGTGCTCGAGCGTGATCACTACGGTCTCGACAAGATCAAGGAGCGCATTGTGGAATATCTCGCCGTGCAGCAGCGTGTGGACAAGCTGAAGGCGCCTATCCTTTGCCTCGTGGGACCGCCGGGGGTCGGCAAGACGTCGCTCGGACAGTCGATTGCGCGCGCGACCAACCGCAAGTTCGTGCGCATGTCCCTCGGCGGCGTGCGTGACGAGGCGGAGATTCGCGGCCATCGCCGCACCTACATCGGCTCCATGCCCGGGAAGATCCTCCAGAGCATGACGAAAGTCGGCGTGCGTAATCCGCTCTTCCTTCTCGACGAGGTGGACAAGATGGGGATGGATTTCCGTGGCGACCCCTCATCCGCCCTGCTCGAGGTGCTGGACCCGGAGCAGAACCACACGTTCATGGATCACTACATCGAGGTGGAATACGACCTCTCCGACGTGATGTTCGTCGCAACCGCGAATACGCTCAACATTCCGCCGCCGCTCCTCGACCGCATGGAGGTGATCCGCCTGTCCGGCTACACGGAGGACGAAAAGGTTCACATCGCTACTCGCTACCTCCTGCCAAAGCAGCTGAAGAACCACGGCCTAAGAAAGGAAGAGCTGCTCGTCTCCGACAGCGCGCTGCGCGATATCATGCGTCACTTCACCCGCGAGGCGGGCGTGCGCGGTCTCGAGCGCGAGATATCCAAGATCTGCCGCAAAGTGGTGAAGGCGCTGATCCTAAAGAAAACGTCGCACAAGATCTCGATCACGCCGCGCAACCTGGACAAGTATCTCGGCGTCCGCCGTTATACCTATGGCATGGCCGAGAAGCACAACCAGGTAGGCCAGGTCACGGGCCTTGCCTGGACGGAGGTAGGCGGTGAGCTGCTCACCATCGAATCGGCCGTGCTGCCGGGAAAAGGCAAGACAATTACCACCGGCAAACTCGGCGAGGTGATGCAGGAATCCGTGCAGGCGGCGCTGTCGGTGGTGCGCGCCCGCTCGGATAAGCTCGGAATTTCCGAGGATTTCTATCAGCGCAAGGACATCCACATCCACCTGCCGGAGGGTGCCACGCCAAAGGATGGACCGAGCGCTGGTATCGGCATTTGCACGGCGATGGTTTCCGCGCTCACGGGTATTCCAGTCAGGGCCGACGTGGCGATGACGGGTGAGATCACGCTTCGTGGCGAAGTGCTGCAGATCGGTGGCCTCAAGGAAAAGCTGCTCGCTGCGCATCGCGGTGGAATCAAGACGGTTCTGATCCCGGAGGAAAATACCAAGGATCTGGTGGAGATTCCGGACAACATCAAGAACCGGCTCGACATCCACCCGGTGAAGTGGATCGATCAGGTCCTGGAGTGGTCCCTTCAGTCGAAGCCGGAGCCGTTGCCTCAGAAGGAGGAGATCGTCGACGTGCCTCCCGTCGAGCCGAATCCTGCGGCTCCTGTAGTCAAGCACTGAGACCTCACGAGTGGTGTGACAACGCGGACCGTGGGTGTCGCGCGGAACCTGCACGTTGCTCGGAAAGTCGCGAAAAATATGGCTTGTGAGCTTGACACGCGCTTTTTGCGCTTGCTATAAGACGCGTCTGGAGTCGGCCACCCAATCGGCGCAAATCACCAACCTGCCCGGCCTCCATCACAAGCAGATCGAATTGCCATGGTAAGGGGACCTACGTGAACAAATCTGAGCTCATCGATGCGATCGCCAAGGGAGCGGACATTTCCAAGGCGGCTGCTACGCGCGCGCTTGACAGCGCGATTCACGCAGTCAAGCAGGGCCTGAAGAAAGGCGGCATGGTGACTCTGGTCGGCTTCGGCACGTTCTACGTAGGCAAGCGACTGGCGCGCACAGGCCGCAATCCACGCACGGGCGCCTCGATCAAGATAAAGGCTGCGAAGGTTCCGAAGTTCCGGCCTGGAAAGGCGCTCAAGGACGCGCTAAACTAGCGCATTGTTGGCCCGGCATGCGTGGCATGCTCGCCTGACGGATTCACGGGTGCTTAGCTCAGCTGGTAGAGCGTCGCCCTTACAAGGCGAATGTCGGGAGTTCGAACCTCTCAGCACCCACCAGCCGGACTGAAGGTTTTTCGAGGAGTGGTAGTTCAGTCGGTTAGAATACCGGCCTGTCACGCCGGGGGTCGCGGGTTCGAGTCCCGTCCACTCCGCCAGAAAAAAGGAAGGCGAACGCGAGTTCGCCTTTTTCATTTCGATCGTTCGCGTGGATCCACACGCGGGCTGCCCGATTAACCTAATGCACCTTTCTTTATGTTCGACTTCGTCCGCAACAAGAAGTGGGTTGTCCAGCTGATCCTGGGCGCCATCGTCGTCACCTTCGCCTTCTTCGGGGTGGACGCCTACTTTCGTGACGCCGGCACCGGAAGTGCCGTGGCGAAGGTGGGCGATCAGCGGATCTCGCAGCTTGAATTCGGCGAGGCGCTGCGCAGGCAGCAGGAGCAGGTGCGCCAAATGCTGGGGAACCAGGTCGACGCAGCTACCCTGGACAACCCGGAGATCCGCGCTGCGGTGCTCGACCGGATGATCCGGCAGCGGATGCTGGTGGAGCAGGCGGCACGCGAAGGCATCGTTATTCCCGATGCGGATCTCCAGAAACTGCTCCTCGACATTCCGGAATTCCGCGAAGGGGGCAAGTTCTCCATGGCGAGGTATCAGGAGTTCCTAAAATCCCGTCGCCGCACGGCCGTGCAATTCGAGAACGAACTGCGCGCCGATCTGATGGCGCAGCGGCTCGGCGAGGCCTACATCGGGACGGCTATCGTACCGGCGCCAGCGGTCGATCGCCTTGCCCGCATTCGGGATCAGAAGCGGGAGGTAAGCCTGTCGGTAGTCACGGCTGAACAGTTCCTCGATCAGGTGAAGCTCGACCCGAACGCGGCGAAACAGTATTACGACACCCACCAGGCGGAGTTCCAGATTCCGGAAGCGGCGCGCGTCCAGTATCTCGTGCTGTCTCCCGATGCCCTGTCTGCGCAAATAACGGTGAGCGAGGAGGAGGCGCGAGCGGCGTACCAGCAGAATCCCGCGCGCTTTCAGAAAGCAGAAGAACGGCAGGCGAGCCACATACTCATCAACGCGGACAAGTCCGCCTCACCCCAGGTGAAGGCTGCGGCAAAGGCAAAGGCTGAGGCGCTTCTTGCCCAGATCAAGCAGAAGCCGGACAGTTTTGCCGCCGTGGCGAAGGCCAATTCCCAGGATCCAGGGTCGGCTTCCAAGGGAGGCGACCTCGGGTTTTTCGGGCGCGGGATGATGGTGAAGCCGTTCGAGGATGCCGCTTTCGGGCTCAAAGTGGGGGGCATTGCCGGGCCGGTCGAGACGGAATTCGGGTACCACATCATCAAGGTCACTGCGGTCAAGCCCGCGCAGACGACCGAATTCGCTCAGGCAAGACCGCAAATCGAGAAGGAGTTGAAGCGTCAGAAGGCTGAGAAGCGCTATGCTGAAGCCGCTGAGGTCTTCAGCAACGTCGTTTACGAGCAGGCGGACAGCCTCAAGCCGGCCGCGGACCAGCTCAAGCTTCCGCTTCAGGAAAGCCCCTGGATCACGCGCAACGGTTCCGAGGTGCCGACGCTCAACAACCCACGCCTGCTTGCCGCCGTATTCTCGGACGATGCAATCAGAAACAAGCGCAATACCGAAGCTGTCGACATTGGGAACAGCACGCTGGTCGCCGCGCGTGTCGTCGAGCACAAGCCCGCAGCCATGAAACCGTTCGAGGAGGTGAGCGCCGAGATCAAGAAGAATCTGTTGCTCAAGGAAGCACAGAATCTGGCCGAGAAAGATGGGCAGGGGAAACTCGCGAAGCTGCGCGCGGGCGAGACGCTCAAGATTGCCTGGAGCGAACCTAAGGTCGTCACACGCAGCACCCCTGAGGGACTACCCCAGGATGCCCTCCAACAAGTGTTTCGTGCCGACGTGTCGAGCCTGCCCGCCTTCACGGGAGCGAACTACGGGCGAGGCGGATATGCGTTGCTCAAGGTGGTGAAGGTAGTGGAATCCAGCGAGATCAAACCCGAGCAGCGCCGGGAGATCACGGCCGCCCTCACCCAGGCGACGGGCCAGGAAGACCTCGCAGCCTATCTCGGCGGGCTGCGAAAGGACTACGAAGTCAAGGTCAACCAGGACCTTCTGCAGCAGAAGCAGTGAATCGCGCTGCGGCAGCGCCAGGTTCCCTAGTCCAC
>JBEVOI010000250.1:0-2782 GCA_040507665.1 Burkholderiales bacterium
CCAGGCATCGGTGTCCGCGACATGGACCGCGGAGGCGTCGTGATGCTGCTGTTCCTCGGCGACGATGTCCGCGATCGCCGCCACGGCGGCAGGATCCACATCACGCAGGGTGACCAGCTGGTGTTCGAGATGACGCAGCACCACGCTTTCGACCGCGACGGACCTCGCCGCGAAGGCGCGGGCGCCGCACATGCCGGTGACGAAGCCCAGCACATAGCCGCCGATACCGCACAGCCAGTAGCTGCGGCAGCGCGGTCGGCCCCGGCGCTGGAGCTCGGCGCCGAAGAGCGCGCGATGTCGGCGTTCGTCCGCCCGGAACGCTCGCAATGAAAGCAGCATGCCGGGGGCGGTCAGCCGGGCCACGTGGATCTGCCCGGTGTAGATGCAGACCGCGCCATGCTCGCCCGCGTGGTTGACCTTGAGGATGCGGCTGCCAAGGCTGCGGTCGGCCTCGCTCCGAAATGCGATGTCCAGGGTCATCGCGTGCCCCCACCGTCATGTCGACACTGGTGCAATGTGCCTTTCGCGGCAGACGAAGGATCTCCGGCAGCGGTCTGGACAGTCGCGCCTGGTCGCGCCGGCGCTGCGATGTCAGCCGCGCTCGTCAATGTCCCGCTCCTTGCAGCTGAGCGCGGCGTAGGTGCCCTCTGGCGCCTCGTCGAGGCCCAGGTCGGCGGATGAGAAATCACGGTCCGCATCCGACTTCAGACGACAGCCGTTGCCCGATGCGAAAGCCTGCAGATCCTCACCGTCCTGTGCGAGACGCAGGATGATTTCCAGTCCCGGAGACACGCAGCAGCCAATGTACGTCTGCATGGACTCGTGCTCGATCATGAGCATGGTGTGACCCAGCAGCGAAGCCGGCTGTTTAAGTACGCGGTAATCGCTGTAATCCGCACGCCAGTCCGGCTGCATCGCGACATAGCCGGCGGCGGCATAGGCCCCGATCACTGCATCGGCAGCGCCGAGCCGCTCCAGCGTGCCCGGTTTCTGCTGCAAGGCGGCGACCATTCGAGACTCAAGGTCCATCTCTGACCTGCTATTCCGCTTGGGCGCCTGTATTGGCATTGGTACGGGCGCGACGCCCTGCGGTCCAGCCTCCGAAGCGGTGCAGGCACCCGCTTCGCAGATCCGCTCAACCTTGCAATCGGTGTCCCGGCCGCACTGCAGAGGCGGCGTCGAAGCCCGCGCGAGCTGGACAGGCTCGCCCTGCTGGCACGCGCCCAGCACCAACACCATCATCAGATATGACAGCTTTCGCATGACATCTTCCTTGTGTAGCCGCTCGACCGTCGTCAGCGGCGTATCCATCCGTGAATCGAATGGTCGCAGGTCCGCACGCGCGCCGGAAGGCGTCAGACCTGGCCGAGATTCGGTTGCGGCCCGAGTGTCGAGCGCGACGCAGCGGATGCCACTTCGAGCCGCTTGTGTTGCATCAGCAGGAGTGTGGCGGTGGCGTGCTCTGGATGAACGCGTTAAGCGGGGCTGTAGAAAATTCTGCGTGTGAGGCGATTGCCATGCGGACGTCGGGCATGTGGCGCGGGTGTCCTGAAGTCGACTCGCAAGATCGCTCGCAAAGAAAGGGTTTTTTAGTCGGTGTCGCGTGCTCATGGCCACGTGATCGAGTGACAGTCGAACGCCCGGGCCCCTGGGTGGGCGCATTCGCTCGATCTGTTGCTTCACGTCATGGTGCCTTTACCTGAAAGGAGGTCGCACTCGGCGGAGTCGCCGTACGTGCCGAGTCGCCTCGAGACAGCGGCATTTTCGAAAGCCGATCAGGCTTGCTGCTGGAACGCCAGGTGGTAGCCATTACAGTCACGGATACCGAATTCCCTGGAGCCATACGGCATGTCCTGGAGCGGCCAGACCACGTCGACCTTGTCATGAACCAAAGCGAAGTACTCGTCCACGTTCGGCACCGTGAAGTAGAGCGTTCCGGAAAAGCCCGGCGAGCTTCCCCAAGGATGGCTAGCCGTGAAGATGAGGGTGCCGCCCGACTGCGTGACGGTGAGCGTGCCCTCCGCCGTATCCCGCACGTCGAAGCCGAGCACGGATTGATAGAACTGGCGAGTCGCGCCGAGATCCGGAGCGTGCAGGAGCGCTGTCAGAGGCATGTATCACTCATGGGTTGATGTGGCGCCTGATTGGACACACCACGGGCGGCTCGGCTTGATCAAATGGCTGATCCACCTTGCAGGTGTGTGCGCGTGACGTCATCGGCGACGCAACAGGAAGTAGATGGGGATTCCGAGCATCAGCACAACGCCAAGCGACATGAACACAATCCATGACCAGCGTTGGGACAAGAACAGAAACAGTGCGAAGCCGACTGCATAGATGATGGCGTGACCAAATAATTCTCCGAAGAAAGAACCGCCGTCCGCGTCCTTCGATTCCCGGGAATCGCTCCTGCGGTAAGTTCGAAGAAATTCAAGATCTTCCGGCTTCATGGGGTGATCTCGGGTCCGAGTTGAGTCACGCGACGAATTCGCGTTTGGTGCCAGATTGAACGGATCAATGGCCTGCTGCCGCAAGTTTCTGACGTGTGCCGGTGCCGGACATCACTGTAAAAGCGCCGATACGAGGCGAAGGCCATGTCGGAGTCCGTCATCGTGCGGATCTGCCCTGGATTGTGGGCGCACAGAAGTGCTCCTCCCCGTGCCGGCATCGCGAGTTCCGTAACGGGACGTGTTTGAGCGCATCCATCTGGAACCTGACGCCAGGGTCCCCCGACTGCGTTGCGAACCAGATCGACTTCAACGAACTGTCAGGCTGCTGCCTC
>JBEVOI010000274.1:0-5941 GCA_040507665.1 Burkholderiales bacterium
GCCCGCGTCCTTGATGCGCGCCGGCCATGAGATCGCCAAACCCTGACGTGTGCCGCCGAAGTGTGACGCCACCTGCTTGGTCCACCTGAACGGCGTGTCGAACGCCCATGACCACGCGACCGCCATGTGCGGATAGGTCGCCGCCGAACCCCAGGCGTCATAGAACTTGAGCTGATCGGCGACCGGGACATCCAGAATGCCGTTATACGCCGTGTACTGATTGGGCGTACCGAGCATCGTGCCTTCGGGACTGGTACCGTTGTCACCGGAGATATAGATGATCAGCGTGTTGTCGAGCTTGCCCAGATCTTGGACCGCCTGGATGACACGGCCGATCTCATAGTCGGTATAGGCGGTGTATCCCGCGAACACCTCCGCTTGCCGGGCGAAGAGCTTCTTCTCGTCCACCGACAGCGTGTCCCACTTCGCCAGCTCCTCGGGCCAGGGCGTGAGCTGCGCATTCGCGGGAATGACCCCCAACCGTTTCTGGTTGGCGAAGATCTGCTCGCGCATGACGTTCCAGCCCATGTCGAACTTGCCCTTGAACTTGTCGCTCCACTCCTTGGTCGGCTGGTGCGGCGAGTGGCTTCCGCCGGGAGCGTAATAGATGAAGAACGGCTGCTCGGGTGACGCGGCGTTGAGCTGGTTCATGTAGTTGATGGCCTCGTCCGCCATGTCGGTGGTGAGGTTGTAGCCGGGCTTGCCGACCCACGGAAAGACCTGCGTGTGGTCGCGGAAGAGGTACGGGGTCCACTGGTCGGTCTCGCCGCCCATGAAGCCGTAGAAGTATTCGAAGCCCATGCCCGACGGCCATTGATCGAAAGGCCCCGCCACGCTGTACTGGGCGCCCGGCGTGTTGTGGTTCTTGCCGAACCACGAGGTGGCATAGCCGTTGCCCTTCATGATCGCGGCGATGGTTGCGTTGTCGGTGCCGATGGTTCCGTCATAACCCGGGAAGCCGGTCGACAGCTCGGCGATCACGCCGAAGCCACCCGAGTGGTGATTGCGCCCGGTGAGCAGCGCGGCGCGCGAGGGCGAGCACAGCGCATGCGAGTTGATCTGCGTATAGCGCAGCCCCGCCTTGGCGATGCGGTCGAAGTTTGGCGTCGGGATGACGCCGCCGAAGGTGCCGGAAACGCCGTAGCCCTGGTCGTCGGTCATGATCAGCAGCACGTTCGGCGCGCCCTTGGGTGGCACCACACGCGGTGGCCACCAGGTCTTGGAATCGAGCGCGCTTTCCTTTATCCCGCCGCCGAACCTCGGCGGCGGCGCCGGGATTTGATTCCCTGGAATGGTGGTCGTGGCGCTGGGCGAACCCAACGTGCCCGTGACCACTTGCGCCGCGGCCGGCGCGACCGCCAGCGTGGCAGCGATCGAAAATGCCGCGACTTTCCCGACGACGCCTACCGCTATCGGACCCCGATTCATTGTTTGTGCTCCTTTGCTGATATGAGGCAGGACTTCTTTGATGCCGCACGCGGACTTGGCGCCGCCGTCTCGACAATGCCGAGATGCGTCGGCCAGTTTTATGCGGCGACGAGCGAGGTACCGGCAAAAATCGAGAGGCCCGCGAAGGTGGCTAATGCTTTTGTGTGCATATTCATCTTCTTCGCGTTCTCCCCAAGCGGTCGATTGTCGGAAAGGTTTTAAGCAAATTCGCGGATGCTAACGCTGATCGGAAGCTTTTACTTGACATATTCGGCCATGGCTTTGAAGATCGCCGACTCAAACGAACTTGAGTGTCGAGTGACTTGATTCCACCACAGCCGAGCCCCGGACCCGATGTCACGGCTGCGCGACAAGGTATCGTGCGCGTGGCCGCGCTGCTTGGCGTTTCTCCCCTGCTGCGCGAGCGCGGCGTCGACCCGGCGGAGGTGTTGACGAGTCTCGGCCTGGCCCCTGACATACTCGACGACGCCGAAAACCGCATTCACTACCGCATGGGCGGCCAGCTGCTCCAGCGGTGCGCCGAGGTCACGGGATGTACCCATTTCGGGCTGCTGGTGGGGCAGCAGGCGAACGTCTCGTCGCTGGGGATGCTGGGCGAGCTGATGCAGCGATCGGCGACGGTTCAATCGGCTCTTCGTAACCTGATCCTGCATTTGCACTTGCAGACGCGCGGCGGGGTACCCACGCACAGCGTCGAGGGCGGGAACGCCACGCTCGGCTACGCGATCTACCAGCGGGACATGCGCGGCGCGGCGCACGCCTACGACCTCGTCATGGCATTCGAAGTCAACATCCTGCGGGCCCTGTGCGGAGTGCGCTGGTGCCCGAGTGAAGTGTCGTTCTCCCACGCAAAGCCCAAGGACCTCAGTCCTTACCGCCAGTTCTTCCGCTCGCCTCTGCGCTTCGACGCAGACCACAGCGAAATCGTGTTCGACAAGACCTGGCTCGACCGAGCGCCACCGGGTCATGACGCCCAAGCGCACAGCCTTCTGCAGCGCGAGCTGGCAAAGCAGCTGATGCTGGCGCCCAACGATTGCGCCGAACAGGTCCGCAGGGCCCTGCGAACGATGATTCTCGGTGGTCGCGGATCGGCAACTTTGATCTCGGACCTGATGTCGATACCCACGCGCACGCTGCACCGGCTTCTCGCGGCGCAGAGCACCACTTTCAGGGAAATACTGGAGGAGGTGCGCTACGAGTTCGCGCGCCAGCTGCTTACAGATACGGACATGACCACGACCGAGATCGCAGAGGCGCTCGACTATGCCGACGCGAGCGCGTTCACGCGCGCGTTCCGACGCTGGACGAATTCGCCGCCCGCGGCCTGGCGAGCGAGGATGAGATCCGCGTAAGGCAGGCGCCGGAGCGTCTTTGCATGCGAAGGAAGATCTGTAGCGCTCGCATGTGACCGCGCTGCGTTCTGGGCGGAAAAGTGTTTCCCCTTTCCCGGAATCACTCCGCAACCGCGGTGGAAGTGAAGAACCCGCGCTTGCCTTCTTCCAGAAATTTCGCGGGATCGAGCACTCCGTACATCTGCATCATCCGCGCGACGAGGCCCGTCCAACCGGTCTGGTGGCTCGCACCGAGTCCCGCTCCATTGTCGCCGTGGAAGTATTCGTAGAACAGGATGTGGTCGCGCCAGTGCAGGTCGGTGTGGAACTTTTCCGTGCCGCCGAACACCGGACGCCGCCCGTGCTCGTCGCGCAGGAAGATGCGGGCAAGGCGGCGCGTGATCTCCTTGCTCACCTCGAAGAGATTCATCATCTGCCCGGAGCCGGTCGGGCACTCGATCTTGAAGCGATCGCCGTAGTAGAGGTAATACTGCAGCAGGGCACGGATGATGAGCGCGTTGACCGGCATCCAGATCGGGCCGCGCCAATTCGAGTTGCCGCCGAACATCCCCGAGTCGGATTCGGCGGGCAGGTAACCGACCCGGTATTCCTGCCCGCCGACCTTGAAGATGTACGGGTGCTCGAGGTGATGGCGCGACAGTGCGCGCAAGCCGTACGGGCTGAGGAATTCGTTCTCGTCGAGCACTCGCCCGAGGCTGCGCCGCAGGCGCTCTTCGTTCACGAGTGCAAGAATGCCACGCTCGGCGACACCCAGGTGTCCCGGGCCGGTCGCGTGCATACTGCTCAACAACTCGGGCATGCGCTGCAGGCGCTTCCTGAACGCCTCCAGAACCACAGGAACCCGCTCTCGTTGCCATTTCGCGACCACCGACGTCGCGCACACCGGCAGCAATCCAACCATCGAGCGCACCTTGAGCCTTTGTGCGCTGCCGTCGGGAAGCCGCAGCACGTCGTAGTAGAAACCATCCTCCTCGTCCCACATGCCGTCCGGTCCGGTACGGTTCATTCCGGAGGCGATCCACATGAAGTGCTCGACGTATTTCGTGCACATGTCCTGGTAGCTCGGGTCCTCGGCCGCAAGCTCGACCGCGAGTTCCACCATGTTCTGGCAGAAGAGCGCGACCCAGGCAGTGCCGTCGGCCTGTTCGAGATAGCCACCGGTGGGCAGCGGTGCGCTACGGTCGAAGACGCCGATGTTGTCGAGTCCGAGAAACCCCCCCTCGAACACGTTCTTGCCAGTGCGGTCCTTGCGGTTGATCCACCAGTTGAAGTTGAGCGAAAGCTTGAGGAAAGCGCGTCTGAGGAACTCCCTGTCTGTGGAGCGGCCGAGCGCCTCATCCACCCGGTGCAGGAACAAGGTCGCCCAGGCATGCACCGGCGGATTCACGTCGCTGTAGTTCCACTCGTACGCGGGGATCTGACCGCTCGGGTGCATGTAGATCTCGCGCAGCATCAGCTCGAGCTGCTCGCGCGCGAAATCGGGATCGACCGCGCTCAACGCGATGCAGTGGAACGCGAGATCCCAAGCCGCATACCACGGGTACTCCCATTTGTCCGGCATCGAGATCACGTGGTCGTTGACCATGTGATACCACTCGCGATTGCGGATCTGGCGCGTCTGACCGAGCAGCGGGTGGGCCTGGTGCTCCTCGAGCCACTTGTCGGCATCGAAGAGGTAGTACTGCTTCGTCCACAGCATGCCAGCGAGGGCCTGACGCATTACACGCGCCTCATCCGCGCTCAACGAGGGCGGCGTAATCGACCGGTAGAAATCGTCGGCTTCCTTAACCCGGCCGGTGAACGCGTCATCGAATGCATTGCCGAAGCAGTCCGCGATCGTATTGAGCGACGTATTGGTGAGGCGCAGCCGAATGACGCTTGTCTGCCCAGCGTCCACCGAAATCTGGTAGTGCGCCGCGGACTTCGTGCCGCTCTTGTCGGGGTTGACCGCGTCGTGCTGCTGGTGGACCAAATAGTTGTCGAATGCGTCCTTGACGTAGGGCGTGGCGTTTTCTGTGCCGAAAAGACGCTTGTTGTTGCTCTCGTTCTCCGTGAAGAGCAACGTGGGCTCGCCTTCGCAATAAAGCTGGTGCTCGCCGAGTTCGACGTGCGCACCCGAGATCGCCTTGGCCCCGGTAAAGCCGACCGCCTCTTTCACAATGGGCTTGACCGCGTTCTCCGACCAGGTCCACGTGTTGCGGAACCAGAGTGTCGGCAGGACGTGCACTGTGGCCGCGTCGGGGCCGCGGTTCGCAACCGAAATCCTGACCAGAATGTCTTCCGGCGCAGCCTTCGCATACTCCACGAACACGTCGAAGTAGCGGTCGCCGTCGAATACACCCGTGTCGAGAAGTTCGTACTCCAGAGCAGCGCGGCCGCGCTTCTTGTTGGTGGTGACCAGATCGCCATACGGATACGCAGCCTGCGGGTACTTGTACAGATACCTCATGTACGAATGCGTGGGCGTGCTGTCGAGATAGAAGTAGTACTCCTTCACGTCCTCACCGTGATTGCCTTCGCTGTTGGTGAGACCGAACATACGCTCCTTGATGATTGGATCCTTGCCGTTCCAGAGCGCGAGCGCAAAGCAGAGTCGTTGCTTGTCGTCGGAAATCCCGGCGATGCCGTCCTCGCCCCACCGATAGGCGCGGGAGCGCGCCTGGTCGTGACTGAAATACTCCCACGCGTTCCCGTCCTGGCTGTAGTCCTCGCGCACGGTGCCCCACTGGCGTTCGCTCAGGTAGGGTCCCCATTTCTTCCAGGGTATTTCGTGATCGCGCGCTTCAGCGAGACGGTCCTGTTC
The DNA here is from genome assembly GCA_040507665.1 of Burkholderiales bacterium. Lineage (GTDB taxonomy): Bacteria > Pseudomonadota > Gammaproteobacteria > Burkholderiales > JAEUMW01 > JAEUMW01. The sequence continues at coordinate 5,605 of JBEVOI010000274.1, forward strand.
GGTTTCAGTGCTCATTCTCATTACCCCTCCGACGATGGTGTAGCCTCGTCTTAAGGTCACAACGGCTTGACATCGAACGCAATGCAGACGCGTTCTTCAGTCGAGCTGAACGGGATTGTTCTATGGAAGAGCGAGGAGGGAAAGAGAACGATATCGCCCACGTGAGGCGAAATGGTTCTCTTCGGAAAGCCGGCGTGCCTCTGCGGGTAGTTATCCCCATGGGTGCTGAATTCGATGCTCCCTTCTTCGCTATCGGCGTTCGCGCCGGGCATGGCGAGGTAGAGAGAACCACTGAGCCAGCCGGTTTCATGGATGTGCGACGTGAGATGCCCGCCGG
>JBEVOI010000284.1:0-3495 GCA_040507665.1 Burkholderiales bacterium
TCGGCTGCACGAACGCAAATTTCAGAGTGCGCACTTTAGTGTCCGCGGCATGACCCGCGCTCACCCCAAGAAGCGAAGCAGAAATGAGGACGCTTGCCAGAACGTTCTTGAAGCTGCTTCTCATAATTTCCCCCTCCTGATATCGATTACCGGTTGCCCTCACTTCTTGCCGCGTACCTTCTCGATCTCTCGGCGTACATCGCTTCAGAGGCTCTCAAAATCAGGATGAACCTCCCGCGAGCTTCCCATCGACGCGCCACGGGATCTGCAGCGGATTGCCGTCGCGCAGCGCTTCAGGAAGGAGTGCCGCGGGCAAATCCTGGTAGCAGACTGGCCGCAGGAAGCGGCGGATGGCGAGCGTGCCAACCGAGGTGGTGCGCCCATCGGAGGTCGCCGGAAAGGGACCGCCGTGTACCATCGCGTGCGTCACTTCGACCCCGGTCGGCCAGCCGTTGACGAGCACCCGTCCCGCCTTGCGCTCCAGGATCGGCATCAGTGCACGCGCATATTCGGTGTCGGCATCGTCCATCTGCAAAGTGACCGTGAGCTGCCCTTCCATGTGTTCCAGCAGTTCGCGCATGGTGTCGACATCGGGACAGCGGATCAGCAGCGACGAGGCGCCGAACACTTCCTCCTGGAGCGCCTCATCGGCGAGGAAGCTCCGCGCATCGGTCGTGAAGAGCGCGGGCTGACCGAGGCTTGCGCCGGTGCCGATCTGGCCACGGGCGATCGTTCTGACTTGTGGGTGGGACGCAAGCCGGTCGACGCCGTTTTGGTAGGCTTTGCAGATTCCCGGGGTGAGCATCGTCGCTGTGGGGCTCGCGCCCACCGCTTCGGCAGCGGCTGAGACGAAATTTTCCAGGTCGCGGCTCTCCTGCGCCAATACCAATCCCGGGTTGGTGCAGAACTGTCCGGCGCCCATCGTCAGGGACGCCACGAAGCTCTTCGCGATCTGCCCGCCCCTCGCAGCCAGGGCGGCCGGTAGCACGAGAACCGGATTGATGCTGCTCATTTCCGCGTAAACAGGAATAGGCTCCGGCCGCTCGGCGGCGATGCGCATCAGCGCGAGCCCGCCGGCCCGAGAGCCGGTGAAACCCACGGCCTTGATTCTGGGATCGGCCACCAGCGCCCCTCCCAGCCAGTTACCCACGCCGTAGAGCAGAGAGAAGACACCCTCGTGGAGAGCGCAGTCCGCCACCGCTGCTTGCATCGCGCGGCCCACCAGCTCGGATGTGCCGGGATGGGCGGGATGCGCCTTCACCACCACTGGACAGCCAGCAGCGAGCGCGGAAGCGGTGTCGCCGCCGGCGACGGAGAAGGCGAGCGGAAAATTGCTGGCGCCGAACACCGCTACCGGGCCCAGCGCAACATGGCGCAGGCGCAGATCGGAGCGCGGCATCGGCTTGCGGTCCGGCTGCGCCGGATCGATGCGCGCTTCCAGCCAACTGCCTTCTCTTACGACATCGGCGAACAGGCGCAACTGGCCGACAGTGCGCCCACGCTCGCCTTCGAGGCGCGCACGCGGCAGACCTGTCTCCAGCATCGCGCGCTCGATGAGCGCATCGCCGAGATCGAGAATGCGGCTCGCAATCGTCTCGAGGAAACCCGCGCGCTGATCGAGGCTCGTCTCGCGATAGGCGTCGAAGGCCGCCCACGCCAGGGCGCACGCCCGCTCCACATCGGTCGCCCCCGCGCCGCCATAGGGCGGGTCGATCTCCGCGCCGGTCGCCGGATTCACGCCGTGGAAGGCGGTCTCACCACCTCGCACCCTCGCGCCACCGATGAACATCTCACCATTCAGAATCACTGTACGCCCTCCTTGCCTCGGCCCGCCCAAACACCCATTGCAAACGTGCCCGGTTTCTCAAAGGAGACCACGCTCCCGGAGGTTTCGCATCAGGGCAAGCGTGCCGAACTCCCACGGAGCAACGTGGTCGCTGCGATTCACCCGGTTCACCAACGTACCCAGCCCGGACGAGTGGATCGCAACGCTATCGCCGACCTTATGCGTGAAACCCTCTCCGGGGTGGTCGCGATCCTTGGTCGGGGCGAACATCGTCCCGACGAAGAGCACCAGTCCATCGGGGTACTGGTGGCTGGAATTGATTGTCTGCGACACCAGATCCAGTACGTCCCGACTGATCTTTTTCATCGAGCTGACTTCATCGAGGGTGTAGCCATCCAGGCCGGTGACATTGATGGTCAGCTCCTCCGCACGGACTTTGTCGATATCGTAAGTCTCGTCGAACAGGCGAATGAATGGCCCGATGGCGCAGGACGCGTTGTTGTCCTTGGCCTTGCCCAGCAGAAGTGCGCTGCGGCCCTCGAAATCGCGCAGATTGACGTCATTGCCGAGTGTCGCGCCGACGACGTTGCCCCGCGCGTTGACCACGAGCACGACCTCGGGCTCGGGATTGTTCCAGACCGACTTCGGATGCAGCCCGATCTCGGCACCGAAGCCGACCGCGGACATGGGTTGCGACTTGGTAAAGACCTCGGCATCGGGCCCGATGCCCACTTCGAGGTACTGCGACCAAAGACCGTGGGCAGCGAGCGCGGACTTCAGCTTGGCGGCCTCGTCCGATCCCGGGCGCACCTCGGCGAGATCCGTGCCGATCTCGGCGATCAGGCCTTCGCGCACCGCGGCTGCCCGCCCGGGGTCTCCCCGACACTGTTCTTCCACGACGCGTTCAACCAGGCTGGAAGCGAACGTCACGCCGGCGGCCTTGATCGCTTGCAGGTCGATCGGGGCGAGCAGCCACGGCGATCCTGCGTCGCGCTGATCCACGAAGCTGTTTCTGAGCAGCTCTTCGACGCTGCCGAGTCGGCGATCGAGCTTGAGCGGACGCATGACCCGCAATGGATCATCGGCCTCCAGAAGGCTGGCCATGGTCGGCGCGCTGCGGCTAAGGTCATAGACGCCATCTTCGCGAACCACCACCGGGCTCGGTCCTCGCTCCCCCGGCACCCAGGCGCGTCCGACCAGGGTCCCAACAGTACCGTCCTGTGGGAGACACGAGAGCACATCGAAGGGTTGATCCATGAGCCTCTCTCCGTTCCGCTTCTCCGCTCGGCGGCAACTGCAGTGTTACTTGCCCCAGCGCAGGACAAGGGGGTCGAGGCGGCGCGCGGTCTCGATCAGGCTCGTGCGCGTTGCCGGGTGCAGCGGCGGAAACGGATGGCGGGGCGCCTCCGAGGCGATCACGTTCCCCTCCTTCATGAGAGCCTTGCAGGCGAGCAACCCGCATTGCCGGTTCTCATGATTGATGAGCGGCAGCCAGCGCTGGTAGCCCGCCGCAGCCGCCTCGCGGCGTCCGGCATGGAAATCTTCGTAGATGGGCCGCAGCCCGTCCGGGTACGCACCCCCGCTCATGCACCCGGTAGCACCCGCTTCGAGATCCGGATACATCGTGATCGCCTCCTCGCCGTCCCACGGCCCTTCGATCGCATCGCCACCGAGTCGGATGAGCTCACGCAGCTTGGCGGCCGCCTGCG
>JBEVOI010000301.1:0-4382 GCA_040507665.1 Burkholderiales bacterium
AACGACGAAACGCTCGAGCTTGCGCGCACCATCAATCACCCCTTCAGCCTCGAATACGCGTTGCATCACACGGGCTGGCTCTGCCAGCATTGCCGACTCGGAATGAAGGTGGCGGCGGCTGCCGACGAGCAAATCCGGATCGCCTCGGAGCAGGGGTTTCTCTTCTGGCATGCATCGGGTACTCTTTACGCTGCGAGCGGGTTGCTGCTCCAGGGTCGAGTGGAGCAGGGAATTCGGCTCCTGCAAGATGGGTTGGAAGCCTACCGGGCCACGGGCGCGGAACTGGCAGTTCCCTATTACTTGAGCATATTGGCAGAAGGTTGCCTGCGGGCGGGGAGATTCGCCGAAGCGCACGCAGCCTTGGATGAGGCGTTGGCACTTGTCGAGAAAAACGACGAGCGATTCCAGGAAGCAGAATTGTACCGGCTGAAGGGAGAATTGGCTCTCGCCGATTCCGGCGATCGGACGGCGGCTGAAGACTGCTTTCGTCACGCCGTCCAGACAGCCCAGCGCCAGCAGAGCAAAGGGTGGGAACTCCGGGCCACGACGAGCCTCGCGCGACTCTGGCAAAAACAGGGCCGCCGCGAAGAGGCTTTTAAGACGCTCAGCGCCATTCACGGTTCTTTCGCTGAGGGGCTTACAACTCCTGCTCTCGTCGACGCGTCAGTGCTGCTGGAGAATCTCCGCGACGAGGGCATGCGTGCGGAGTTTGCGGCTGGCCTAAAATATGTTCGCGACTGCATTCCGCCGCCGATGGATGGCTTGGTTTCGGTAGATTGGCGCTACCTTCCTGCCTCAAGCCTCGCCGGCGATACCATCGGCTACCACTGGGTGGACGATGATCATCTCGCCCTGTACCTCGTGGACGTTACGGGACATGGGTTGGACGCGGCGTTGCTGTCCGTCACAGTTGCCAATGTGATCCGCGCGGGGGCATTGCTCGGGGCCGACATGAACCGGCCCGATCAGGTGCTGGCCAAACTCAATGACGCCTTTCAGGGGGAACAGCATGGCCAAAGATTCTTTACGATCTGGTATGGCGTTTATCACTCCACGAGCCGCTCGATGACCTGGGCCGGAGGCGGACATCCCCCCTCGATCGTGCTTCTGCCCGGCGAGCCGAATCCGCTCCTTCTTTCTTCCTCGGGCCTGATGATGGGTGTGTTGCGTGGAGTGAATTTTCCAGCTCAGTCGTGTCATATCCCGGCCGGTTCGCGTCTGCTCATCTTTAGCGACGGTGTGTTCGAAATTTTCCGCGATGGGCGTAGTGCATGGGATTTCGACGCTTGCGTCGCGCACCTGGCAGCCCTGGCCGGAAAGCCGGGAAGCCTCATGGATGAACTGCTGGGTCATGTCTATTATCTCCGCGGATCGACTCGACTCGATGACGACTTCTCGATCATCGAAGCGCGGTTCAAATGAGTAGCGTCAAGAAGGCGAGGCCAGGCCAAGCCGTGAATAGCGCCAAGCGCCAACATCCAGGAGCTATATAGGAATTCGCTCAAGAGCTACCGCGCGGCAAGATGCGAAGGCTCAGAAAGCGAACGCCATGGAACGATGGTTTCGGGCGAGCGTTTGCAGAAAAGAAATCTCTTCACTCTTTTATCCCTGCCGTGGGCCTTTTTGAGCGCGCGGCTCTTCAGTTTTGCGGTGGACTTTTACTCTCTTCAGCTATTGTTAATTCCTGAATCGCTTTCATGTTCAATTGGATTCTTAAGACCATCGTTGGCTCAAAAAACCAACGGGAGCTGCGCCGCATCCAGCCTATCATCCGGCAAATCAACGAGATTGAGGGGACGTTGGGCGAGCTTTCGGACGATGCCTTGCGCGCGAAAACCCTGGCGTGGAAGCAGGACCTTTCGGCGATCACCGATCCCGCGGCGCTCGAGACCCGTCTGGATGAAATCCTTCCAGAGGCGTTTGCGGTGGTGAAACAGGGGGCTCGCCGCCTCACCGATCGCAACCACTCATTTACTGTCTGCGACCAGCCGATGACCTGGGGTATGGTCCATTTTGATGTGCAGCTGATCGGTGGAGTGGTGCTGCATCGCGGGCGCATCGCCGAGATGGCCACGGGCGAAGGCAAGACCCTGGTGGCCACCCTGCCCGTCTACCTCAATGCCCTGACGGGACGCGGTGTTCATATCGTCACCGTGAATGACTATCTCGCACGCCGCGATTCGGAGTGGATGGGCCAGCTTTACGCGTTTCTGGGGCTCACGGTCGGCGTCATCCAGCACGATCAGCTGCCGGATGTTCGCAGGGCGCAGTATCAGTGCGACATTACCTACGGCACCAATAGCGAGTTTGGTTTCGATTACCTGCGGGACAACGGTATGGCGACGAGTCGCGATCAGCAGGTACAGCGCTCGCATTACTACGCCATCGTCGACGAAGTGGACTCGATCCTCGTCGATGAAGCCCGCACACCGCTGATCATCAGTGGCCCTTCGACGATCTCGACCCACCAGTATGATCGCTTCAAACCGCTCGTTGAGCAGCTCGTCCGCAAGCAGACCATGCTCTGCAACAGGCTTTCGACCGAGGCGAAGGAATTGTACGATTCGGGAAAGAGGGACGAAGCCGGGCGCGTAATGTTCAAACTGAAATTCGGCCAGCCGCGCAACAAGGGACTTTCGCGCATGATGGAGGATCCCGATCTGCGCAAACTCGTCGACAAGGCTGAGCTCGAATTTTACAAAGACACAGATGGCAAGGCCGCGCTTGTCGATCTCAAGGAGGAGCTGTTCTTCACGATCGAGGAACGCCAGCACGACGCCGATCTCACCCAGAAGGGGCGCGACTTTCTCAAGCCCGACGACCCGGACGCATTCGTGCTCCCGGATTTGCTCACCGAGTTTGCCGATATCGAGAACAATTCAGCGCTGACCGATGCCGGAAAAGCCCAGCAGAAGTCGGCCCGGCAGCAGTACTGCGATGCGCAGGCCGAACGGATCCACAACATTTCCCAGCTCCTCAAGGCCTATTGCCTCTACGAGAAGGATGTCGAGTATGTCGTCGAAGACAACAAAGTCGTCATTGTCGATACCTTCACCGGTCGCAAGATGCCTGGACGCCGCTGGAGCGACGGGCTTCACCAGGCCGTCGAGGCCAAGGAGGGCGTTCAGATCGACCGCGAGACCCAAACCCTCGCCACGATCACCATCCAAAACTACTTCCGCCTTTATGAGAAACTCGCCGGCATGACCGGCACGGCCGAGACGGAGGCAAACGAATTTCACGACATTTACCGTCTTGACGTCAACGTCATCCCAACGAATCGCCCGGTGCGCCGGCTCGACGAGAATGACCGTATCTACAAGACGCGCCGCGAAAAGTACACCGCCGTGATCGACGCGATTAAGGGCGCGCACGGCAGTGGGCAGCCCGTCCTCGTCGGCACCGCCAGCGTTGAGTCGAGCGAGCTTCTCAGCCGCATGCTCAAGCTGCAGAAGATTCCCCACACGGTCCTCAATGCCAAATACCACATGCAGGAGGCTGAGATCGTTGCCCGCGCGGGTCTGCGGGGATCGGTAACGATCTCGACGAACATGGCGGGACGCGGAACCGATATCAAACTCGGCGAGGGCGTGGCCGACGTGGGCGGTCTCTACGTGATCGGCACTGAGCGGCATGAATCGCGCCGCATCGACCGCCAGTTGCGCGGACGCTGTGCCCGCCAGGGGGATTCAGGAATTTCGCGTTTCTATGTGAGCTTCGAGGATGATCTGATGCGCAACTTTGGGGCCAGCGACCGCATGACGAGAATCATGGAGACTTTTGGCCTCAAGGAAGGTGAGGAGCTTGAGCACCCGTGGCTGAACAAGAGCGTCGAGACGGCGCAGAAGCGCGTCGAGCAGCGCAACTACATGATCCGCCGTCGCACCCTCGAGTTCGATGATGTGATGAACCAGCAGCGCGAAGTCATCTATGGCTACCGGCAGGAAGTCATGGACTCCGAAAACCCGCGCGATCTGGTGTTCGAGGTCATCGACGAGATGGTGCCGAAAAAGGTCGCCGAATATCTCGAGCAAACCGACAGCGAGGAGCCCGACCGCACCGGGTTGCTGAACTGGGTGAATACGACATTCCCGCTCGGTCTTTCCGCGAAGAAAGCGGCCCTCGAGACGCGTTCGGTAGAGGAAAACAGCGCGTGGCTGCTTCAGCTCATCAAGGATGCCTATAACAGAAAGGCTGCCATGGAGCACGCCGAGGCCCTGCGCGGCCTCGAGCGGTTTGTCATTCTCAACGCGGTTGACCGCCTTTGGCAGGAACACCTCTACGCAATGGATGGCCTCCGCGAGGCGGTCTACCTTCGCGCCTTCGCCCAGAAGGATCCTCTCGTCGAGTACAAGAATGAAGCCTTCTCGATGTTTGGTGAA
>JBEVOI010000357.1:0-6269 GCA_040507665.1 Burkholderiales bacterium
GGCGTAATTCGCGACTGACAAAGGAGGGCCGTATCAGTGAAACTGCTCCTCCTCAGTCGACCCCGTGAGCGCGGTGACCGAGGACTGCCCGCCCTGAATCACCTGGGTGAGCTCGTCGAAGTAGCTGGTGCCAACTTCGCGCTGGTGCTTCACCGCTGTGAAGCCCTTGCTGGCGGCGGCAAACTCCTTCTCCTGCAATGCTACAAACGCGGTCATATTCTCGCGTGCATAGCCGTGCGCGAGCTCGAACAGGCTGTAGTTGAGGGAGTGGAAGCCGGCCAGGGTGATGAACTGGAACTTGTAGCCCATGGCGCCGAGCTCGCGCTGGAACTTGGCGATGGTGGCGTCATCGAGGTTTTTCTTCCAGTTGAAGGATGGCGAGCAGTTGTAGGCGAGCAACTTTCCGGGATACTCCTTGCGGATTGCCTCGGCAAAGCGCTTCGCGAAGTCGAGGTCGGGCGTGCCGGTCTCGCACCACACCATGTCGACGTAAGGCGCGTAGGCGAGGCCCCGCGCGGCTGCCTGATCGAAGCCCTTGATGGTGCGGTAGAAGCCCTCTGCGGTACGTTCGCCGGTGCAGAATGGCTTGTCGCGATCGTCCACATCGGAGGTGATCAGGTCGGCGGCTTCGGCGTCGGTGCGGGCGAGCAGGACAGTCGGTACACCCATCATGTCGGCGGCTAAGCGCGCGGCGATCAGCTTCTGTATCGCCTCCTGGGTCGGGACGAGCACTTTGCCGCCCATGTGGCCGCACTTCTTCACCGCAGCTAGCTGGTCCTCGAAATGGACGCCTGCGGCGCCCGCCTCGATCATGGCCTTCATCAGCTCGTGGGCGTTCAGCACGCCGCCAAAGCCGGCTTCGGCGTCCGCTACGATGGGCGCGAACCAGTCGACGTCACTCTTGCCTTCCATGTGCGTGATCTGGTCGGCCCGCTGAAGGGCGTTGTTGATGCGCCTAACTACGGTTGGGACGCTGGTTACCGCATACAGGGACTGATCCGGATACATGGTCAGGCTGTCGTTGGCGTCGGCGGCTACCTGCCAGCCGGAAAGGTAGATCGCAGGAACACCAGCCCTCACTTGCTGCATCGCCTGGTTGCCGGTGAGCGCGCCAAGCGAATTCACGAACGGCATCTCGTTCGCCATCTTCCACAGCTTTTCCGAGCCCCGCCGCGCGAGCGTGTACTCGACCTGCAGGCTGCCTCGAAGCCGGTACACCTCTTCTGCGGTGTAGCCCCGCTGCACGCCTTTCCAGCGTGGGTTTTCCGCCCAATCCTTCTTGATCTTCGCGATTTCTTGATCACGACTCATCTGGAATCTCCTTGTTTTCGAACTCAGTCCTGTGAATTCAGAGAGAGGCCCGTCGACTGGCCTGCGTCCCCGCGGTAAAGCCGGTTCGGACCGCCCAGTGGAACGCGGGCGGGCATCCGCGGCTTGGCTCGATAAATCGGTTCAGCCTGGTTCAACTGCTGCTGTCTCCAATTCACGGGGTGGCCAGAGATCTGATCTGGCAAACCGGGCAGCTATAGCGCTTGGTTGACGCTTTTCCCTGGATGCGCTGGCCTTGCGGTGGGTTCAGCCAGCGTTCGTGACTCGATGAAGTATAGCAACTAATTCATGCGCTGCAACAATAAGGTGACACCCTCATTTACATCTCGTAAACAATTCGTTACGGTCACGATCCGCTTCATGAGAAGCATCCTCTTGTGCAGGGCCGAAAGGCGGCTTCCGGAGCCCTGCCTCGCTAAACCAGCGCTTCGGGGGATACGATCACCCCATCGGCATCGGCATACAGATAGTGCCCGGGCACGAAGGTCACGCCCGCGAAGGTCACGGGGATGTCGCGGTCCCCTGCGCCCTTCTTGATGCTCTTCAGAGGATGGGTCGCAAGTGCCCGGACGCCGACGGGAAGTGTCTCCATCGCAGCCGAGTCCCGAATGCAGCCGTAGACGACGATGCCCGCCCAGCCGTTATCGCGGGCGAGGACGACGAGCTGATCACCCACCAGCGCGCAACGACGGGAGCCGCCGCCATCGACCACGAGCACGCGCCCCGCTCCCTTCTCGGACAGGGCCTGGCGCACGAGAACGTTGTCCTCGAACACCTTGACGGTGGCAATGGGGCCGCCGAACGCGGGGGTGCCGCCGTAAGCCCGGAACAGCGGCTCAGCCACCTGGACCGTGCCGTCGTGCCGGTCGCAAAGGTCCGCAGTCGCGAACGTCATGTCCAATCTCCCTGCCGGGCTGCCTGACTCCCGGGGTGGCGGTGGCGCCGAAGCAGCGAATCCCGTATCCGCAAGAATTGTATCTTATATAAGACTCAAGAGTGCAAGTTCCGTGAGGGTTTGACGCATCGACCTTCCTTTGCGCTGGGCCGAAAAAGCGAAACAGGGACCCCAAGGGTCCCTGCCGTAGGCAAATGGAGGGGTCAGGCGTAGCTGTTGATCTTCGCGATCATCGCGTCGCCGAATCCGGAGCAGGATACTTCGGTCGCACCGGGCATCAGTCGGGCAAAGTCGTAGGTCACGACCTTGTCGGAAATCGCATCCTCCATCGACCTGATGATCAGGTCTGCCGCCTCCTTCCAGCCCAGGTGCCGCAGCATCATCTCAGCCGAGAGGATGAGCGATCCCGGGTTCACCTTGTCCTGTCCTGCGTACTTCGGTGCCGTGCCGTGGGTCGCTTCGAACACTGCGTATTGCTCGGAGATGTTCGCGCCCGGCGCGATGCCAATACCGCCCACTTGCGCGGCGAGGGCATCGGAGATGTAGTCACCGTTCAGGTTGAGCGTTGCGATCACGTCATACTCGGCGGGCCGAAGGAGTATCTGCTGGAGAAAGGCGTCGGCGATCGCGTCCTTTACCACGATTTCGCGACCCGTCTTGGGGTTGCCGAATTTGCACCACGGGCCGCCGTCGATCGGTTTCGCCCCGAACTCCCGCTTTGCGAGCGCGTAGGCCCAGTCGCGAAATCCCCCCTCGGTGAACTTCATGATATTGCCCTTGTGCACGATCGTCACCGACTTGCGGTCGTTGTCGATTGCGTAGCGGATGGCGGCGCGCACCAGTCGCTCGGTGCCTTCGCGCGAGACCGGTTTGATGCCGATACCGGAGGTCTCCGGGAAGCGGATCTTCTTCACCCCCATCTCTTCCCTCAGAAAGCGGATGACCTTCTTCGCCCCTTCGGACTCCGCGGCCCATTCGATGCCAGCATAGATATCCTCGGTGTTTTCCCGGAAGATCACCATGTCGGTGAGCTCGGGATTTTTCAGCGGGCTCGGCACGCCCTTGATGTAGCGCACGGGGCGCACGCACTGGTAGAGATCCAGTTCCTGGCGCAGCGCGACGTTGAGGGAGCGGATGCCACCGCCAACCGGCGTCGTCATCGGCCCCTTTATGGAAACAGAGAATTCCTTGAGCGCGCCGAGAGTCTCGTCTGACATCCACACGTCGCCGCCGTAAACCTGCGTCGACTTTTCCCCCGCGTACACCTCCATCCAATGGATTCTGCGGGCCCCCTGGTAGGCCTTCGCGACGGCGGCGTCGACCACCTTCTGCATGACCGGCGTGATGTCGACGCCTATACCGTCACCCTCGATGAAGGGGATGATCGGGTTGTCCGGCACCGGCTGGCCTGGAATGATCTTCCGGCCCCCGTGGGGCACCTTGATCCTGGAAGTCGTGCTCATCGTGATTCCTTGGTGGGCGTTCTCGGTACCCGCAGCCGGATGCGTGCTCGGTTGGGGGAATGAACCGCAAAGGGCAGGGGTCGACCGCATTCGCGATCCTCCTGTCTGCATGGCGCGGCGATTATGCGCTACCGGAAGGCCGCTTGCCAACGCGTCGGTACCCGCACCGGCGACGCCGATCGTGGCGTCCGCCGGGCGTTGCCGTTATGCTTGGCCCTGTTGAAACAAGCACTTCGAAGGCGCGAAGCGGACGATGAAGGCGGACTGGCAGCAGGGGGCGAGAGCGACCGCCCTGCCTGCAGGGGAGAACCCTGTTGCGCAGGCGATCGCGGAGGCATTGATTGACGGATTCGACAAGCACTACCGGCTGTTCCGGGAGGCGAGCCGGGCAGCCAAAGGGCGCTTCGAGCGGGCGGAGTGGTCGGCGCAGCAGAAAGCGGTGCGCGAGCGGATTCAGTTCTACGACGACCGCGTGAACGAGTGCGTGGAGCGCCTGCACCGTGACTTCCAGGCTGACTCCATCGACCACAACACTTGGCAACAGGCGAAGCTTCTCTACATCGGGCTGCTCACCGACCACAAGCAGCCCGAGTGCGCTGAGACCTTCTTCAACTCGGTGTCCTGCAAGATCCTGCACCGGACGTATTTCCAGAACGACTTCATCTTCGTGCGCCCGGCGATCTCGACCGAATACCTCGAGTCGGACCCGCCGGCATTCCGAACCTACTACCCGACGATAGCGACGCTGTACCAGACGTTTTGCCGGGCGTTCCTCGACTTTGGGTGGTCGCGGCCGTTCGCCGACCTCGAGCGGGACGTCGCTTGTGCCATCGAGGCGGTCCGGCGGCAGCTCGGGGAGTGGCCGGAGCCCGAGGCGAATTTCCAGATTCAGCTTCTGGACTCGGGGTTCTATCGGAACAAGGCGGCTTATGTGGTTGGCAAGCTGGTAAACGGCTACCAGGAGTACCCGTTTGTGGTGCCGGTCCTGCACAACTCGAAGGGACAACTAGAGCTTGACGCTATCCTGCTCGACCCGGCGCTCATCAGCATCTTGTTCAGCCTCAGCCACGCCTATCTGATGGTAGATATGGAGGTGCCGTCGGCCTGCGTCCGCTTCCTCCAGAGTATGATGCCGAACAAGCCCCAGTCGGAGCTGTACACGATGATCGGGTTGGCGAAGCAAGGGAAGACGCTGTTCTACCGGGACCTGATCCAGCACCTCCGGCATTCACGCGACATCTTTGATCTTGCGCCCGGGATACCCGGGCTGGTGATGCTCGTGTTCACGCTGCCGTCGTTTCCTTACGTCTTCAAGGTTATTCGGGACACGATCCTGCCGCCAAAGGAGGTGGACCGCCAGACCGTCCAGTTCAAGTACATGCTCGTCAAGCAGCACGACCGGGTCGGCCGCATGGCCGATACGCTCGAGTTCTCCGACGTGGCGCTGCCAAGGGGACGCTTCAGCGCCGCACTTCTGGAGCAGTTGCGCTGCAACGCCCCGTCGCTGCTGGAGGAGGAGGGCGACACGATCGTCATCAAGCACTGCTACATCGAGCGGCGGATGGTTCCGCTCAACATTTACCTCGACCAGGCGGGTCACGCCCAGCGGGAGCAGGTGGTGCGCGAGTATGGAAACGCGATCCGCGAGCTCGCTTACGCAAACATCTTCCCCGGGGACCTGCTCTGGAAGAACTTCGGCGTCACGCGTTTCGGGCGGGTGGTCTTTTACGATTACGACGAGATTGAATATCTGACGGACTGCAATTTTCGCCGCATTCCCGCGGCGCCTTCGGAGGAGTTCGAGATGTCGAGCGAAGCCTGGTACCCGGTCGCGCGCAACGACGTCTTCCCGGAGGAGTTCAGCGCGTTCCTCCTCAGCAAGCCTGAGGTCCGCGTCGTTTTCCGCGAGCACCACGCTGACCTGCTGTCGCCCGAGTTCTGGCAGGAGTGCCAGCGCAGGATACGCAGCGGGTCAATGGACGACTTTTTCCCCTATCCGTCGGCGCTGCGCTTCCGCAATCTCTTCCGGGTGGGTCCTTGGGGCGACTCGGGGAGTCAAGCTGCGCAGCGTGTGGCGCTGCGTTAGCGACCGGACTCTTGGCAGTCTTTGTTCGCGCCGCGGAGCCCGGCTGGGACGCGCGATCGCGTTTCTGCACCATTCCGGGGTAGAGCGCCCCGGAATGGTGCTCCGCGGTGGGCAAAAGACCGCACCGGCGCGACTTGGGCTCGCCACGCGCGACATCGCCGGCGTGACTCCCGGTCGCGCTGGTTTACTTCGAGCTGGATTGAATGTTCGAGGCCTGCTTGCCCTTTGGGCCTTCAGTCACTTCGAAGCTGACCTTCTGGCCCTCCTTCAGGGTCTTGAAGCCGGACATGTTGATGGACGAGAAGTGCGCGAAGAGATCCTCACCTCCGTCGTCGGGTGTGATGAATCCGAAGCCCTTGGCGTCATTGAACCATTTCACGGTTCCAATCTCACGATCAGCCATTACAACTCTCTCCAACTCGCATTTTATTATTGCCTCTGACGAGGTATCGCCTGGCCTGTGGCGACGCGCCTCGATCACAGCAAGGCTGAAATC
>JBEVOI010000351.1:0-3355 GCA_040507665.1 Burkholderiales bacterium
GACGTGCTCAAGATCCTGCTCGTCACCAATCACCTCGAACGGAAGGTGCTGAACGACAATTACATACTCGTGTACCCGAACTCACAAGAGAAGCAGAGGGAGTATCAGGATCTGGTCGTGCGCAGCTTCTACCTCTCCATCGCCGACGCCAAACAGACCCTAGCCATGCTGAAGACGATGATCAAGGCGCGCGACGTCTACATCGACGAAAAGCTGAACCTCGTTGTGTTGCGCGATACAGCGGAGGCGATCCGCGTGGCAGAGAAGCTCGTGGCGGCGCAGGATCTGGCGGAGCCGGAGGTCGTGCTGGAGTTGGAGGTGCTCGAGGTCCAACGCTCCAAGCTCCAGGCACTGGGTCTGCAGTATCCCAACGAGATTCGTCTCGGCCAAGGGCTGACGAATCCGACCGCTACGATTCCTTCGCTGATCCAGCTCGGCAAAGGCGGCCTGCAAGCGTATATCACCAACCCTGCCATTATCGCCCAGATCAGGCAGGAGCTCGCGAGCGCCAACCTGCTCGCCAACCCGAGGGTACGCGTCAAGAATCGCGACAAGGCGAAAGTGCTGATCGGCCGAAAGCTGCCTGTGTTCACCACTACGTCCACCGCAAACGTGGGCGTGTCCACCAACGTGAGCTATCTGGATGTGGGGCTCAAGCTCGAGCTCGAGCCGCAGGTGTATCTGGACGACGAAGTCTCGATGAAGGTGAACCTGGAGGTGAGCAACGTCATTCGCCAAGTGAGCAGCGGCGGCACGCAGCCCGCGATAGCGTACGAGATCGGAACGCGCAATGCGGCGACCAGCCTGAGACTCCGGGACGGCGAGACACAGGCGCTCGCCGGCCTGATCCAGGACGAGGACCGGCGGACCTTCAACAATGTGCCGGGGCTCGCCAACCTGCCCGTGATCGGACGATTGTTCTCCAACCAGGGCATCGACGCGTCGAAGACGGAGATCGTGCTCCTGATCACGCCGCGCGTTGTGCGCAACCTCGATCGGCCGGGGTCCCAGGTGGCCGAGTTCTCATCCGGAACCGAAGCGGCGGCGAGCTTGGTGCCAATGCGGTTGAAGCCAACGCCGCCGGGCGCCCTGTCGCTCACGCCGAGCGCACGGGGCCAGGCGGAAGGTGTGGCGGATGGGCGTGAGGCGGTGCCTGCCACCTTGCCCAAGTTTCCTGCCGGACCGATCGCGGGAGCGACCGCCTTCGTGGTTCAGTTGAACGGTCCATCCGAAGCGGCACTCGGCCAGGACGTACTCGTGAGCATCGGGTTACCGAGCGGAGGCGACGCGCGCAGGGCGCAGATGGAGGTGGCGTATGATCCTGGTCTGCTGGAGCTCGCGGAGGAGAGTAGGCCACGGGCCGGCGCCGGCGGGGAAACGGCTTCGGCGTCGGGTCCTGTCATCGCGGGCTCTCCCGGGCGCGCCGTGCTGCGGCTGGAGGCGGGACAGCCGGGCCAGGGCGCCGAGGGCAGCGTGCGCTTCCGCGTCATCGCGAAGAGCCCTGCCGCCACCCAGCTCACGCTGGAAAACATCGTGATCCAGGACACGCAGGGCCGCGCCGTGCCGGGCCAGACCCTGGGACCTTTGCCGTTGACCCTCGTGCAATGAGCCGCCACGCAGCCCCGCGGTCGCGCGGCCGCGGCTTTACGCTGATCGAGCTTTTGGTGACGGTGGTGATTCTGAGTGTGCTTGCCCTCGCCGCCATGCCGATGGCGGAGCTGACCGTGCAGCGCGCCAAGGAGAGCGAGTTGAGGAGCGCGCTGCGGCAGATTCGCGAGGGGATCGACGCCTACAAGCGTGAGGTGGACGACGGCAGGATCGCGCGGAAGGTGACCGATACCGGTTATCCACCGACGCTTGAGATCCTGGTCACGGGTGTCGAGGACGAGAAGTCGCCGAACAAGCAGAAGATCTACTTCCTGCGGCGCATCCCGCGCAATCCCCTGGTGGACGACCCCCAGCTCTCGAACGCCGCGACCTGGGGCAAGCGGAGCTACGCGAGCCCGCCCGAGGAGCCCAAGGCGGGCGACGATGTCTTCGATGTCTACCCCACGGGCGGCGGCGTTGGGCTGAACGGCATTGCCTACCGCGATTGGTAGAGCGATTGCCAATGGCACGGCGCCGGCCGAAGGGGTTCACCCTCGTTGAACTGCTGGTGGTGATGGCGATCATCTCGCTGTTGCTCACCATCGCCGCGCCGCGCTACTTTCACAGCGTGCAGCGCTCCCGCGAGGCGGTGCTGAGGGAAGATCTGCACCTGATGCGGGACGCTGTTGACAAGCACTATGCGGACACCGGGAAATATCCTCCGAGCCTCGAGGATCTGGTGACGAAGAAGTACCTGCGCCGGATTCCCGCGGACCCGATCACCGACAGCGCGAGCACCTGGGTGATCGTGAACCCGCCCGACAAGCCGGAGGCGAAGGTAGTCTACGATGTCCGCAGCGGCGCCCCCGGCAATTCCCTCGACGGCAAGCCCTACGCCGAGTTCTGAGCGATCGTGGTTATATCACATCCCCTTCAAACTACGCGCGGGCGCGGCGGGTCCAGCGCAGGCGCCGTGAAGGCGAGCGGGTTCACGTATTTCACAGTGATGATGGTGGTGGTGATCATGGGAGCCGGGCTCGCCGCCATCGGTACCGTTTGGCACCAGGCCGCACGACGGGAGAAGGAGCGAGAGCTGCTCTTCGTCGGGGGTGAGTTTCGTCGCGCAATCGGTCGCTACTTCGAGGGTTCGCCGGGAGGCCCCCAGTTCCCGAAGAGCCTCGACGACCTGCTGCTCGACAAGCGGCTGCCGGTGGTCAGCAGGCATCTGCGCAAGGTCTACGTCGATCCCATGACAGGCACGCGCGACTGGGGACTGGTGAAGGATCCGGCCGGAGCCATCGTCGGCGTCTACAGCAAGGCAGTTGGTAAACCACTTAAGACCGGCAAGTTCAACGAGGAAGACAAGGCTTTCGATGCGGCAGTCGCCTACGCCGATTGGAAGTTTGTCTACGGTACCGGAAGCCTCGCGGCGGCCTCGTCCGGCATCCAAGGCGCGGGTCTGCCCAGCGCGTTGGAGCCCGCCACCGAAGCGCCAGCGGTTCCGCTCGCGCCACCCACGGACACAACTTCACAGCGCGAGGATCCGGCCCGCGAGGCGAGGAGACCGGGGTGCGAGAAGCAGCGGGAGAAGGACAATGCGGCGTGCGCGGCTACTGGTCCAGCTGACATGCAGAACCCCGGCGCTATCGGCTGCGCCGCGAGTGTCGCGGGGCGTTTCGCCGCATGTTTGGAGGGTGGGTCCGGCTAGCTAGGCCCAAAGCGGCTCCGCGCGAGCGTACAGAGGGATGTCTTGGCGCAGGCGAAGAAA
>JBEVOI010000364.1:0-2590 GCA_040507665.1 Burkholderiales bacterium
TCAGCGGCTCCACCAGCCCTTCATCGATCAGCGCCTGAATCAGCTTGTGGAGCGAGCCGCGGGACTTGAGGCCCATCGCCTTGCACAGCTCGTCGAGCGTGGGCGGGTGATCGAAGCGGTGATTGAAGAGAAATCGGTAGACCTCTTCCTGGCGTCGCGTGAGGGACATGTGTATTTACCTCGAGTCTGAGGTTGTACTTGCAACTATCTGATACACCTCTATACTATCATAGAGAACAAATGGAGAACACGAATATGGGAGGGATCGTGGATCGCTTCTTCGACCCGTCTGTTGCCGCGCCGGAAGCAGTGAACGAGCTCCGCGCCAAACCGCCGGGCATCGAGCCATTGATTGAACGGTTGAAGAAGAAGTACCGCGCTCGCATCACCGGCGAGCTGGTGCTACCTGCCAAGGCCGCGAGCTTTGCGGACCTTCCGTCCGATCTCGATTCTCGGCTCGTCTCCGCGTTGCGAGCGCGCGGCATCGATCGACTCTACAGCCACCAGCACCAGGCGTGGGAGACGATTCGATCGGGCCGGCACACAGTCGTCGTCACCCCGACCGCTTCCGGCAAGACGCTCTGCTACACCCTTCCGGTTTTACAGTCGGCGCTCGAGTCGAAGGCAAAGGCGCTCTACCTCTTTCCCACGAAGGCGCTGTCCCAGGATCAGGTGGCCGAGATCCTGGAGCTGAACGAAGCCGGCAACCTCGGCGTGCGTGCCTATACGTTCGATGGTGATACGCCCGGGGATGCGCGGGTCGCGGTGCGCACCAAGGGCGATGTCGTCGTCTCGAATCCCGACATGCTGCACGTAGGCATCCTGCCCCACCACACCAAGTGGGCGCAGTTCTTCGAGAACCTGAACTACGTCGTCATCGACGAGATGCATACCTACCGAGGCGTGTTCGGCTCGCATCTGGCGAACGTGATCCGGAGGCTCAAGCGCGTGTGCACCTTCTACGGCGTGAGCCCGACCTTCGTGCTCTGCTCCGCCACCATCGCGAACCCGCACGAGCTGGCCGAGCAGCTGATCGGCGAAGCAGTTACCGCCATCACGGAAAGCGGCGCACCACAGGGGCAGAAGCATCTGCTGCTCTGGAACCCGCCGGTGCTGAATCCCGACCTCGGACTGCGCGCATCGGCCCGTTCGCAGACGACGCGCATCGCGCGCCTGACGGTCACGTCGGGGCTGAAGACCATCGTCTTTGCGAATACGCGGCTCATGGTCGAAGTCATCACCAAGTACATGAAGGACGTCTTCGACCGCGATCGGCGGAAACCCGCACGGGTGTTCGCCTATCGCGGCGGCTACCTGCCGACCGAACGCCGGGCGACGGAGAGGAAGCTGCGTGCAGGGGGAGTGGATTGCGTAATCACGACTTCGGCGCTCGAGCTGGGTGTGGATATCGGGTCGCTCGATGTCTGCATCCTGAACGGCTATCCCGGGACCATCGCCGGCACCTGGCAGCGGCTCGGCCGGGCAGGGCGGCGCAACCGCACCGCGCTCGGCGTGCTGGTGGGCACGAGCGAGCCCCTCGACCAGTTCATCGTACGCAATCCCGACTTCTTTCTCAGCGCGTCGCCTGAGCATGCGCGCATCGCGCCGGACCAGCTCCTGATCCTGATGGACCACGTGCGCTGCGCCGCCTTCGAGCTGCCTTTCCGCGAGGGCGAGACATTCGGCAACGAGGATCTCGGCGCGCTGCTCTCCTATCTGGAGGAGCAGGGTGTCGTGCATCGCGAAGGCACGCAATGGCACTGGATGGCGGACAGCTATCCTGCGAACGCCGTCAGCTTGCGGTCCGTCGCCGAAGGCAACTTCGTCGTCGTCGACACCACCGCAGGCAAGCAGGAGGTGATCGCGGAGGTGGACTACGGGAGCGCGCCGATGACGATCCACGAAGGCGCGATCTACATGGTACAGGCGAGCCCATGGCAGGTGGAGCGGCTCGATTGGCAGGGACGCAAGGCGTTCGTCACGAAGACGAATGCCGATTACTACACCGACGCCATCGATTACACCAAGCTCAAGATCCTTGACCGCTTCGACGCCGCGCGCCAGGGTGCGGGCACCTGCGCGAACGGCGAAGTGCATCTTGTACGCCACATCCCCGGCTACAAGAAGATCCGCTACTACACCCACGAGAACATCGGCTACGGCAACATTCACCTCCCGGACCAGGAGCTCCACACTACCGCGGTGTGGTGGCAGGTGGATCCGCGCCCGCTGCTCGCCGCGTTCCAGAATCGATGGCAGGCGCTTGACGGGTTCCTCGGGGCGGCGTATGCGATGCATTACGTCGCCGCGCTCCTCACTATGTCTGAGCGACACGACCTCGGCCGCGCGGTCGGCGATTCGGATTCGACGTGGTCTGCGACCGTGGGATCGGACGGCCGTGGCAGCGCACGCAGCTTCGACGGCCGGCCGGTGGACGTCGAGCGCGGCGTCAGAGAGTTCCAGCCCACCGTGTATCTCTACGACAACTATCCAGGCGGCGTCGGCTTGTCCGCGCCGCTCTTCGATCTGCGGCGCCAGGTTGTAGAGCGTGCGCGTGATCTCGTCGCCGGCTGCGATTGTCGTCACGGCT
>JBEVOI010000007.1:0-5797 GCA_040507665.1 Burkholderiales bacterium
GTCGTTCCCGGACGATCTCTGCGATCCCGCGCTGCGCTTGCCGGGCGGGTTTGCCTCGACGGCGGGGCGCGACGGGGCGGCAGCGGTCTCCACCGTCGGCGGCAGCTCGAACCCGGTGAAGTGCGGCGTGAACGAGAACGGCGCCGCCCTCCGCTGCTGCCATTCCAGCGCCTCGCCCTGGACGAGGTTCAGGGCCGCATTGACGATGTGATAGGGGCGCTGCCAGACGAATCCCTTCGCGTCTGGGTCTTGCCGCAGCGAGTGAATGGGGAGATCGTCATGGGGATCAAGGCCCGTGAACGGCTGCGGCTTGCGTTGCTCGACGCGCGTCGCGCCGAGGTAACAGCGGGCGAGCCGATTGCGGTAGAAGTTGTAGATCGAGAAGAGATTGATGTCGACGCGCCACGAAATCACGAGACCAAGCCCGAACAGCGCGACTCCGATGAGCAGGAGTTCGAAGATCGAGTTCTTCCCCATACTGCAGAACTCGTAGGCGAGCACGGTGTTCGCTCCCCCTTTCACGTCGCTGCAGGTATCGCTGGCGTTGCTGAACTCTGCGAGGGACCAGTCGAGCAGCAGCGAGACTGCTACCAGCATGCCGACGATGAAGACGTAGGGGGCGATGCGCGCGACGAACTCAAGGATGCGTCGCGTTTGCGAGCCTCCGTCAGTCACCTGACTACGGCCGAGCAGGACACCCGCCAGCGTACTCGCGACCCACGCGCTGACCGCACCGCCCGAGGTCCACGAGCCCGCCAGGGAGACCAGCGGCGGCGCGTAGATACCGATCACGAATACCGTGATCCAGGCTATCGCGTAGCTGATCGCGGTTCCTCCCAGCCGGCTCCACCACTCCCGCGCCTGCTCCGTGTAGCGGCGGCCCATCAGGCCGACGTGCAGCGCCACGATCAGTGACACGGCCTGCACGATGACCACGGCCCCCACGCCTGCCGCGAACCACTTTCCGACTCGCGGATCATCCGCTGGTGTCAGCGCGTCAAGCAGGTGCGTGAACCCGAACATGATCAGCCCGCCGACCGCGCCGGCGATCAACGCCCATACAAGCAGAGGAAACGGACCGAACTGATCGGGATACTCCTCCAGCGGCCGGTCCGCGGGGTAGTGGGTCTTGACGTACCAGTAACCGAGTACGCCGATCGCGGCGGCGGCGAGGTAGATCACCGCGCCCCAAACCATCCATTCGAGCCACAGGAGGGTTCTTGGATGGGGTGCGACCGCAAACCAGTAGCCCAGCAAGTAGGCGCCGAAGACCACTGGCACCCAGAACAGGATGGATATCCACAGCTTCTGCGCAAACCAGGGGATAGGAACGTCTTCCAGCGGCCTGCGGTAAGCGAGGTTGGCTCCCACAATAGGCGTCGAGATCAGCAGCAAGGTCAGCCCCGCAAGCGACAGAAAGCGAAGCTCACCAGGCTCCAGCGACCGCCCGATATCCACGCCCGGAAGCAGCAGCACGAAGATTCGCGGCACAAGGAGCACCGCCGCCAGAACGAGGACGAGGACGAGTAGGTTGAGGTAGAGATTGCGCAGGTAGGTGGCAACGGCCGCGAGCGTGTCCAGGCTCAACGCCCCAAGTCGTGGCGTCAGGTAATTGCTGTAGCTGCGAAGGAAGCGGATCGCGGGAGATTCCTTCGCGGAGCCCCCGCCGCCCGAGCCCGGGCGGATTTCCTCCGCTGCCTTTGCGGGATTGCCATTCGCCCGGCGCTTGATGAATGCGGAGAGCCAGCTACCGATGTAGCCGCCACCGGATACCGTAGAGAGATAGTCGAACACGTGCAGCAGCTTCAGTTCCGACAGCGCCTGAAGGACGCCGAGATTGAAGCTGGCGCTGCGAATGCCGCCACCGGAGAACGCGAGTCCGGCAAGCTGTGCATCGTGGGCGTGGGTCCGCACGTCACCGGGCCCGCCCGCCTGGCGCTTCAACGAAGCAGGCCGTGAACGATCGATCTCTTCGAGCTCGATTCGCAACACGTCTTCGAAACGGGCACAAGACTCGAGGTCGAGCTTGCGTCTCGCGTCGGAGTCGAGCCGGACCAGCCGGTCGGCCGCCGCGCCGTAGCTTCCGAATTTCTTCAGCGCTTCGATTGCGTCGTCCGCCCGACCATTGATGAAGCCGCCATAGTCACCGCGCACTTTGAGCTGAAGCTGCAAGGTCGCGACCTCGTCGCGCAGACGTTCGACGAGGTCGGGTCGAATCTCCCCTTTGACTTCGCCCTTCCCGACCCCGCGTTCCGCGAGATACGTCTCGAGCGCTTTTCGCGTGTCATCGTTCCACTCGCCGGTCTCGTGGGGGACGCGATAGCCCAGGACGCTGAGCAGGCGCTGCACCTCCGCGAGGTCTGGGCTGGGGAAGGACACATTGTCTAGTGGCATTGTTCTCGTTCTCGTGTGGTGGTCGCTGCGGAATTGTGCAGGGTGCGACTCTTCGGTGAAAGCGCAAGCTGCTGACCTTACCTCTTCAACGATCCCGGATGCGGGCTTACGGATCGCTTACAGCACGCCTTCCTTGTCCTTCCGCGCGGGGAGGACGCGTTCCTCCGCGGTGCTAGAATCGCCGCCTTCGACGCGCAGGCGAAACAAACGCGAGGAGCGGGGATGGAGATCAACGATGAGAAGCTGGTGGCGATTCTCACGGGAAGCCGCAGCATCGCCGTGGTGGGACTGTCTCCACGCCCCGAGCGGCCGAGCAATCAGGTTGCGCGTTATCTCATCGCCGCGGGTTACCGCGTGATCCCGGTGAATCCTGGCCACACCGAAATCCTCGGACTCCGATGCTACGGCAACCTGAAGGATGTCCCGGGGTCCGTCGACATCGTGGATTGTTTTCGGCGTTCCGAGAGCATCCCGCCGATCGCCGAGGATGCGGTTGCCATCGGCGCGAGAGTGCTGTGGCTGCAGCTCGGGGTCGTGAACAAAGAGGCCGCCGAGCGGGCGGAGCGCGCCGGCCTCATCGTGGTCGTGGATCGCTGCATCAAGATCGACCACGCGGTGCTCGGCATCGGCGCCCGAAAGGCCAAAGGAGGGGCTGCATCCCGTTCCTCGTCCTGAGTCCAGATTTTCCCTGTAAGCCATAGACTTACGTCAGCGTCCGTGGCACGGCGATTGCTCGCAAATCTCCAAAATTTGGAGATTTCCCGCACTTCAGCTTCTCCGGCTGATGGCTGTGGGGCCCCCGGAGAAGAGAAAAGCATGAAGACGCATAAACGGTCCCCCTACCGGCCGGTCTTCCAATTGCGGCCCGTAGCCCGGGCAGTATTCGGAATCTTCCTGACGGGGGTTGCCGCTACCAGCCATGCGCTACCCACCGGCGGCGTGATCGGTGCCGGTAGCGGCACTCTGAACCAAGCCGGCAGTACTCTTACGGTTCAGCAGGCCAGCCCCCGGCTCGCCATCAACTGGCTGAGCTTCGGCATCGGCACGGGCGAATCCGTTGTTTTCAAGCAGCCGGATGCAAGCGCGATCGCGCTCAACCGCATCCTCGGGCAGGATCCCAGTGTCATCCTCGGCAGTCTCTCGGCGAACGGGCAGGTCTTCCTGTTGAACCCGAACGGTGTCCTGTTCGGTGCCGGCGCGCAGGTCGACGTCGGCGGCATCGTTGCTTCCACCCTCGGTCTGTCGGACGCCGACTTCCTCGCCGGGCGCTACACCTTCGCAAACACGGGCAGCGCCGGCTCGGTGGTGAACAAGGGCACGATCCGGGCGTCAGAAGGCGGCTACGTCGCCCTCATCGGTCCGCAGGTTGCCAATGAAGGCGTCATCGCCGCTCGGCTCGGCACAGCAGCGCTCGGAGCGGGGGATCAGGTTACGCTTCAACTCGAGGGCAACAGCCTCGTCGGCTTCTCGGTGGACAAGGCTGCGCTCGATGCGTTGGCTACGAACAAGCAGCTCATTCAGGCCGACGGTGGCGCGGTGATCCTCTCCGCGAAAGCGAAGGACGCGCTGCTCAACACCGTTGTCAACAACGAAGGCGTAGTCGAAGCGCGCAGCGTGAGCGTCAAGAACGGCGTCGTCCGGCTCGAGGGCGGTGCGAGCGGCGTGGTCTCCGTCAGCGGCAAGCTCGATGCGTCGGGCGCGAACGTGGGAGAAACCGGCGGCGCGATCACGGTCACCGGCGACAAAGTCGGGCTCATGGACGGCGCGGTGGTCGATGCGTCGGGGCATTCCGGCGGCGGGAGCGTGCTCGTCGGGGGCGACTACCAGGGCAGGAACGCCGCAGTCCAGAACACGAGCCGTACTTTCGTTGCGCCCATGGCTGCGATGATGGCTGATGCGGTCGACAAGGGAGACGGCGGCAAAGTCATCGTTTGGTCGGACGACTCCACTCGCTTTTTCGGTTCCATAAGCGCCAAGGGTGGCGCGCATGGCGGCGATGGCGGATTCGTCGAGACCAGCGGCAAGGTTGTTCTGGAGTCCACGGGCGCCGTTGATGCGAGCGCGGCGAGCGGGCGCGCCGGCTCGTGGCTCTTGGATCCGAACAACATCACCATCCAGACGGCCGGAGCCAACACCAACGTTACCGCAAGCCCGATCTTCACCACGACTAACGACAACGCGATCGTTACCACTGGAAGCATCGTGACGGCGCTCAATGCGGGCACCAGCGTTACGGTGACGACCGCGAGCGCCGGTGCGAACACCCAAGCCGGCAACGTCACCGTAGCCAACGCGATCGGAAAGACCGCCGGCGCGAACGCGACGCTCACGCTCAATGCGACCAACAACATCGCGTTCAGCGCGGGCGCGAACCTCACCTCGACCGCGAATCAACTCAACGTCACTCTCAATGCGGGCGGGTCGATCACGAATCCTGCAAACGTCAACACCAACGGTGGCGCGCTGACCTTCAACGCGGCTGGCGCATCCACGCAGTCGGGCGTGATCTCCGGCGCGGGGTCTGTGGTGAAGAACGGTGCGGGCACGCTCGCGCTGTCGGGTACGAACACGTACACGGGGGCGACGTCGATCAACGCGGGGGTAGTGCAAGCGCAGAGCAATGGCGCGTTGGGTGGCACGGGTACGGGGACGACGGTCGCCACAGGTGCGGCGCTGGAGATCAGCGGCGCGGGTCTGGCGATCGCCGAGCCGTTGACCCTGACCGGGACCGGGGTGAGCAACGGCGGGGCGCTGCGCAACCTGGCGAACGCCAACACGATGACCGGAGCGATCACGCTGGGGGCGGCGGGCGCGCGGATCAATTCCGATGCGGGCGTGCTGACCCTGTCCGGTGCGGGCAACATCACCGGGGCCACTCAACCTCTTACTGTAGGTGGCGCGGGCGACGCCACGATCAGCAAGGTGATCGCCACCACGAGCGGGACGCTGACCAAAGACGGGGCGGGCACCCTTACCCTGAGTGGCAACAACAGTTTCACCGGCGCGACCCTGATCAATGCGGGGGTGGTGCGAGCGCAGAGCAACACTGCGCTGGGAACGGCGGCCGGTGGTGTGACGGTAACTTCGGGTGCGGCGTTGGAACTCTCTGGCGGGATCACCGTGGGTGCGGAGGCGCTCAGCCTCAACGGCACCGGGGTGACCAACAATGGGGCGCTGCGCAACGTGATTGGCACCAACACCTGGGGCGGGACGGTGACACTGGCGGGGGCGGCGGAGATCCAGTCCGACGCGGGCACGCTCACGCTCAATGCCGCCAACGCGGTGACGGGGGC
Organism: Burkholderiales bacterium; assembly: GCA_040507665.1. GTDB lineage: Bacteria > Pseudomonadota > Gammaproteobacteria > Burkholderiales > JAEUMW01 > JAEUMW01. Next base: position 5,688 of record JBEVOI010000007.1, read on the forward strand.
CAACCAGAACTTGACCTTTGACGGTGCCGGCAACGGCGTGATCAGTGGCACGATCACCACGGGCAGCGGGACGCTAACGAAGAACGGCGCGGGCACGCTGACGTTGTCGG
>JBEVOI010000031.1:0-3716 GCA_040507665.1 Burkholderiales bacterium
GGGGCTAGTAGAGCGACTTGGGAGGAGCCCTGCCCCACGTCACGGGGGCGGACATATGCATGCTAGGTGGTCCAAGCCCCTGCAGTCTGTATCGAATTGACCACGTCGTCATAAATCCCTAGGCCGGTGGTTACGCGGCGGGACTGCTCTCTTATCGGCAGGAATGGGTCCCTTCCCGCAGTCAAATGCGGCAGCACCGCACACCCGGCAAGCGGCGGCGGCCGCTCGATCTCAACGCCGCCGGGTGTGATTACCCGAGCCAGTGCTCTCGGGGCTTTTCTGCCCGCTTCCGTATGCCAGGTACCACGGGTTCTGGACGCAGAACCCACCTCCCCCGCGCGCCGTCATCATGCATTGTTCGAAAGAAATGAAGGCGCAAGTGGTGCCGTTGTCGCCGTCGTTGCCGCCGTACTGGACGCACCAAGGCCGGTAGAACTCCGCGGCGGCCGGTTGGACATCGAGCGCGAGAGTTGCCGACGCAAGCAGCGCAAACGCGACGCGGGTCATCATCTCTGTCCTCGTAAGCCCACCTGGCTGATTGAACACCCGATCGCGGCTGTTGTTCCCGGTCATCCTCGGACGCTGCTGCGACAACCCGGCCGCCTCATCCGCCGTACTGCATTGTGATAAGCATGTGCATCTACGCGGGAGGACACCAATGTTGCGACTTTTGCTGCGCCGAGGCTTGGCCGCCACGCTGTCGCTGGTGCTCATGCACGCCGCCGCTGCCGCGGAGGATGCGCTCAAGATCGCGGTCGGACAGCGCGGCGGCTGGGAGCAGTGCGTGTCGGAGCTCGGCCAGAACGCAGGCATCTTCAAGAAGCACGGCCTCGCGCTCGACGTGCTCTACACCCAGGGAAGCGGCGAAACCATTCAGGTCGTGCTCTCCGGCAGCGTCGATGTCGGCATCGGACCCGGAACGCACGCGGTGTTCGGCGCTTTTTCCAAAGGCGCCCCAATCCGGATGATCGGCGCGTCGTTCACCGGCGCCCGCGACCAGCTTTATTACGTTCGCGCCGACTCAACCATTCGCGGCATGAAGGACGCCGAAGGCAAGACCATCGGCATCTCGACCAGCGGGTCGAGCTCGCACATGCTCGCGTTGGCGCTCGCTAAGCATTTCGGGGTCAGTCTGGTACCGCAAGCGACCGGGAATTATTCCTCCACCCTCACCCAGGTGATGACCAAGCAGGTCGATATCGGGTTCGCGCAGGCGCCGTTCGTGCTCGACGCGGTGGAAGATGGACGCATTCGCCTGGTGGCAAAGGGCGCCGACATTCCGGAAGTGCAGAATCAAACGATCCGCGCCTGGATCGCGCACGCAAATACCCTCGAGCGACGCAGGGATGCATTGACGCGATATGTGAGAGCCTACCGCGAGACGCTCGATTGGCTCTATGCGAGCCCGGACGCCATCAAGGCCTATGCGGCCTGGTCGGGGCTCGGTGATCGTCTCGCTCGCCAGGCGCCCGATTTCATCACCAAGGACAGCATTGATCCCATTCGCATCGTCGGGCTGGAGGACATGATGGGCGATGCGGTGAAGTTCAAATATATCGCCGCGCCGCTCACCCCGGAGCAGCTGGCAACACTGGTTCAAGTTCCGAAATAGCCGGGCGCTGATCGTCCGCGCAAGCACTTGCGCGGGTTCGCTTACTCCAACTCGATGACCAGCCCGTCCCTGAGGGTGACGCGGCGGTCCATGCGCCCGGCAATGTCCATGTTGTGGGTGGCCACGACGACCGCGAGGCCGGAAGCCTGCACCAGCTGGGTGAGCGCGGAGAACACGTGGTCGGAGGTGCGCGGGTCGAGATTTCCGGTCGGCTCGTCGGCGAGCAGAATGCGCGGCGCATTGGCGACCGCGCGCGCGATCGCGACCCGCTGCTGCTCGCCGCCTGAAAGCTCGGCCGGGCGGTGCGTGAGACGCTCCTTGAGCCCGAGATAGCCGAGCAAATCGCTCGCGCGGCGAACGGCTTCCGGACGCGACAACCCGCGGACCATCTGCGGCATGACCACGTTCTCCAGCGCGGAAAACTCCATCAGCAGATGGTGGAATTGATAAATGAAGCCGATCTCGACCCGCCGGATGCGTGTGCGCTCGGCATCGGGGAGACGGGATGTCGGAACCTGGTCGATATAGACCTCGCCCGCGTCCGGATGCTCCAGCAGGCCCGCAACGTGCAGAAGCGTCGACTTGCCGGCGCCCGAGGGCGCCACCAGCGCCACCGATTGCCCCGGCCAGATCGCGAACTCGGCTCCCTTGAGGATGTCCAGCACCACGTCGCCCTGGCTGTAGTGCCGGTCGATCCCGTGCAGGAACAGGATCGGCGGTGCTTCCGCGCCGGATTCGACGTCTCGCTGCGACGCCGCCTGGTCGTTGATCGTCAGGTCACTCATATCGCAGCGCCTCGACCGGATCGAGGCGCGCCGCGCGCCAAGCCGGATAGAGCGTCGCCAGCAGCGACAGCGCGAGCGCCATGATGACCACCGCCGTGGTCTCACCGACATCGAGATCGGCGGGCAGCTTGGAGAGGAAATAGAGCTCGGGCGAGAACAGCTCGGTATTGGTGAGCCAGGAGATGAAGCGGCGGATCGATTCGATGTTGAGGCACACCAGCAGCGCCAACAGGAAACCCACGAGCGTGCCGACCACGCCGACCGAGGCGCCGGTCATCATGAACACCCGCATGATGGCCCCCTGGGTCACGCCCATGGTGCGCAGGATGCCGATGTCGCGGCCCTTGTCCTTCACCAGCATGATCAGACCGGAGGTGATGTTGAATGCTGCCACGATCACGATGATCGTCAGGATCAGGAACATCACGTTGCGCTCCACCTGCAGGGCGTTGAAGAAGGTGGAGTTGCGCTGGCGCCAGTCGATCATGAAGATCGGGCGGCCGGATGCTTCGGTGATGAGCCTGCGGTAACGGTCGATCTGGTCCGGCTTGTCGACATACACCTCGATGGCGGTGACGTCGCCGGCGCGGTTGAAATAGGCCTGCGCCTCGGGCAGCGGCATGAACACGAAGGCGGAGTCGTATTCCGACATGCCGACTTCGAATACGGCTGCGACCTTGTAGGGCTTGATGCGCGGAGTCGTGCCCATCGGCGTGACCGCGCCGCGCGGAGCAACCAGCGTCACGCTGTCGCCGACGCGCAGCGACAATTGATCGGCCAGTCTCCTTCCGATCGCCACCCCCTGCCCGGCGTCGAAGCCTTCGAGCGTGCCCTGCCGGATGTTGTTAGCGACGGATGGCAGCTTGGCGAGATCGGCGGCGCGCACGCCGCGCACCAGCACACCGGATGCATTGAACGGCGAGGAGGCCAGCGCCTGCCCCTCGACGATCGGCGCGGCCAGGATGACCCCGGGCACCCTGGAAATGCGCTCGGCGACCGCCTCCCAGTCGGTCAACGGCTGTTCCAGCGGCTGGATCAGCAGATGTCCGTTCAGGCCCAAAATCTTGTCGAGCAGTTCCTTGCGGAAGCCGTTCATCACCGCCATCACGATGATCAGCGTGGCGACGCCCAGCATGATGCCGAGGAAGGAAAACGCGGCATTGACCGAGATGAATCCCTCCTGCCGCCGCGCCCGCAAATATCGCAGCGACAGCATCCATTCGAACGGAGCGAAAGGGTGGGTGCTGCTTGTCTCGCGCATCGGATTGTTCCCCGCCCCCCGGATTTCACACGATTCTGGCCGTTTCAGGCCCTGCCCG
>JBEVOI010000041.1:0-5296 GCA_040507665.1 Burkholderiales bacterium
TGGGCTACTACGCCAGCTTATACTCCTTCCAATTCATGGTTCACCGATAGTGCTAACGACGATATCGGAAGCCAAAGTCCCGCCAACGTTAGGCAGGTTCTAGGAACCGCTGCGTGGATTGGATCCTCGCTAACGTTCGTCTCGGGCGGAGCTTGCACAAATGCGGCCAATTGTACGACTGGGCCGACCAATAGTGGCACATGGACCTACTCGGGGACGGCAGCCAATGTGTTTGGCATTCATTTCGGCAATAATTTCATTGCGCTTCTATTCGCAGATGCCCTCACGGCATTCTCCATAACGGGTCTCCCACATGGGGTTAGCAACATCTATGCGTATAACGTAGCCACTACCCCGCTTCCCGCCGCGCTGGTGCTGTTTGGTTCCGGTCTTGGTCTCTTAGGGTTCGTTGACTGGCTGCGGCGGAGACGATCGACGATACCTACAGGGCAGACGTGCTTCGGCTGAATGCGGGCAAGCGAGATCTCGATCTCTCGGCTTAACTAAAGCTGCTTAGTGCTTAAGCACAGGCGTTGCCCGACAGTGTGCCTTTTTTCTCTACTGCTCACTAGTATCCGCTGATCCCGGTCGTCCCCCGGTGCCGCTAGGTTCGGCCATCAGCAGTTCCTCGTAAAGCGTCCCCACGTCGTCATTCTCATCGGAGCCAGGATCGCTCAGTGAGTAGAGCGTACCGAACACAGCTTCGTACGCAGTGGCTCGAAGAACCAAGCACAAATCGCGCCTTGAAGCTCCCGCGGCGAGCATTCGCTCGATTGCTGGTCCAGTGTCGCCAAACGGACCGTTAGGGTCGCGTTTGCAGTTTGCGATGACGTTGTCCAGCGACGAGTCACGAGCGCTTATGTTGATCACATGCATCCAGAGATGCGCGAGAAGCTCCTCCCTCCGGGACATTGCCCCTCCGCGACGACTCGGCAGAAATCTGCGAACAGACTGGCGGCCACCGCCGAACCAGCATTGCGTTGTTAGCGTTTTCCCTTCGCTAGTCCGCCTCCGCTTCCAGGTCCGATCCCGTTGCCGGCCCCGTTTCCAGGTCCGGCACCAATTCCGGCTCCACCGGCTTGGCCACCACCGTTGGCAGCACCAGCCACTCCGGTAGCAAGTTGCGCCTCGCGCAGCTTGCGAGCGCATTCGTCACCAGGGTCCGGCGGCATCGTCCGCCGCCTGTGCGCGCACTGAGCTTCTAGCTTTGCCACCAAAGAGGCAACGTCGCTGCCCGACCCTTCACCCTGTTTGCCCTGGGCCATTGCCAAACCTGCAAAACTAGCCGCGGAGCCGAGTACCGCAACAGTGACGAGTACCCTGATCATATCCGATCTCCATTTCCAGACGCGCTGGGCCAGTGCGCCCTCCCGAACGCGGCAGTTTTGCGGCCTCCGTGTTCAATTCCGATGTAACGAGACGAAATGAATGAGCACCATCCCAACGCCAACACGCCAAGCACTCTCAGTTGATCCGCCTTGCGGCCAGGCATTGACTGTCGCTCGCGCATAAGCCAGAGAGCCGAGCACCATTATTATCGCAGGGCGCCGTCGGAAGCGGAGGTCGCTGCTTTCGCCTGATCGAAGTCGGCCAGCTGAGTAGGCTGTGCGTGGGGTGATCATGCCACACCATTGGCATTCCGTATTCAGTTCCCTTGCAAATCGGAACTCGCAAGCGCGCTGAAGTGTTGGCTTCGGGGCTCATGAACGTGAGGCCACCATGGCGTGGCGGTCCGCCTATGGAAGCCGCCGCTTCAGTAAGAGGGGATTTCCATGCACAAGACCATCAGTGCTCTTACACTCGCGTGCGCATACTTTGGCTGCGCATTGTTCAGTTCCGCGCAGGGCGCAGAACGTGAACAGGTGCGCATGGTCATTAATCTGGTGGCCGGGGTGAAGATGCCGTTCCCACGGAATTTGCAGAACAATCTGTCGCGAACCGAGCGCGTGCAGCTCGACACGAATGGCGCGACCTCCGCCTGCCTACGGTTGGATGACAAGGTCAGGTGGTGCTTCGAACACATTGCTCCTGTCGGTGCTCGAGCCGAGATGCTGCGCATCACCAATGAGCCAGTGGCAGGTCTGCTGGTCGGCCAGCTCTTCCACTATGTCGACGATTTCGACCTCGACGGCTCGGTCGACATCGGAAGCACAACCCGGCTCGATGGCCAACCGCATGCACCGGCTGGAGTGGTGAGCCAGTTCTTCTTCCGCGGCATCAATCGTGGCGAGCAATTCCGCGCCGATTATCAGAAGCTGTACGACGAGGGCATTCAGGTTGCGCTCAAGTACCTGGGCGAATAGCGATTCTCAAGGGCGACGGACGCTGTTGTGATCTGAAGCGAGCCTGTGCTCACTTAGAGAGGAATTGCGTCCCGGCAACATGTTGCGACGGGCTCCAACTTTTTTGGTGTGCTCGGCGAACCCTTAGTGGCTGTTCCGAGTTGAACCGTGGGCTCTGCCTGATCAGGCTTCGCCCCAAGTCGCCTGCCTTTCCTGCGGCTCTTTGCGAGGGGTTTGCCAATGCTCCAGACAGCTAAGCCTTTCTTGTTCGCAAGCTTTCTGCTGTGCGTTCCGTTTGCGTCCGCCACTGCCGCCGAGCGCGAAGACGTGCGCAAAGTGATCAATCTCGTGACGTCGGTGAAGATGCCCTACCCTGAGACCCTTTCCCGCAATCGGGCGAGGACGGAGCGTGTGTGGCTGGAGCGGGATGGATTGACCGTTGGCTGCATCAGGCTCGAGGAGCGCCGCTGGTGCTACGAGCACATCGCGCCGAACGGCAATCGCGCCGAGATGCTGCGCATCCGCAATGAGCCTTCGCGCGGCGTCTACATTGATGCGCTGTTCTACTACATGGTCGATTTCGACCTCGACGGCCTGATCGACGTCGGCTCGACGACCGAGATCGAAGCCGTCGGCCGGCAGGAGCGCACACCGATCGGCCACGTCACCCAGTTCTTCCACCGCAGCACCAAGCGCGGTGACCAGTTCCAGGCCGACTTCCAGAAGCTTTACGACGAGGGTATCCAGATCGCACTGAAGCATTTCGGCGAATAGCGGGAACCTCGCCGTAAAGATAATCGACAGCCAACGGTGACCCCACTCCCTCGCGCGAAGCTCCTTCGTGGGCGCTTGCACATTCTGCGCGTACATCAAGAGCGCGCCTGGATCATCTTCCAGGCGTTGCCCGACGGGTCTCGGAAATTGGCATCGACGCCGCCGAAGCGCGCGATCGGCTCCTGTATGAACTCGACGCCCTTGGCGCGCAGCTTGTCATAGGCCGCGCGACAATCGTTGACGACAAGCACGAGGGGCGGCATGGCGCCCTTTGCCACCATTTCGTGCATGGTATGCGCCGTCGCCGCGTCGAGCACAGGCTCCTGCGGCAGGAACAGGCCAAGCTCGAACGAAGGCTGGTTCGGATGCTTCACCGTGAGCCAGCGATAGTTCCCGTTGCGTGCGTCTGTGTGGACCTGGAAGCCCAGCTTGCCCACGTAGAAAGCGAGTGCCTCGTCCTGGTCGTGCACGTAAATGCCGACTACTCCGATACCTTCGCTCATTTGGGGACCTCCGTTTCCTCGGGATCGGTTCTATCGCCGGCCTCCCGCCGCCGCTTCTCCGAAACTGCGATCTTGAGGTCGGGCCTGTAGGCAGCGCTGACGAAGCAGTGCGGTACCTGGTCGAGCTGATGGGCGCTCGCCTGCTCGTGCGCGCGGAGCGCGCTCGGGCTCTCGCCGGTGACGTCGCGGAACACCCGCCCGAAGGTGCCGAGGCTGTTCCAGCCGGTTTGGAATGCGATCTCGATGATCGGCGTGTCCGTGTCGCGGAGCAACGCCTTAGCTCGCTCGATGCGACGGGTCAGCAGATAGCGATGCGGCGGAACACCGAAGGCTTCTTTGAAAGACCGCGCAAAGTGCGCGTCGGAGACTCCGCTGACGTTGGCGAGCCTCTCGACTGGCCAGTCCTCTTCTGAGGCGGCGTCCATGCGGTCCTTCGCGCGCAACAGGCGGCGCAGCAGTGCAGGGTCCTGGCTAGCCACAGAGGTTTTCCAATAGCGCGCTTTCGCGGCGCCAGCGAGGGAGTCGAATTGCCACGGGGACAGAGCCGCAGAATATCTAGCGCGCCTGGTCGACAATTCCTAATTTGTAGACCGGCCTCGCAAACCCGCATCAATGCTGGATTTCTGGTGGCCAACAATTCGGTGCAAAATAGACGGGGGTTTTCGATGCGAAAAGTCGGCTACGCGCGGGTCTCTTCAACGGGACAGAACCTGGATCGCCAGCTCGGGGCGCTGGTGGCGGAGGGATGCGACCGGGTGTTCCAGGAGAAGGCGTCCGGCAAGAGCATCAAGAACCGGCCCGAACTCGAGAAGGCCATCGGCGCCCTTGGTACCGGCGACGTCCTGGTTCTCGCTGAATGAGATCGTTGTACCCGCAGCATGATCGACGGGGTGGCGATCATCGAGCGCATCAACGCCAGGGGCGCCCTGGTGAAGGTGCTGGACAAACCGCACCTGGACCTGACTACGCCGCTCGGCAGGGGCTTCCTGGCCTTCCTGAGCGCCATGGCGGAGGACGAGCGGCAACGCATCGTCAAGCGGGCCAATGCCGGCCGCAAGGCTGCCCGCGAACGCGGCGCACGGTTCGGTCGCAAGCCCACGCTGTCCGCTGAGCAACAGGCCGACGCCAGGCGGCGCCTGGCCGGCGGGGAGAGCGCCAGATCCCTTGGTCGGATCTACCGCGTCAGTCACACAACGATTGCTCGCCTTGGGGGCAACGCCTGACACGCGGTCATCCCGGCACCCCGCTCGCGCGGCCGAGGAGTGGCAACCCTAAGCGTGTAGGTTTCTGAGAGTGGGCTATTCGCCAATACCCAACATTCGTAACGCCGCTACTTTGAGTTCTTCAGGGTCCGTCCGGCCACGGCGATACGCAGTCAGCACAAGATTGGCCAGCCTTACTCGTCCCGCATCGGTCGAGATCGGATCGTTGGCATCGTAGCCGTGGCGGGCAATTTCCCAAGCAGCATCGAACGCCTTAGAAACTGTCGAAAGGTTCTCAGGACCAAGCGAAATGTTGTCTAGGACGCGCATGCTACTACCAGCCTGGTGAACCATCGGTCGCCACCAGCAATGATGGCTGATATTTAACGCAGCGATGTCCTTAAGAAGGGTTTGTTTCAGGGCGGCCGCCTTGAGCGCATCAGCTCCTCTAGCCCCGTCGCGGTGTGCTGCGAGCAGAGCGTTCGCAAGACGCAAGCGCCAGACTTCAACCGATTGCGGAAGTGGCGGCGTACCG
>JBEVOI010000048.1:0-7175 GCA_040507665.1 Burkholderiales bacterium
GGGGCTACGCCCCTCCGCAAATGGGTGCCCCCTGCTAGTGCCGCCGAGCCAGCATCTTGAACATCGGGTTCAAGAGTGGTCGCTTTCCGAGCGCATCAGGCAATTCCGGATCGGATTCGCACAACAGCGCTGCTTGGGTCCGCAACCAGAGAAGAAATATTGGTTCAAAGAGTCTATGGCCCGGACGGCACCGCAGGGGACAAAGGCTTCAGCCAATCAGAATGACTAATCCTGATCGTGTAGCGCACCGTCGATGGCCGCCTGCATGGAATCGATTCTACGCTTGAAGTCCTCAATGTCAAATGTGCCGCTGCCCTTGTTCGTGAGGAGTTCGTGCGTGATGTTAAGCGCTGCCATTACCGCGATCCGCTCCAAGCCGACGACCTTGCCTTGGTCTCGGATCTCGCGCATCTTGTGATCGAGATAAGCCACTGCTTCGAGCAGGGAGGGCTCCTGGTCCGGCGGGCAGGCGACGCGATACTCGCGACCCATTATGCTGACGTCGAGGCCTTTCTGGCTGGCGTTCATGGAATCTGATCCGGGATCCGGTCCATTAGCTTCTCGATCTGCGCCCGCGCACCTTCGATGCGCTCCCGGAACTGTCGGACCTCATCCTGGCTCGATGCCAGCTCCTGGCGCAATCGCTTGTTATCCGAGCGCAGCCGATGGCACAAATCCACCAGCTGGACCAGTTTCCGTTCGAACGCACTGAGTTCCGTTTCCATACACGAACTATAGTGACACGAATTTCAAAGCGTCAATGAGTAACGACTTGCTTTGAATGTCATTTCGCAACTCTAGGCGACAGCGAGGCGAGGTTTGGGCCTGCGCGACCCAATCTACGCCCCTTCGCAGAATTCTCCCGCTTGCGGCTATACTTGAGCCGTTCAGGTGCCGCCGACGGATTCTCCCTTGGCGGTTGAACGGGAAACAGGTCCGGGACAGGGGTTACGGACCGAGGATCCAGGATCGAGGATTAACGAGGCGGGCCACGCCAGCGGCGCCGCCGTTGCCTCTTTCCATGGGATTCTCTCCGTTGCCCACCCAATTCCTGTGCTGCCCCCGCAACGGTAGGTGAGATCGGGCGCGCCAGCACTGCCACTGTGGGACACCCCATGGGAAGGCGGTGCGCCCGGAGAGCGATAGCAGTTCTCCCACTCACGAGCCCGGATACCGGCCTGCGCGACGCAATGGATGTTCCGCGGAGGGCGGAATCGGCGCGAGCCTTCCGGCCCACCGCTCTTCCCTTTCCCCGGAGCCGCCGTCCTTTGATCTGCATGGCGTGCGGAGGGCACGCCCAAAGCCGGGGAGATTCCACCGATGAAGTACTTCGTCACTCTGGGCGTGGCCACGCTCGCCACGTCTATGCACTGCATCGCCCAATCCACTGCCGACACGATTGCCGACGAGGTAGTGGTGACGGCGACCCGTTTCCCCAAGGAGAACCGGGATTTTCCGATCGGCGTCACCGTGATCTCGGCGACGGACATTGCGCGCAGCACAGCCCAAACGCTCCCTCAGCTGCTCTCGCTCCAGGCCGGCGTCCAGATCCGAGACGCCTCCGGCAGCCCCGACCAGCAGGTGGACATGCGCGGCTTCGGCATCACCGGCGACCAGAACACGCTTGTACTGCTGGACGGGCAACGCCTGTCGGAGAACGAGCTCACCACCGCGCGCTGGTCCGCGGTTCCGCTCGACTCCATCCAGCGCATCGAAGTCCTGCGCGGCAGCGGCGCCGTGCTATACGGCGGCGGGGCAACCGGCGGCGTCATCAACATCATCACGAAGTCGCCGAAGGCGGGTCAGGTCAGCGGCCAGGGTTCGGTGCTCGCCGGGAGCTATGGTACGTACCAGGTTCAGGGTGGCGCCTCGGGGGGAGGAGAAAACGTGGCCGCGAACGTTTACGCGAGCTACTACGGGTCCGACAACTATCGCGAGAACAACCGTGTATCGCAAACCAACGTCCAGGCCGACCTGCGCTGGTTTGACGCGACCAGCACGCTCAGCCTGAAAGCGTTCGGCGGCGAGCAGAACCTCGATCTGCCGGGTGCCCTCACGGCGGCTCGGATCGCGGCGAACCCGCGGGCGGCGTCAACGCCCAACGACTCCTCGAAGCTGAGCGGCTGGGGCACCATTCTGAGCGGTACGGAGCGCATTGGGGACGGCGAGCTTGCCCTCGATGCGACCTACCGCAACCGCGACGCGAGTGCGTCCATCCTGTTTCTCGGCAACACGTTCAATACCCAGACCGACGTAAACGTCTGGACCCTCTCGCCGCGCGGGCGGCTCCCCTATTCCACGTTCGGTGTTGCCAATACGCTGGTCGCCGGGGTAGATGCGGCCTGGTGGTACTACAGCCAGGACCGTGACTTCGGACCGGCGCGGCTGAAGGCGAACCAGACCGATTTCGCGCTGTACGCGCAGCAGACCTCACAGGTCACCGCTTCGACGCTCCTGTCATACGGCGCCCGGGTACAAGGTGTATCCCGTTTCGCGCAGGACCTCGCCAGCACCGCCCCTTACGCAACCGGCTCGGCTACGGGGACTCCGGTCGCATGGGAAGTCGCATTGAGGCAGCGTCTCGCGCAGGGACTCGCCGCCTTCGGCAAGTACGGGCGCAGCTTTCGTGTCCCAAACGTGGACGAGCTCTTCAACCAGTTCGGTGGACCCAACTTCGACCCCGTAGTGAACAACCTCGCCATTCAGACGTCCATGGGTGGCGAAATCGGGCTCGAGTATGCGGACCCGAGATATTCATTGCGCACGACGTTCTATGGCATGGACCTCAACAATGAGATCTCTTTCAATCCGGTCACCTTCAGTAACGTAAATCTCCCGCCGACGCGGCGCTATGGCGTCGAGGTCCAGGGACGCTGGCTCCCGATGGATACCCTCGACCTCTCCGTGAACTACACCTACGCCGTCTCGGAGTTTCGCAGTGGGGAGATCGGCGGCGATTCGCTCGCCGGAAAAACCGTCCCGCTGGTTTCCAGGAACAAGGCGAACGCGCAGGTACTTTGGCGATTTGTACCCAGCGCGCGGTTCCTCGGGACCGTGAGCTACGTGGGCGAGCAGTTCTTCGACGGCGACGCCACCAACACCTTCGGCCAGAAGATCCCCGCGTATACGCTGGTGAACCTGAAGGCGGAGTACGACATCGACGGATGGACGCTCGCCGCCGGCGTGAACAACCTGCTCAACGAGAAGTACTTCAATTATGGTCTGGTAGTGGGACCCACCTATGTCGGGTATCCCCAAGCCAACCTTACGCTCTTCACGTCCGCACGGTATGTATTCCGGTGAGTGGCGCAGGGAGGCACGGCCCCGCCGCTTTGACCGGCGCGCGCGCCCTGCCGCATAATCCGGGCTCTCGCCGTGTCCCGCGTCAGGTGCGGCAGGCCTTTCGACCGTGCCCTCCCCTACGTCTGTTCCCGCGAACCGCCCGAATCCTGCCGCCCACGACGACAGCGTGACCCTGTATCGCCGGCTGCTCGGCTATATGCTCCCATACTGGCGCCGCTTCCTGATCGCGGTGGTGGGCATGACCGTTGCCGCGCTCACACAGCCCGCGCTCGCGGCGCTCATGAAGCCCCTGCTGGACGGCACCTTCGTCAAGAAGGACCCATTCTGGATGAAGCTTGCGCCGGCCCTCATCGTCGCGCTCATGCTGATCCACGGCATCGGGACCTTCATTTCGGTCTACGGCTCGAATTGGCTCGGCAACAAGGTGGTGTTCGACCTGCGCGAGCAGATGTTCGGGCGGCTGCTCTCGCTGCCCACGCGCTTCTTCGAGAGTACCGCCAGCGGAACGCTCATCTCCCGGTTCACGTTCGATGCCACGCAGGTCGCTCTCGGCACCAGCAGCGTCGCGACAGTGGTGATCAAGGACGGGCTCTCCATCCTGGCGTTGATGGGCTACCTGCTCTACCTCAACTGGAAACTCACCCTGCTCACCTTCCTGATCGCACCGCCGATCATGCTCGTGGTGGGAACCGTCAGTCGGCGCCTGCGCGCCATGAGCGAGGGCGCGCAACAGGCTATGGGCGACCTGAACCAGGTGCTGAGCGAGACCACGGCAGGCATCAAGGTGGTGAAGGTCTTCGGCGGCCAGGCTTACGAGGAGGCGCGCTTCGGCGAGCAGTCGGCGAAGGTGCGGCGCTTCAACATGAAGCGCGAGACGGCCGCAGCCGCCAACTGGCCCATCGTGCAGTTGGTCGTATCGGTCGGCGTCGCGGTGATCGTTTACCTCGCTGTGCTGCAGTCCGCGGCGGATGAGACGACCGTCGGCGGATTCGTCTCTTTCCTGGTCGCGGCAATGCTGCTCATTGCGCCCCTGAAGCGCCTGACGACGGTGAACGAGAACCTGCAGCGCAGTCTGGCCGCGGCGGCGAGCGTATTCGATCTTCTCGACCAGGCGCCCGAGACGGACGCCGGCACCGTGAACCTCGAGCGCGCCCGCGGCGAGATCCGGTACGAACACGCCACCTTCACCTACGACGCGACTACCGCCCGCGCCCTCGACGATGTCTCGCTCCATATCCAGCCTGGCGAGACTGTGGCACTGGTGGGGCCTTCCGGTGCCGGCAAGACCACCCTCGTCGCGCTCCTGCCTCGTTTCTACGAACTCGCGGAGGGACGCATCCTTCTCGACGGGTACGACGTTCGCCATCTGACGCTTGCGAGTCTGCGTGCAAACATCGCGCTCGTATCCCAGGAGATCACGCTCTTCGACGACACGATCGCGGCGAACATCGCCTACGGCGCCAAGTCGGGCGCTGCGGAAGTGGACATTATCGCGGCTGCCAAGGCGGCACATGCGTGGGAGTTTATTGCCCATCTACCAGACGGCTTGCAGGCACCGGCGGGCGAACGTGGTGTCAAGCTCTCGGGCGGTCAGCGGCAGCGCATCGCCATCGCCCGCGCGTTTCTCAAGGACGCACCCATCCTCGTCCTCGACGAGGCAACCTCCGCGCTCGACGCCGAGTCGGAACGCAACGTGCAGGAAGCGCTCGCGACCCTTATGCGCGGGCGTACGACGCTGGTCATCGCACATCGCCTGTCGACGGTGGAGAATGCCGACCGCATCGTGGTGCTGGAGCGCGGCCGAATCGTGGAGATCGGTAACCATCGCGAGCTTATCTCCCGTGACGGCCTTTACGCGCGGCTATACCGCCTCAATCTCGAGAGTGGTCAGGACGCAGTGACGACCGCCGAAGGCGATTGAGCTGGCGCGGTCACCGGACCGTCATGTCTCCCGCAGCGCGCTGATGAGCGGGGCCCAGCTGTTCTCCTGCCGGATGCGCTCTCCAGCGCGACGGGCGTTATCCTGAAACCGCGGATAGTCGGCCATTAACGCTTCGCAGGCGCGCCACAGTGCCTCCGGCTTCGGTTCCTCCACGACCATACCGGCGTCGAACCGGCCGACCAACTCTGCCATGGATGTGCCAGCCACGGTGACGACGGGGCAGCCCGCGCTCAGGGAGTCGAGGGTGATGGCGCTCATCTTGGTCGCGTACTCATCGCGCTGGTAGGGCTGAAGCGAGATGGCGCCCGGAAACAGGGCAGCGTATTCCTTCGGCATGAGCGGTTCGGGCAGCAGTGTGAGCGGCGCATAGGCGATTGATTGGAGCCGGTCGAGGTGCGCCCGGGTGGCCCCATCGTAGCGACCGTAGTGGTCCCCCGAGGTCTGTACCGTGACCGGTATGGCACTGCGAACCGCAGCCAGGTGTGCGACCAGCTCGACGACCGCGCCGAAGCCTTTGTCGGCCCGCGCGGCGCCGGCATAGATAAGGCGTTGGAACGGAACCGGCTCTGCTGGAAACGCGTCCTCGTGTAGCCCCGGCGGCAGGCTCAGCGTGGCCGTGTTCGGGAAGCCACAGTCGCGAAAGATCTGCGCGATCGCCCCGGTGGTCGCCATCAGCGTCAGATTCGGCTGTTTCGTGGCCAGCCGCCGGAATCGCTCGAGCTTTTTCGTGGTCAGCCGCCGCACCTGATGGAAATAGAGGAAAACCTTGCCGGGTGGGATCACGTCACTCGCGGCCCAGTCGAGGGCATAGAGGTCGAGGGTCCCTGCGGTGGTAATGACGATCGGGCCCGGCTGCTTCAGCAGCCTGCGATAGAGCAGGTAGGCCTGCAGCTTGCGGAGGTGCCGACGAAAATACGGCCGTACCTCATCCGCGATCCCCGCTAACTCGGACAACTTTGCTTGGCGCCCGACCCAGAGACGGAACACGAGTCCGGGGCCCGCAGCGCACAGGCTGCGCACGACGTTGCGCGAATGGCCCGACATGCCCTCGAGGGTCGGCTCGATCACGTTGACCGGGGATCCTCCGCTAGGCATTGGCGCTGCTCAGCCAGTGCACGGGACCTTGAGGCGGCGCGGCCGGCATGACAACCGCACTCACGGTTTTCCAGGGCGCCGCAACGGCTCCTGCTGCGGGGCGGTCCAGTCCTCGTAAAGCTCGTGGCACTTGGCGTGACGCCAGAAACTGCCCTCCAGATTGCCGAATGCGATCACGAAACCGGCCCAGCCATCGAGGCAGCCGAGCTTGACGAAGTAATGCTTGATGAATGCCCAGACCCCGTGTCCCAACGCCCGCCACATCGTCGCGCCTTCGCGCTCGAGCTTGACGGCGCCGAGTGTCGAGTAGCGATTCATCTTGCGGATGATCTCCTCGAAGTTGCGGAATGGCATCTGCCAGATCGGATTACGGATGTATCCGAGTCCCGCTTCACTGTGGCTCATGTAGCCCTCGTGCACGGGCTCGAGCGTGTAGCTCAGCGCCCCCCGCTTGAACAGCTGGGGCTGGCGGTAGTTGGGATACCAGCCCCCATGCCTGACCCATCCTCCCATGAGCCAGTTGCGGCGGGGCACGAAGTAAAGATCGTGGGGCGGATCGGCTGCGAGGAGCTCGAGAATCTCGTCCCGCGTCTCTGCCGTGCAGCGCTCGTCGGAGTCGAGGCTGAAGATCCAGTCGCCTCGGCAAGCCTCGAGGGCGCTGTTGCGGAGCTTTCCGAAGCCTTCGAAATCGACCTGCACCACCCGCGCGCCGAGCCGTTCGGCGATCTGCGGCGTGCCGTCCGAGCTGTGCGAGTCGACGACCACGATCTCGTCGGCCCAGAGCACGCTCTCGATCGCGTCGCCGATCTTCTCGGCTTCGTTGAAGGCAATGATG
>JBEVOI010000122.1:0-5352 GCA_040507665.1 Burkholderiales bacterium
GGCTGCTTCGGCGAGAGGAGTAAGCCATGAGAGTCCAGGCATCGGTGAAGAAGATCTGCCGCAAGTGCAAGATCATCCGCCGCAAGGGCGTGGTGCGCGTGATTTGCGACGATCCGCGCCACAAACAGCGGCAAGGCTGAGGTTGGCTTGAGCGAAGCGCACAGGCTGGATATAATTTCAGGTTTCATTTCGTTGGAGCATCCATGGCCCGGATTGCTGGGGTAAACATCCCCAACCATCAGCACGCTGACATCGCCCTTACCGCGATATACGGGATCGGTCGCCCACGCGCCCGCGCCATTTGCACTGCCGCTGGGGTCGTGGTCAGCACCAAGATCAAGGAACTCTCCGAGGATCAGATGGACCGCCTGCGCGAGCAGGTGGCCAAGTTCACGGTCGAGGGCGATCTGCGCCGCGAGACCACCATGAACATCAAGCGTCTGATGGATTTAAGCTGCTACCGGGGGCTGCGCCACCGCCGCGGTCTGCCGGTCCGGGGGCAGCGTACCCGCACCAATGCCCGCACCCGCAAGGGCCCGCGCAAGGCGATCGGCGCGGGCAGGTCCGCGGCGGCAAAGTGAGGAACATCGAGCATGGCTAAGGCAACCACCCGAGTGCGCAAGAAGGTCAAGAAGAACGTGGCGGAAGGAATCGCCCACGTGCACGCGTCCTTCAACAACACCATCGTGACCATCACCGATCGCCAGGGCAACGCGCTGTCCTGGGCGACCTCCGGCTCCGCCGGCTTCAAGGGCTCGCGGAAGAGCACGCCATTCTCGGCGCAGGTGGCAGCCGAGCAGGCGGGTCGCGCTGCACAGGAGTGCGGCGTGAAGAACCTCGAGGTCCGCATCAAGGGTCCGGGGCCCGGTCGCGAATCGGCAGTGCGTGCACTGAACGCCTGCGGTTTCAAGATCACCAGCATCTCGGACGTGACCCCGGTGCCGCACAACGGCTGCCGGCCGCCGAAGAAGCGTCGCATCTAGGAGTGCCCAGCGAATGGCCCGCTACACGGACGCCAAGTGCCGCCTCTGCCGCCGCGAGGGGGAAAAGCTCTTCCTCAAGGGCGAGAAGTGCTTTACGGACAAGTGCGCCATCGAGCGCCGCAGCTACGCGCCCGGTCAGCATGGGCAAAAGAACCTGCGCAAGTCCGATTACGCCACGCAGCTGCGCGAAAAGCAGAAAGTGCGTCGAATCTACGGTGTGCTCGAGCGCCAGTTCCGCGGCGTCTACCAGGAAGCGGACCAACGCCGCGGCATTACTGGCGAGAACTTGCTCCAGGTTCTGGAGAGCCGGCTCGACACCGTTTGCTATCGCATGGGATTTGGCGCCTCGCGCTCCGAGGCGCGCCAGATTGTGCGTCACAACGGCATCGTCGTGAACGGCAAGCGTGTGAACATTCCGTCTTACCGGGTGCGTCCGGGTGACGTAGTCGAGGTTGCGGAGAAAGCGAAGGCCCAGCTCCGCATCAAGGGTGCGACCGAGGCCGCCGAAAGCCGTGGCCTCCCGGAATGGGTCGAGGTCGACGTGAAGGGCCTGAAAGGTACGTTCAAGGCCCTGCCGCAGCGTTCTGAATTGCCCCCCACCATCAACGAAAGCCTGGTTGTCGAGTTGTACTCCAAGTAATCGTTGTTAGGATTCCCCTCTATGCAAAGCACCGGATTTTTGAAGCCGCGCATCGTTGACGTGCAGAACATCTCGCCGCTGCACGCGAAAGTGACGATGGAGCCATTCGAACGCGGCTACGGCCACACCTTGGGCAACGCTCTGCGCCGGGTCCTGCTCTCTTCCATGCCAGGATACGCGCCGACGGAAGTCAAGATCACCGGGGTGCTGCACGAGTATTCCACCCTCGACGGCGTGCAGGAGGACGTGGTCGACATCCTGCTCAACCTCAAGGGCGTCGTTCTCAAGCTGCACAACCGGGACGACGCGTTGCTCGCGCTCAAGAAGGAGGGTGAGGGCGTGGTGACCGCGGCCGACATCGAGGTCTCCCACGATGTCGAGATCGTCAACCCCGATCACGTCATCGCGCACCTCGCGGCCGGCGGCAAGATCGACATGCAACTCCGGGTCGAACACGGGAGGGGCTACGTGCCGGCTACCGCCCGCGTTGTCGACAAGGAGTCGCGCACAATCGGCAGCATCATGCTCGACGCGTCGTTCAGCCCGGTGCGCCGGGTGAGCTACGCGGTCGAGTCCGCGCGCGTTGAGCAACGCACCGACCTCGACAAGCTCGTGATCGACATCGAGACCAATGGCAGTATCGAGCCGGAAGAGGCGATCCGCTTCGCCGCGCGCATCCTCGTCGATCAGCTGCAGCTTTTTGCGGATATCCGGCCGACGCCGGCGGCGATCGAATCCCCGAAAGCGCCGCAGGTGGACCCCATCCTGCTCCGGCCGGTCGACGATCTCGAGCTCACCGTGCGCTCGGCCAATTGCCTCAAGGCGGAGAATATCTACTACATCGGCGACCTCATTCAGCGCTCGGAGACAGAGCTATTGAAGACTCCGAACCTCGGCCGCAAGTCGCTGAACGAAATCAAGGAAGTTCTCGCCTCGCGCGGTCTTACGCTCGGCATGAAGCTCGAGAACTGGCCCCCGGCCGGGCTCGAAAAGCCGTAAGGGCATCTAAAAGGAGCCTTACGAGATGCGCCATCGCTTGGGCCTCAGGAAACTCAACCGCACCAGCAGCCATCGTCTCGCTATGCTGCGCAACATGACCAACTCCCTGCTCCGGCACGAGGTCATCAAGACCACGCTGCCGAAAGCCAAGGAGCTACGCCGCGTGGTCGAACCGATGATTACCCTCGGCAAGACCGCGAACCTTGCGAATCGCCGCCTCGCCTTCAACCGGCTGCGCGACCGCGAGATCGTGGTGAAGCTCTTCGACGAGTTGGGCCCGCGCTATGCCAAGCGCAACGGAGGCTATCTCCGGATCCTCAAGTTCGGCTTCCGCCGCGGGGACAATGCGCCGATGGCGCTGGTGGAACTGCTGGACCGGCCGGAACCGTCCACCGCCCCCGCACCGTCGGAGAAAGCCGCGAAGACTGCCGAAGCCAAGGCCTGATCGGCGGAGATCTGGACTCGGAAGGCCGGGATGCACCCGGCCTTTTTCATTGGCGATGCGGAAACGACACCTCACCCTGATCCGGACCGGGCAGCGCATCGATTGTTGCCAGTCCGAATTGGAGGCGCTCTTCCAGATCGCACGTACCTTGTGCCCGGATGGCTTCCCGGCGGAGGAGACGCGCGAGCTCGATCCGCTGCGCGCCCATCTCAGCCTCGCGTTCGTTGGAGAGCTTCGGCGTCAGCTCTCGAAACGGGCCGATATTCCCCTGGAGTGGCTCAGTCTCGACCGTTTCACCGTTCACGGCTGCGGTCCTATCAGTCTCCACGACGACCGGCACAACTATCCCCACGTCTACTTCGTGATCGTGGTCGCCCATTCGGGGCGTCTCGGGATCGTCGACGCGAAGAGTCGTGCCGTGCGTCACGGGGTGGGGGAGATCCTGCTGCTCGATCCGCACAAGAAGCACGCGCTCGTGCCAGCAGGCCTCACCGCGCGCGAGCATCCCTACGAGCGCACCCACAGCCCGGTCGACTGCGATGACGACCGCTTCCTGTTCCTCGGCTTCGATGTCCCGCGGCGGCTACTGCGCCACTGCTTCCGCGCGTCGACGGACCGCGGTGGCAGCGACGGTCGAGACGTAGAATGAGGTCATGGCGATCGTCCTCTTTACCGACTTTGGATCCAACGATCTCTATGTCGGGCAAATAGAGGCCGTGCTCGATCGCTACGCCCCCGGTGTGCGCGTCATTCACCTGCTGCACGAGGCCCCGTCCTTCAACGTCAAGGCGAGCGCCCACCTGCTTGCGGCGCTGTCGACGAGGATTCCAAAGGGTCACGTATTCATGGGCGTCGTCGATCCGGGCGTCGGCAGCGACCGCGGCGCGGTCGTGATGCGGGCGGATGGGCGCTGGTTCATCGGTCCCGACAACGGGCTTTTCTCCGTGCTCGCAGCGCGGTCGACGGCACGCCAGTTCTGGCAGATCACGAGCGCTCCGGCGCGCCTCGCGCCATCCTTTCACGGCCGCGATCTGTTCGCGCCGATGGCGGCGTCGGTCGTTACCGACGATTTTCCCAACAGCAACGTGCGGGCGACTTCCGGCCTCCAGGTCAGCCTCGGGGCCGGGGACTTGGCAGAGGTCGCGTACATCGATCACTACGGGAACGCATTCACCGGAATCCGCGCAGCGGACATTTGCTCCGAGGCCCGGGTTGCGGTTTCGGGACGGGAGGTACCGCACGCAAGGGTTTTTTCCGCGGTAGCACCAGGCGAGGTCGTTTGGTACGAGAACAGTATCGGGCTGGTGGAGATCGCCGTGAACCAGGGCAGCGCAGCCGATCAACTTGGGCTCGCCGTGGGCGATGCTGTGGTGATTGTGAGCGGATGAGGGGGTGGGAGGCGCAATTGGTGTTCACCATCGGCCATGGCAATCGCGACATTCGCGCTTTTATCGCGATGCTGGGGGAGCCGGGTGTCCACACCGTAGTGGACGTACGGCGCTATCCAGCCTCGCGGCGTCATCCACACTTCAACCGCGACGCCCTTTCGATGGCGCTGCGGGAGGCGGGGATCGAGTACCGTTGGGCAGGCGAAGCCCTGGGCGGCCGCCGGTCGCCGCGCCCGGGTTCACCGCACCGCGCGCTGCAGACCGAATCTTTTCGCGCCTATGCCGACCACATGGACACACCCGGCTTCCAGTCCGCGCTCGATGAACTACTTGCTGCAGCGACCGGCGCATCCGTGGCGATCCTGTGCGCGGAACGCCACCCGTCGAATTGCCACCGGAGCCTCATCAGTGACGCCGTGATGGCGCGGGGCATGCGCGTGATCCACCTGCTCGAGCCCGGCAGGTCGTGTGAAGCGACGCTTCACGCGTACGCCCGGGTGGACGGCGGTCGGCCGCGGTACGATGTCGGCATTCAGCCGAGCCTCGACCTCGGCAGCGCATGACACATAACGCGGAGTTATGCGAAAAATAAGAATCCCTGAGTGTCTAACTTCTGCTTCGTGAAATATCATTTCGCAATCTGACGAGGGGTCCTATTGGGAGGCGCCCGTCCAAACTGCTACTCCGGAGGGCTCACCATGCTGGATCGCGTTAAGTCGACCATAGCCGCCTTTGATGCTGAGTTATGGGGGGCGCTGCAAAGCGAGCTCAAGCGTCAGGAAGACCACATCGAGCTGATTGCCTCGGAGAACTATGCCTCTCCGCGGGTGCTGGAGGCGCAGGGTTCGGTGCTCACCAACAAGTACGCCGAGGGCTATCCGGGCAAGCGCTACTACG
>JBEVOI010000124.1:0-12070 GCA_040507665.1 Burkholderiales bacterium
CCGCCTTGTCGCGGTCGATCGTGACCGAGAGCTGCGGCTTGTTGAGCTTGAGGTCGCTGTCGATATTTGTGAGGCCGGGGTATGCGCGCGCCTTCGCCATCACCTTGTTCACCAGCTCATCCAGCTGTTCGTAGGAGGTGGCCTGAACGACGAACTGCACCGGCGCGCTGCGGAAGCTCTGTCCCAGCGAGGGCGGATCGATTGGGAAGGAAAGCACGCCGGGCAGGGATGCGAACATCTTGCCCCGCAACTGGGCGGTAATCTGCTGCTGCTTGCGGTTGCGCTCGTCCCACGGCTTCAGGCTCACGAACGAGAAGGCGAGGTTCACCGGGTTGGGCTTGTCCAGGCCCGGCGCCACCACCATAAAGTAGTTGGCTACCTCCGGCACCTCCTTATACATCTGCTCGACCCTCCGCGCGTAATCCTGCGTATAGGCCATGGTGGCCCCATCGGGCGCGAGCATGATACCGAGGAAGAACCCGCGGTCCTCGACTGGAGCGAGCTCAGACTTGAGGGACTTGAACAGGAATCCCGCCGCGACGGCCACGCCAACGAAGATCGCAATGACGACCCACCGGTGGCGCAGCGTGCGCGTGATCAGCCAGCGGTACCCGTTGTTGAGCCCGACGAAGAAGCGTTCGGTCCAGTTGTAGATCGCGCTGTGCTGCGCATGGTGCTTGAGCATCTTGGAGCACATCATCGGCGTCAGCGTCAGCGCGACGAACCCCGACACGAGCACCGCCGCCGCCACCGTCAGTGCGAACTCGGTGAAGAGCTTGCCGGTGTTCCCGGTCATGAAGGCGAGCGGCGTGAACACCGCGGCGAGCGTGATGGTCATCGCCACCACCGCGAAGGCGATCTCGCGGCTGCCCTGCACCGCCGCGCGGATCGGCGGCACACCTTCCTCGATATGGCGGTAGATGTTCTCCAGCACCACGATGGCGTCGTCGACCACGAGGCCGATGGCGAGCACGACGCCGAGCAGCGTCAGCACATTGATGGAGAAGCCGAGCACGTAGAGGAAAAAGAACGCGCCGATCAGCGACACCGGGATGGTGACGAACGGAATGAGGGTCGCGCGCAAGCTGCGCAGGAAGAGGAAGATCACCAGCACCACGAGCAGCAGCGCCTCGATCATGGTCTCGTAGACGGCCTCGATGGATTTCTCGATGAACACCGAGCTGTCGAACGCGACGATGAGCTTCATGCCCTCGGGCAGGCCCGCCTCGATGCGCGGGATCTGCTTCTTCACCGCCTCGGCCACGGAGAGCGTATTCGCCGTCGACTGCTTCACCACCCCGAGGCCGACGGCGAGCTGACCGTTCACCCGCACTTCGTTGCGGTCGTCGAGCGCGCCAAGCTCGGCACGGCCGACGTCCTTCAGCCTGACCGGGTAGCCACTCGATTCCGCGACGATGAGATTGTTGAACTGGTCGGGCGAGCGCATATCGGTTTCCGACAGCACCGTGAACTCGCGCTGCACGCCCTCGATGCGGCCGGCCGGAATCTCCACGTTCTGCCGCCGGAGCGCCGCTTCCACGTCCTGCGGCGTAAGGGCAAAGGCGGCGAGGCGATCGCGGTCGAGCCACAGTCGCATCGCGTACTTGCGCTCGCCGCCGATGATGACGGACGAGACGCCCGGCAGTGTCTTGATCGAGTCGGCAACATAGCGGTCGGCGTAGTCGGTGATCTCGAGGGGGGAGTGCCGATCGGAGAGGAACGCGAGCCACATGATCGCCTGC
Source organism: Burkholderiales bacterium (assembly GCA_040507665.1). Taxonomy (GTDB): domain Bacteria; phylum Pseudomonadota; class Gammaproteobacteria; order Burkholderiales; family JAEUMW01; genus JAEUMW01. Next base: position 1,743 of record JBEVOI010000124.1, read on the forward strand.
GCGTCCGCCTCGATCTTCGAGACCACCGGCTCGTCGATATCGGTGGGCAGGCGCGCGCGCACCCTCGACACCCGGTCGCGCACGTCGCTCGCGGCCGAGTCAGAGTCGCGCTCGCGCACGAATTCGACCGTAATCTGGCTCACTTCCTCGCGCGAGATCGACTTGATCGACTTCACACCCTCGATGCCGGAGAGCGAGTCCTCGAGCGGCTGCGTGACCTGGCTCTCCATCACCGGCGCGCTCGCGCCCTTGTAGACCGTGCGCACGGACACCACCGGCGCATCGATGTTCGGATATTCGCGCACCGACAGGCGCTGGAACGCGATCAACCCGAGCAGGACGATGACGAGGCTGAGCACTGTCGCCAGGACGGGGCGCTTGATCGAGAGCTCGGAGATGAACATGAATCGGGCGGCGGGTGATGGGTGTATGCGCTCAGCCTTCTTTCTTCGCGGGGCTGGCGGTGACCGGCGGATCGACCATGATCGTCACCGCCGCCCCGTCCTGCAACTTGAGCTGGCCATCGACGACGACCATGTCCTTCGGCCCAAGGCCCTTCACGATCTCCACTTCGCCCGCTGTGCGGGCGCCGGTCTGCACTGGTGTGAGGACTGCCTTGCCGTCGACTACGCGAAACACGAACACGCTATCGCCGCGCGGCACGATGGCCTGGTCGGGCACGACGATCGCACCTTCGCGGCTGGCGAGGGTGAGGGTGACCCTCGCGAACATGCCGGGCCGCAGCTTGCGCTCCTTGTTCGCGATGCGGGCACGCACGAGCACCGTGCGACTCTTCTCGTCGACGCCTGGTTCCAGCGCGTAGATGCGGCCCCTGAACTCCTGGTTCGGATAGGCGTCGACGCGCACCGCCACCTCCTGATCCTTCTGGAGCTTGCCCAGGTAGACCTCGGGCACGCGGAAGTCGAGCTTGATGGAGTCGATGTCCTCGAGACGCGCGATGTCCGCGCCCTCCTTCACATAAGCGCCGGGGCTCACCTGACGCAGGCCGACGATGCCGGAGAACGGCGCGCGGATGTCGGATTTCGCAAGCTTGACCTCGGTCTCCTGTCGGCGCGCGGTGGAGCGATCGAGGTTGGTGCGGGCCTCGTCCACCGCTTCCTGGCTGATGAAGTTCTGCTTGCGCAGCTCCTGGGAGCGCTCATAGCGCTGAGCGGCGAGTTTCGCGTCGGCCTCGGACTGAGCGAGGATCGCCTTGTATTCGGACTGATCGAGGGTGATGAGCCGCGCTCCCTTGGGTACCGCCTGCCCTTCGTCGAAGTGGATCGCAACGATGCGCCCAGCGATCTCGGGCCGGATCATGACTGCTTCATTTGCGAGCAGCGTGCCGACTGCGGACACATCCGTGCTGATCGTGCTCACCTTGACGGCAGCAGCCTTGATGGAAAGTGCCGGCGGCTTGCCGCCCGGCGCCTGCGCTGACAGGAGGCTGGGAAGCGCGAATCCGATAAGAGCTAGTGCGTGCGCGACGAGCAGCGCTGAAAATTTTCGCATGGTGGAAATCGGCGGTGATCCGGTGTTTCGCGAAATACCGCGCGCCCTTTCGGAGTCTACGTTTGTGGCGGGTTGAAGGATAGCGAATAATCCTCGTAAAGTCGTTCAGGGACATTGAACATGAAGCTCTCTCTTGACGCCCTCGCAGTGCTCGACGCGATCGACCGCAAGGGTAGCTTCGCCGCTGCCGCGGATGAACTGCACCGCGTGCCGTCCGCCATCACGTACACCGTGCAGAAGCTGGAGCAGGATCTCGACCTGCTGCTCTTCGACCGTCGCGGGCATCGTGCCGTTCTCACCGAGGCGGGCACCGCGCTGCTGGGCGAAGGCCGGCACCTGCTGCGGGCGGCCGCCGAGCTCGAATCCCGCGTGAAGCGCGTCGCCACCGGTTGGGAAACCGAGCTGCGCATCGCCGTCAGCGACGTGATTCCGCAGTCCCGCCTGTTCCCTCTCGTGCGCGAGTTCTACGCCGTCGAGTGCGGAACGCGCCTGCGGCTGTTGTCCGAAGTCTATGGCGGGTGCTGGGACGCGCTGGTTTCGGAGCGGGCAGACCTCGTCATCGGCGCACCCGGGGACGGTCCTGTCGGCGGTGGCTACGCGACCCGTCCGCTGGGCACCGTGCGCTGGGTTTTCGCGCTGCGGCCGGACCATCCGCTCGCACTCATGCCGGAACCGCTCGCAAGCTGCGACATCCTTGCCTATCGAGCCGTGTCGGCCGCCGACAGCTCGCGCAACCTGCCGCCGCGTACCTCAGGGCTGCTTTCCGGGCAGGACGTATTCACGGTGCCGGACATCCGCACCAAGCGCGATGCACAGGTTGCGGGCCTCGGCATCGGATTCCTGCCGACCCATCTGGCGGGTCCGGAGATCGAGGCCGGTCGCCTGGTGACGAGAAGGGTGGAAGAGCCGAAGCCCGAAATTGCGTTCTTCATCGCGTGGCGCACCCGGGAGGCGGGGCGGGCGCTGCGGTGGTTCCTGAAACGGCTGGAGGACACGGCGCTGCTGGCGGAGCTGATCGCGCCGGCGAGTTGACGCGCCCGCCGCTACTGCTGCGCCTGCTCCTCCGCGATCTTGCGATGTACCTCGGTCATATCGAGCGCCTTCGCCTGCTCGAGCACGCTGTCCAGGTCCTTCCCAGGCATGGCGCCGGCCTCCGAGAAAAGAATCACCCGCTGCCGGAAGATCATGAGAGTGGGGATGGAGCGAATGCCGAAACTCTGGGCGAGCTCCTGCTGGGCGTCGGTATCGACCTTCGCAAACACGACGTCGGGGTTCTTCGCGGACGCTGCCTCGAACACCGGTGCAAATGACCGGCAAGGGCCGCACCACGGGGCCCAGAAGTCGATGACGACCATGTCGTTGTCAGCAACGACCCGGTCAAAGTTTTCCGAGCTGAGCTCGATGCTGGCCATGGCTGCTTCGTCGTCGTTCCGGTCAGCCTTGGAGCGAAGTGACCTTGCTGAACGTGAGCGTTTCGTCGATCAGGGGCTTGCCGTCCGCCGCAGCACCCTCATCGGGGACGACCGCGCGAATCTGGTAGACACCCCCGGGCACCTGGTCGGAGAGCGTGAAGACATAGTACTTGGTGGTCGAGACCTTGCCGAACTTTGCCTTGTTCGGGTCGTCAAGGTAGGGCGAAATCCTGATCTCCGTGCCGCTCACCTCCTTGCCGCCCCACGCGAATTTGACCGGTCGCACATCCGCCTTCTCCACGAGCGCGAGACGGATGCGCTTTATGAAGTAGTTGGGTTGACCACCGGTGAGGCGCTTCATTTCCTTGGCGTCGTGCTCAAGAAAGTACTTGATGACTAGGTTACCGGTCGCAGTAGGAAACGGTTCATACTTTTCCTCACGGTCGCCAGAGAGGTAGCGCGTGGAGATTGCCGAGGTGCCGTTCTTTGCATTTGGCTTCAAACTGACGTCGACCGTGTCCTGGAACGCGGACTCCATGGTCCCCTGCCTCGTAAATGTGTACGTGAGCGTCGTGGGCTTGGTAATACCTCTCAGATGATCCGTTTCGAAAAGCAACGTCTCCGCCTGAGAGTGTTGCTCATTTGACGCCTGGTTGTCTTGGGCGAGCACCGGCGCACAGGCAACAGCGAGAGCCAGCGCGGCGAAACGGTATGCACGAGAAATCATGAGTACTTCCGTTTGATAGGGAGGGTAACGCTACTTGATGAACTGACCCTTGTCGTTGATCAGCGGTACACCGTAGCTCAACAGAATCTGGTCGATCTTCGTCTGGTTCTTCTCGATCAGCTTGTTCACGGTTTCCAGCCATTCCTTCTCGCCGCGGCGCACGCCCATGGCTATGGCATAGTCGAACTTGATCTCGGGATCGGGCTTGAACGGCAGGACGACGATCTCCGCGCCCTTCGCGTTCTTGCCGTAGTAACCCGCGATCGGACCCCACGCGAAGGCCACGTCGATCTTGCCCGCCACCAGGTCCTTTTCGATCATCTCCCCGGGATACTGCTTGGGGTCGCCCGTCATGCGCTGATACGGGACCGCCTGATCGAACAGGTTGTGCTTGAGCAACCAGTCCACGGCTGGCGTCTGGGCAAACACGCCGAACCTGAGTTTCTTGAGCTGCTCGGGCGGCAGCTTGAGGAGGTCGTTCGGGTCCTTGAGCCCATCCAATCCCTTGCCCTTGAGGAACGCCATGGCGTAGGTGGAATGATAGAAGGCACGGGTCGAAGCGGCTTGATCGAAATCCACCGGCACACCCATGATGATGTCGCACTTGAAGCGCTTCTCCTCCGGAACGGCAGCGCGGAGCGTGTTGCGCACCCAACCCATTCGCTGCGGGAACCAGGTGAACTCCAGCGTCCAGCCCAGATCCTGTGCGAATAGCTCGGCAATCTTGTTCTCGAATCCCTGACGATTCTCGTTGGAGAGCGGGAGATTGTTGGGATCGGCGCAGACCCGCAGTACCTTGTCTTTCTCGCCGGGCAGCGCGGTCTGCGCGAGCGCTCCTTGCACCGGGGAACCAGAGAGACAGATCGATGCCCCGACTAACGCCAGTAGGCGGTTGAATGTAGAGTGAGCCATTTTCTATTGGGAAAGGAAAAACGAGACGCCCTTCGATGAGCCCCGTCAGACAAGGGGTCGTTGGACAAGGTTCAGTGGTGTTTGCTCGCGGGACAGCAAACGGGTGGCAAACAGGCAGGCAGGCGCGCGCGAGCCAACCGTCAGCCTCGACGAAGCGAAGTTCGCCGGTGCGCAGATCGTGCGGGCTGGGGTTATTCGGCGAGTTGGACCTTGGCGGTCGTGCAGGCGCCGTCGGAGCGGCACTTGAGGTAAGCGTACAGGTTATCGAGATTGTCCATGACCTGCTTGCTGCCATCGAAATTCGGCATGCCTTTGTCGGGCCGGCCGTACGTGACCGCCTTCTTGAAGTCTTCCCGGCTCAAGGTCTTCAGGCTATCGATCAAGGATGGCCCCACCATGCCTTCCTGGTTTGGTCCGTGGCATCGTTCACAGGCAGCCCCGCGCCACGTTTCGAAACCCTTGCGCGTGTTCGCGTCTACCTTGGTGCCGTCCACAACCTTGTACGGCAGATCATGCGCGACGCCGACGGCCGGGGCCCCTGCCGCGAGCGCGGCAACGAAGAGAACTTCCTTCAGTTTCATTTCTGTCATCCCTCGTTCGCTGGAGTGATCAATTCCCGCCTTGTGTCAACCTCGGCCGAAACGCCTCACCGCCAGGAGTCGTTTACCTTGGATACCAGCAAATAGAAAGGCGGGCATCTCAACTTGCATCGAGATGCCAGCCCGACTGCTTTGCCAGATTTCTGAGAACTTAGCTGCTCAGCGGGATTACTTGCCGCTAGGTAGTACGAACACGGTGAGCACGCCACCGAGCTCAGTGTAGTTCTTCAGATCCTTGTAGCCACCCACGGCGCCGAGACCATCGGTGTCCTTCTCGAGGCCAGCGGCCATGCCGATACCCGCCCAGCCACCGATACCCGACAGCACGCCGACGTACTGCTTGCCCTTGAAGGACCACGTGTTAATGTTGCCGATGATCCCAGACGGGGTCTTGAACTTCCACAACTCCTTCGTGATGTCATTGGAGTCGACGGCCTTGATGTAGCCTTCGAGGGTACCGTAGAACACGACGTCACCCGCCGTGGCAAGCGAGCCGCTCCACACCGAAAACCGCTCGGGATGGGACTTCACGATCTTGCCGTTGACCCCGTCCCACGCGATGAAGTTACCCATGCCGCCATGCGAGCCGGGGGCCGGGAACATCGAGAGGGTGGCACCAACGTACGGCTGGCCGGCGGTGTACTCCACCTTGAACGGCTCGTAGTCCATGCACACATGGTTCGTGGGCACGTAGAAGAGCTTGGTCTTGGGCGAGTACGAGGCGGGCTGCTGGTCCTTCGTGCCTAGCGCCGCAGGGCAGATACCCTTGCTGTTCACATCCGGACCGTTTTGCGCGGTCGAGTACTTGGACACCACCTGCGGACGACCCGTCTTCATGTCAACATGGGTTGACCAGTTGACGGTCGGATCGTATTTCTCGGCCACCAGCAGTTCACCGGTCACGCGATCAAGGGTGTAACCGTAGCCATTGCGGTCGAAGTGCGTAACCAGCTTGCGATCCTTGCCCTTGAAGTTCTGGTCCGACAGAATCATCTCGTTGACGCCGTCATAGTCCCACTCGTCAAACGGAGTCATCTGGTAGACCCACTTTGCCATGCCAGTGTCGACATCGCGGGCGAAGACAGTCATCGACCACTTGTTGTCACCGGGACGCTGGCTCGGGTTCCAAGTGCTGGGATTGCCGGAGCCGTAGTAGAACAGATTGAGCGCCGGGTCATAGCTGTACCACCCCCAGGTGGTGCCGCCACCGATCTTCCACTGATCGCCCTTCCACGTCTTGAGCGAGGAGTCCTTGCCGACCGGCGCCATCTTGCCGTCAGTCCAGGTCATGGTCTTGTCGGGGTCGAACTTGATCTGATCGTCCGGACCCACACTGAACGCCTTCCACACCTGCTTGCCGGTGTTGATGTCGTACGCAGCCACGAAGCCCTGCACGCCGAACTCGCCGCCGGAGATACCGGTGATGACTTTGTCCTTGAACACGTGCGGAGCGTTGGTGTTGGTGGCGCCGACCTTCGGATCGCCGTTCTTGACCTTCCAGAGTTCCTTGCCGGTCTTGGCGTCGAGCGCGACGAGGTTGGTATCAGCCTGCTGCAGAAAAACCTTGCCCTCGGCAAAAGCCACACCGCGATTCACCGTGTCGCAACACATCACGGGGATCACGCTCGGGTCCTGCTTGGGCTCGTACTTCCATTTGATCTTCAGCGTCTCCAGGTCGATCGCGAAGACCTTGTTGGGAAAAGCGGAATGAACGTACAGCGTATCGCCGATCACCAGGGGACCGCCTTCGTGACCGCGCAGAACGCCGGTCGAGAACGACCATGCAGCCTGCAGGTTCTTGACGTTGCCCTTGTTGATCTGGGTGAGCGCGCTGTACCGCTGGTTGTAAAAGTTACCCGCCTGCATCGCCCAGTTATCCGGATTGGCAATGAGCTTGGCAAGATCGGCGTTCGCCGCAGCCATGCCGGGAGCGGCAATCGCTGCAATAGCGAGCGGCAGGTGCCTTACTTTCCAACGAAAGGACATAACTTCCTCCTACTCTTAGTCTAGGGTTGTTGAAGCACCGTTGTGGCCAGACTGTCCGCGTCAATCGCCTTTTGAATGCGCGCTTCCGGCGCGGAAATGCGGGCGGCGCTGACACCACCCGTGCGCGGAATATAACACAACGCAAGGACTAATCAAGTCGCGGTGCACCATCCCTTTGAACATCATTTTCCTCATTTCCAACAATGATTTATTGCACCTGCACACGACGCTAAGTGTGTCAGAAATGGCCTATTTCGAGCGTCTCTGTGACACATTGCCCCACACGAGGGTTGCGCAAACTTTTCTCCACAGAGTTCGGTCATAACCACGTCGTGACAATGCTGCGGTGCTTCGTCAGCAGCCGACCGATGGCACCAACTCCAGGGAGGAACATTCGATGCCCAACCCCAACACAGAGAGGGTCTACAGTGAGGATGAGATCAAGTCGCGTCTCGTCGCCGAACTGCCGCACTGGTATTTCGAGGATGGCTGGATCCGTCGCAAGTACCGCACGAGCGGGTGGAAGGGCACGCTGATGGTCGTGAATACGGTGGGGCACCTGGCGGAGGCGGCATGGCACCATCCGGATCTCACCGTTTCGTACGCGTTCGTGATCGTGAAGCTCCAGAACCACGCCGCGCGCGGTATTACCGACAAGGACTTCGAGCTAGCGAAGAAAATCGAGAGTGTGATTCAGTGGCAGCCGGCCAAGGAGGGGAGCGCCCTCGAAGGAACGCCGAACGACGACCAGCGGTTCAAGTACATCAAGTACGACGACTGACCGCGTCACGCCAACCTCCTTCGGCCCACGAGCGGAGAACCAACGGGGGCGGAAACGGTCCTGCCTACTGCAAACGGAGGGGCCGCGAGCGCAACAGGAACATGATCGCGATGGCAGCCAGTGTCGCCACTCCCAGAGCCCAGCGGAGGTCCACGTCCAACCTCGTCTCCTGCGCAAGACCCGCCGACTTGAGCGCGGTGATAAGAGCGGAAGCAGAGTCGAGCCGGGTGTATCCCAGCCCCAGTTCCGAGGCGAGCCGCTGCAGATGGGGCTCTTTCAGTGACGAAAGGTGCTCGCTCGCTGCAGGCGCCTGGCGATCGACCTCGTTCGTATCCTCTTCCACCATCGTCTCGCCCGCAACGCTGCCGCCGCGGCCACGGCTGTAAACATCGGTCTGGAGCACCTCGTCCGCCGCCCAGTAGCCCAGCGACTTTCCGTCAACGCCGGATTTCGGGATCTGCACCAGCGTGTTACCGCCCACCCCGACGAGAATACCCCTCACTTCGCCCGGCTTGCCGTCGTATTGCGGCCGCAGCTTGGGATGCAGCGGTGGCGCCTCATGGCCGTCACTGAAGAACACGAGCGCCGCGGGAGGCTGCAGGCTCTTGGCGATGCGCAGTCCGAAGAAGACGCCCTTCGAGATCTCACTCCCCCCCGCCCAAGCCATTCGGGAGTCGAGCCGGTCGAGAGTCGAGACAAGCTCGCTGTAGTTGGCGCAGGTCTCAACCGGCTCGAGCAGCAGGAAGGTGCGGTACTCGGTGAACAGACCGAGCCCGGCCTGCGAGCCGCACGGGAGATCCCGCAGCGACTCGCGCAGAATCTCGCGGACAAAGGCGATGCGGCTCACCGGCTCGCCGCGCAGGCTCCGATCGGTGGTGTTCATGCTCTGGCTGACATCGAGCACGAACAGCAATCGGTACTGGGGTCGCGGCAGGGTGACGTGGGGATAGAGAAACGTCGCCGCCAGCCCGAGGCATGCAGCAATCAACAGCGAGCGGCCGCGCGTTTCCCGAATCCGGGCGAGCAAACTCTTCGCTGCGTTCATGGGAGGCCGAGCGAAAATCCACGCATCGTTGTCACTGCGCGCTCTGCCTGTTGCGGCGCATCCAGCGCGCCCTCATCCAGATCCTCCGGCTCCGGGCGCTGGCGCAACACCCGCTCGAGGTTGTAGCGCGCATCCCAATTGCCCGGATTTACCTTCAGCACTTGGCGATAGCTTCCCTTCGCGAGCTCCAGCAGCGGGACCGCCTGCTGGTCGTTATCCGCATTGCGCATCGCGAGCCCCTCGCGGAAGTAGACGTTCCCGCTGTTGTATGCGGCAGCGGAGCGCAGCGCCGGGTCGCCTGCGAGCTCAGCGCGCTTGTACAGACCCAGGACCAACTGGTAATCGGTGCTATCGGGCAGGTGGTAGGCCTGGGCAAAGACAAGCGGCGCCGGGAGCTGGCCCTTGAGCGCCACGACGGAACCGTCCTCCATCGCGCGATTCCACTCCTTGAGCTGCGCGAGCTGGTGCAGATCGTACGCACCGAACGCGACGAGGACCAGCGCCGCCGCGGCGAGCCAGAGCTCACGTCGGCGCTTGCGGCTCAGGCCCATCGTCGCACCTCCATGAATTTCAGCCCGAGCAGCAGGAGCGCGCAGGCGAGCGCCGCGCCGTAGCATTGTTGCGAAAGGTCACGCCGCGGCAGCACCTCGGTAAACTGAATGGGCAGGCGCTCGAGCCGGTTCACGTCGTCGATCGCCTTCTGCAGCGCTTCGGGATTCTCCGCCTCGTAGGCCCGGTAGGGGACGCCCACGCCGGAAAAGAACGTGTGCAGGAAGTGCTCGGGCACCGTGTCTGCAATCTGCGCGTCGACGTCACGGTCGGCGAGCAGGCCCGGGCTGCGGAACGAGCGAATGTAGATCCAGTACAGCGATACCCGTTCCTGCTTGAACATGCGTGTCAGGCGCTCCCGCGTCGCCACGTCGAGGTGTGCGCCGCCATCGGATACCAGCAGGATGATGCGCGATCCCGAATATGGACGCCCCTCGAAGAGCGAGAGGGCGCGCTCGAGACCGAGGCCCATGTCCGTGTCGCCGATGCCCTTGCCGATGGCGCTCGCGGAGATCGCCGACTGGATGACCTCCGCCTTCTGCGTGAAGTCGAGTACCTCGATCGGCAACGTACTGAAGATCACCATGCCGAAAAGATCGTCGGGTCGCTTGCCGATGAACCCGGACAGCAGGCGCCGGGCGACCGCCTGCTTCGACTCCGGAATCTCGCCGCCGAAGGCCGGCAGGTAATCCTCCACCCGTTGCGGCCGATAGAACGACTGGTCCATGCTGCGGCTGCGATCGAGCAGCAACACGATCTCGGCCCCCTGCCCGAGCCGCTCGACCTTCGTTTCCCCCCGGGTCAT
>JBEVOI010000238.1:0-4213 GCA_040507665.1 Burkholderiales bacterium
TTTCGTCATGATGTTTCCTCGCTGGTGAGTCAAGCGATGCGCTGCGCCGCTTCGTGGGTGCGCCGCCGGCCAGCGGTGGATAACCGGACCACACGCTCGGTGATCTGCTCCAGCGCTTCAACCGAATGCCCCTTGGGCGAAGCGTCGCGTGAGAAGACCCGCCGTTGAAGTTACGATCGCGGAAAAGCCAAGGTACGTAAATCCGCCAGAAGACCTAGTCCGATCGCATCGAGCGAGTGTGAAGAGACTCTTTCGAGAACGACCATCTCCTGCTCGGGATGGCGTACGCGAGCGGGAAGGAGGGGCGGAGGGACGATGGCTGCGATCCGCGACCGGCGACCATGGTGCGTTCACACCCTCACGGGCAGTGCGGATCGCGATACACGACGCCGCCGCGGTGCGGAAAGACTGCTGCTTGCGCGACGGTGTGCGATCAGGACACCGCTGCCGTTCCCTGCTTGCGGACGTAGACCTCTGCGGCGAGGGCGAGCACGGAGCGCATGCCCCGCGCGTGACGCGTGACGAGAGACGAGGGAGGCGTCGCGCGTTCCACCGTCCGCTCAGTCAACTCCCACGCCACTTCAATCTTCATTCGTCGTCACCGCTTCTCCGTCACTGGTCACACGTCACTCGTCACGCCCTCACACCGCCACCGCATCCTTCCGTTCGGAAGCCACTTGCTGCTTCCAGTACGCGGGAATGTCGCTGCGGTAGCGCCGCTGAACCAGGTTCGCGACGAGTCCCGTCCAGCCGGTCTGATGCATGGCGCCGAGCCCCAGCCCGTTCTCTCCGTGGAAATACTCGTTGAAGAGCAGCAGATCCTTCCACGCCGGGTCGCGCTGAAACGGGCTCGCCGCGGGCAATGCCGGAATGCGTCCATCCTCTCCCCGGCGGAAGATGTTCACCAGGCGATCGGAGATGAGCTTGGCGATGTCGTTCAAGGTGAGCTCGCGGTCGCCCAAGCACGGCACCGGCACCTTGAAGTCATCGCCGAGAAAGCGGTGAAACTTCTCAATCGCCTGCACCAGCGTGTAGTTGGTCGGCATCCAGATGGGGCCGCGCCAGTTCGAGTTGCCACCGAAGAGACCGCTGTTGGACTCGCCGGGCACATACTCGATGAGCGCCCTGCCGATGCCGTGAACGTGACCCAGGTCTTTGCGCTCTGCGTGGATGCGCGACACGCTGCGCACGCCGTAGGACGAGAGGAATTCGCCCTCGTGGAGGAGGTGCTGCAGGATGCGCTTCAGCTTGTCCGCATCCACCAGGGACAGCAGGTGCTCACCGCGCGCGTTGGTCTTGGTCGGGCATTCGGTCACGTGCACGCCGTCGAACAACCCGTAACGGTGCGCGTTCATGACCGAACGGAAGCGAGGCGAGGCCTTCAGCAGTCGCTTGTCGACGATCTCGCAGGCGAAGAGCGGAATCAGCCCGACGAAGGAGAACACGTCGATGCGCTGAGCGGTGCCGTCTGGCCCCACCACCACGTCCTTGAAGAAGCCGTCGGTGTCGTCCCACAACGAGATCCCCATGCCGCTGCCGCCGGCGATGGTGTTGGCGATGCCGAGGAACTGCATGTAGCACTGGATCGCCACGTCCTCGTAGTCGGACTGGGAGGCGGCGAGCTCGAGACACATCACCGTCATGTTGAGCGCGAACATCGCCATCCATCCGGTCGCGTCCGCCTGCTTCAGGCTGTAGCCGGCGGGCAGCGGCTGGGAGCGATCGTACACGGAAATGTTGTCCAGCCCCAGGAAGCCGCCCTCGAAGACGTTGGCGCCGTCGGCGTCCTTGCGATTGAGCCACCACGTGTAGTTCATGAGCAGCTTGTGGGTCACGCGCTGGAGAAATCCGATATCGCCCTTTCCCCGCTGCACGCGCTCGGCGCGGAAGGTTTTGAGCGCAGCCATCGCAAGCACCGGCGGATTGACGTCGCCGAAGGCCCATTCATAGGCGGGGATCTGCCCATTCGGATGAAGGTACGTTTCCTTCAACAAAAGCTCGATCTGGTCTTTCGCGAAGTCGACATCGACCAGCGCCAGCACCGCGCAGTGAAACGCGAGGTCCCACGCCGCGAACCACGGGTACTCCCAGGTGTCGGGCATGGAGATCACGTGCGCCGCCTTCATGTGCCGCCAGCTTCGGTTCCGGCCGTGCTTGTGCCCTTCGGGTGGTGGCAGGGAATCGCCGTCGAGCCAGCGCGCCACGTCGTAGTGGAAGAACTGCTTGCTCCAGATCATGCCGGCGAGCGCCTGGCGCAGAATGTTGTAGTCCTGGGGATCGGCTTCGGGCAGCAGCTCCTCATAGAACACGGTGGCTTCGGACTCGCACCGGGCGAAGATCACTTCGCGCTTGTCGAAGGGCGCCGCGCGCGCGCCCTTGCAAAGGGTGATGCCGATGGTCACGGCGTGGCCCGGCTCGGCGGTGAGCTGGTGCCATGCTGCGAACTTGGTGCCGGTGAGGCCCGGGTTGACTGCGCCTTCCTCGCCGTGGATCACGCGGCGGTGGAACGCATCTTTCACGAACGGGGCGGCGCTTCGCACGCCCCACAGGCGCTCGGCGTTGCTTTCGTTCTCGGTGTAGAGAGGCGTCGCTTCGTGGCGGCCGTACAGGAAGTACTCGCCGAGCGCCGGATGCTCCGCCTTCACCGCCCACTTCGCGCCTTGGGGAGCCGGTTCGAAGGCGATCGCGGGCTTCTCTCCCGGGTTGCCCCACGACCACGTGTTTCGGAACCACAGCGTCGGCAGCAGGTGGAGCATTGCGGTCTCGGGTCCGCGGTTGGTGGCGATCACCCGGATGTGAATTTCCTCCGGCCCCGCCTTCGCGTAGCGGACCTCCACGTCCCAGTAGCGGCCGTCGTCGAACACGCCGGCGTCCAGCAGCGAGAACGGCGGGTCGTTGCGCGAGCGGCGCGCGTTCTCCTCCACGAGGCGCGCATACGGGTACTCGGCCTGCGGATACTTGTAGAGGTAGCGCAGATAGCTGTGGGAGGGCGTGGCGTCGAGGTAGAAGTAGTACTCCTTTACGTCCTCGCCATGGTTGCCCTGGTTGCCTGTGAGACCGAATGCACGCTCCTTGAGGATCGGATCGCGGCCGTTCCACAGCGCGAGCGCGAAGCAGAGGTGCTGGTCTTCGTCGCAGATGCCGCCGATCCCGTCCTCATTCCAGCGATAGGCGCGAGACCGGGCCTGGTCATGGTCGAAGTATTCCCAGGCGATGCCGTGCGGGCTGTAGTCTTCGCGCACGGTGCCCCAAGCGCGCTCGGCGAGGTACGGGCCCCACAGGCGCCAGTCCTCACGGCCGGCGCGCTGGGCCTCGAGGCGGGTGCGTTCTGCATTCAGGGTCGGTGCAGTTTTCATCTCGGCTCCATCAGGTCATCGATACCACGGCAGGTGTTGTGCGCTCGCGCGCGGGTCCGCCGCTCTCTCGCTTCGCGCGGTACATGGGGTGGCGCGCCGTCGAAGATCTCGCTCACGGAGCCGAGCCCCGCATCGCTCAGGTGATCCCGCATCGGGTCGAGCAACTTCCGGGCGGCGGAAGCGTCACCGATCCCGTATGGGCGTAACTGCTCGGCCACTATGCTACCCGCCGCGCCCGTTCGCGAGCCACCATCGCGGCGCTCGGCCTGGGCGAGGTCTCACGCCCGAACCGGATCGGGTCTGGCATTGGTGTGTTCATTGGATTCTCCCCTTGCGCCGAGACGGCTCGCCACGCGCAGCGCCCACGCATAGATGGTCAGTGCCGGGTTCACCCGGCTGGATCGAGGCAGCACGCTGCCGTCGACGACATAGCAGTTCTCGAGGCCGTGCACCTTTCCGAAGGGGTCGACCACCGAGGTGGCGGGATCGCGCCCCGTGACCAGCGTGCCGCACGCGTGAGCGGTGCCGGTGGCGCACGAGGGTTGCGCGCAATTGCTGGTGCTCGGCGGCCGCCTCAGGCAGGCGCTCGGCGTTGTAGTCGATTTGCGGCAGACCGGAGCCGTTCGCTCTCGCGACGATACGGTTATCCGGATGGGATCCGTCTTCGGTCTGGAGAAAGAGCCCGTATGCGCGTCGCGCCAGGAGGCCTACAAGCCAGCGTGGAACGAAGCCTGGCACCTGCGTGCGCACGATCTCCTCGGCCAGGTTGCCACCGATCGCCTGCATGCTGCTGTGGGGGAAGGATTCGTTCAGGAGCAGCGCGGTCTTGCGGAGAACATCGGTCACCGGGCGCCAGA
>JBEVOI010000252.1:0-5183 GCA_040507665.1 Burkholderiales bacterium
TGAGCCGCTTGGCGTGCAGGTGCTCCACGGCGGCCCGTACGATGTCGATCTTGGAGGGGAAGTGATGCAGCATCGCCCCCCGCGACAGCCCGGCCTTGTTGGCGATGACGGTGGTCGTCGTCCCCGAGTAGCCGAGCTCGACGAAGCACCGCAATGCAGCCTCGACGATCTGCAGCCGCGTTGATGCGCTCTTCTGCGCCTGCCATCCGGACGGCTCGGTCTCCCCCGGGGCAGCCTGATTTCTCTGTGGCATGCTTTTTATTGTCGTCTCCGCGGCTGCGACCAAGGATGTGGCGCCGCCAGGAAAAAGTCAAAGCTGATTGAAACAGACATCGCTGACTGCTAACGTCGCCGCCCCGCGCACTCGAGATACGGGAGCCTAGCCATGGGACGTCTGGATGGAAAGATCGCGATCGTTACGGGTGCGGCCACCGGCCTCGGCCGCGCGGATGCCGAGGCACTGGTACACGAAGGTGCCAGGGTTGTGGCGACCGATATTAACGAGACGGCCGGGCGCGAGCTCGCCGCGAAGCTGAACGCGGCGCGGGCGGGTTCCGCGCTGTTCCTGGCGCAGGACGTACGCGACGAGGCGCGCTGGACGCAGGTCGTCGCCGAGTGCGTTGGGCACTTCGGCGGTCTGCACGTGCTGGTCAATAACGCGGGCGTGGTCGTCATCGCCACACCGGAAACCTGCACGCTCGAACAGTTCCGGTTCCAGAACCAGGTCATGTCCGAAGGTGTCTTTCTCGGATGTCGCAGCAGCATCCCGGCGATCCGCGCCAGCGGCGGTGGCTCGATCATCAACATGTCTTCGATGGCGTCGCACCTGGGCTACCCGGTGTACTTCGCCTACAGCGCCGCGAAGGGAGCCGTGCGGGCAATGACCAAGTCGGTCGCGGTTCACTGCCAGACGAACAAGTACGGGATTCGCTGCAATTCCATTCACCCTGGTGCCATCGAAACGCAGATGGTGCGCGATGCAACGCGCGAGCTCGGGATGGAAATGTCGATGTGGGAGCAAAGCCCCACGGGGCTCGGACAACCCTCCGACGTCGCGAACGTGGTCGTCTTTCTGGCGTCGGACGAGTCACGATACATCAACGGCGCGGAGATCCTGGTCGACAACGCGCTGTACGTTCAATGAGCGAGCGCTTTACTCGTCGGGCGCGATGGTGACCTCGAGTCCGTCGAGCTGCTCGGTGAATTCGAGCTGACAGCTCAGCCGGGAGCGCCCTGCGTCGTAGTGCGAGAGTTCCACGAGCAACTCTTTCTCATCGCCCTGCTGCTCTGGCAGTTTCTCGATCCAGTCTGGCGAAACCAGAACGTGGCAGGTCGCGCACGAGCAAAGCCCGCCGCAGATCGCGAGTACACCGTAGTCGAGCTCACGCAGCGTTTCCATGACCTTGAGCCCGGCACGACCTTCCACTTCGTGCTGGTTGCCATCCCGGTCGGTCACGACGATTTTCGGCATACGCTGCAGGTCCCCACGCGAAACGTACATTATTGCAGCGCAACATCCGCAATGCATCCGCCCTTGGGGCACGCGCCGCTGGTTTCCTGTCCGGATCATGCCGTAAGAGTGCTGGTAAAAAAACAGTCATGACTGTTTAATCTCGACATCCCGCTGCCTATAATTGCGGTTCAGAGCGGCGGACCCGTCCGGGAGGGCAGCGATGGACCTTGGGCTTAAGGGAAGAAAGGCGATCGTCACCGGCGCCACCAAGGGGATCGGGCGCGCCATCGTGGATCTCCTGGCCAGCGAAGGGGTCGACGTCGGTCTGTGCGCGCGAACCGAGGACGAGGTGCAGGAGACGGTCCGTGCACTTTCGTCTCGCGGGGTAACGGCCGTCGGAGAAGCCCTCAATGTCCGCGATGCCGAGGCTTACGCCGGCTGGCTTGGACGTACCGCCACCGCGCTCGGCGGGTGCGACATCTTCGTGCCCTGCGTGAGTGGTGGCGGTGGCATGGACAGCGAGAAGAACTGGTGGCGCAACTTCGAGATCGACGTGCTGCATACGGTGCGCGGCTGCGAAGCGCTGATGGACCACCTCAAGAAGTCCGGGCAGGGGTCGGTCGTCATCATCAGTTCCACCAATGCGATCGAGACGTTCGCCGCGCCCATGGGATACAACGCCATGAAGGCGGCGCTCATCACCTACGCGAAACAATTGTCGCAGTTCGTCGGCCGGCAGAATGTGCGCGTAAATGCCGTGTCGCCGGGTCCCATCTATTTCGAGGGGGGTGCCTGGGAGATGATCAAGGGCACCAATCCGAAGTTCTACGAGTCGACGTTGCGGGCCATTCCGGCGGGTCGCATGGGCACCCCGGAAGAGGTTGCACGTGTAGTGGCGTTCCTCGCGAGCCCGGCCGCGAGCCTCATAACCGGCGCCAACGTCGTCGCAGACAATGGCTTCACCAAGGGCGTCCGGTTCTGAGCTCGGGCCCGATGTCCGCGACCGCGATCGATGCGTACCTGGTCTGCGGCGGTCGCTACCACGACATCGACTACGCCCGGTTGCAACTGCTCGCCCTGCTCGGCGAGCAGGAGCGAATCCGCACGCGAATCGCAGAGGATTACCGGGACATCGCGGCCATCGAGGCCAGCTCCTTCCTGGTTACCTATACGGTCGACGTCGTACCGGACGATACGGCGAGCGCCCGGTTGCGCGCCTACGTGGAGTCCGGCCACCGGTGGCTCGCGCTGCACGGCACCAACTCGCTGCTGCGCTACGCGAAGGGCCGCGGCTGGGAAGCGCCACGCGAAGCGTGTTTGCACATGGAGACCGTCGGCAGCCAGTTCATCGCGCATCCGCCGATCGCGCCGTATCGCGTCGAGGTGACCCAGCCCAAGCATCCGCTCGTCACGGGAATCGGTTCCTTCGATGCCGACGACGAGCTGTACCTTTCGGAGCTTCACCCGCCGATCGAGACCCTGTTGCATGCACGCTGGTCCGGGGAGACACCGGGTTTCACCGAGTCCGACTGGCGTAGCGACGAGCCGCGTCCGGTTATGTATCTGAAGCAGCATGCGGACGGCGCCGTGTTGTACCTGACGCTGGGTCATGCGCGAGGGCGCTACGACATGCGGCCGCTGATGCAGGAGTATCCTCAGGTCGAGCGCGGCAGCTGGAAGCTCCCGGTCTTTCACGAGCTGCTGCGCCGCGCGATCCGCTGGGCCGCGCGGCTCGACTGAGGACGGGCAGACTCGATGAAGGAAGACCCGAAACACGACGCGCTGCTCGAAACCTCGCGCGCGCCGGGTTTCCGCCAGGTCGCGCGCGTTGCGCCCGAGCGCAGCCCCGAGACACCGACCGCGAAGGCACCGGATCCGGATCTCGGCCACGCGATCATCCGCAAGGAACGCTATATCTCCGAGGAATTCATGCGCCTCGAATGGGAGCGCATGTGGACACATGTCTGGCTGCTCGGCGCCTTCGAGGCGGACCTCGCGGAACCCGGCGATTACGTCTGCACCGAGGTCGGTCGCGAGGCGGTGCTGCTCGTGCGCCAGGCGGATCGCAACGTTCGTGCCTTCTACAACGTGTGCATGCATCGCGGCAACCGCCTGCGGCCGGCGGGTCAAGGCAGCACCGATACCTTCCGCTGCCAGTATCACCACTGGGAGTACGGACTCGACGGTGCGTTCGTGCGCATCCCCGACCTCGACACGTTCCCGCAGGGCGCCCCGCCCTGCCGCGGCCTGGCCGAGATCCCCTGCGATACCTGGGGGGGATTGGTCTGGTTCAGCCTGAACCCGCAGCCGATCCCGCTGCGCGAATACCTCGATCCGATTCCGGCCCACCTCGATCCTTACAACTTCCACAAGATGGCGCTGACGCGCGACATCACCATCGAGTGGGACTGCAACTGGAAGACCTCGGTCGACGCGTTCAACGAGAGCTACCACGTGCAGGGCATACATCCGCAGCTCATGTGGTATCTGCACGACCTCGACATCCAGATCGACTGCTACGAGCGGCACAACCGCTACCTGATCCCGTTCGCGACCTGGAGTCCGCGGGTCCGGAAGCCGCCATCCATACCCTATCCGATCAAGGTCATCATGAAGGCCGCGGGCATGGACCCAGCCGACTACGATGCGCCGCTCGAGAACATCCGGCGTGATGTGCAGAAGTGGAAACGGGAGCACGGTCCCGGCCAGGGTAAGGATTATTCGCGGCTCAACGACGACCAGCTCACCGATGACTACCACTACCTGATCTTCCCGAACGTCACGATCAACGTGCACGCCGACGACCTGATGCTGTTCCGTCAGCGCCCGCATCCCGAGAATCCGGACCGCATGTACTTCGACATCTGGACCTTCGAGCTCGTGCCCGACGGCCGCGAGCGGCCGGAGCGTCCGCAGCACCGCTACTTCCGCCACGGAGACAAATCCATCGGGCAGGTGCTCGACCAGGATTCCGCCAACCTGCCGGGCGTGCAGCGCGGGATGCACTCCGCCGCGTACGCGGGTTTGTGGCTCGGGTCGCAGGAACTGCGGATCCGGCATTTCCACAAGGTGCTCGACGACTACATCTATGGTCCCGGTGGCCGGCCGCCGGATGCGGTATGACCCCTCGGTGAATGGTGAACGGATGCCGACGCGGCTGGATTCCGAGCGACTGATCGACGCCTACCGGCGGATGAAGACCATCCGCGAGTTCGAGGAGCGCCTGCACGTCGAGATCGCGACGGGTGAGATTCCCGGATTTACCCACCTCTATGCCGGGCAGGAGGCGGTTGCCGTCGGCGTCTGCGCACATCTCGACGATCGCGACTACATGGTGAGCACGCATCGCGGACACGGTCACTGCATCGCCAAGGGCTGCGACGTGACCGGCATGATGCTCGAGATCTACGGGCGCCGGGACGGGCTCTGCCACGGCAAGGGCGGCTCGATGCACATCGCCGATGCGGCGCGTGGGATGCTCGGCGCGAACGCGATCGTGGGCGGCGGACCGCCAATCGCCGTGGGTGCAGCCATTGCCTGCCGGAATCGCGGGGACGGGCGGGTCAGTGTGGCGTTTGGCGGCGACGGCAGCTCGAACCAGGGGACGGTGTTCGAAGCCATGAACATGGCCATCGTCCTGAAGGTGCCCGCGATCTTCGTCTTCGAGGACAACGGCTACAGCGAGCACACGGGGGCCGCGTACGCCGTGGGGTCGCGGGACATCGCCGGC